>JBNKKI010000124.1:0-3532 GCA_050291745.1 Gammaproteobacteria bacterium | reverse complement strand
TTTTCGCCAGAAGGTATTGTAGATATTGCCATCATTATCGGTAATGCTGGTAAATAGTGTGGCTTCATGGGCTGCATTCAGGGATTTATAGTTGTCAATCTGTGGGGAGATATAAATCTCTACCGTTTCGTCTTCCCGTAGGGATTTTTGACTGCCAGATGTGCAGGCCATCAACAGCAGTGATAGTAAAATAAAAAAAACTGGTTTCATGAGTGTTCAGTCCCTGAAATTAGGTGTTGGGTAAGTTTATCTCTGATATTCCATCTTGTCGTGCTGCCCAAATAAAGCTGCTCAATTAGATGCGGATTAAATATTTTAAATTGATATGCGCACTATGTTCATTATCGCTCAGCCAGATATCTGCATCCTGGATGGTGCATTGTAACTGCATAGATCTTTTGGCTAAGGCTTCTAAAGTGTCTAATTCAGTATCGGAGATTTTGGCAATGGTAAGATTTTCAAAACGGGTTATTTTAGTTTTGATCTGGTCCCACCAGATATCAACGCTGCGATCATTGTAGGTATAAATTATTACCTGTTCGGCCTGGTTACTGGCTTTACGGATTCGTTTCTCATCGGGTTGTCCGAGCTCTATCCACTTATTGATGTCACCGTGCAATTCATGCTGCCATATATCAGGCTCATCATCAGTTGAAATGCCTTTGCAAAAGGTAAGAGCCTCGTTTGCATCGATACAAAAGGCGAGCAATCGCAACATCATGCGTCGGTCTGTTTCGGATGGATGCCGTGCAAGTGTTAACACATGTTCAGCATAATAATCACGATTCATATCGGCTATTTGGACAGTTGCTTTGAAAATGGTTGATTTGAGAGCCATGATTATTAAATGCCAGCACGGTTATTTGATAGAAAAGGTTACTCACCACTGAGCTCACAAAGGACTCAGAGGGGATCCGTTAGTCTGAAGATTATAATATTAAAATTGATTTCTTAGTTGAAACTTTAGGCATCAAAGGAAGTTATCAAGTAAAAACTTCAGTCTCCGTGTTCTCTGTGCGCTCAGTGGTAGAAAGGTTTTAAACCCTGTGATTACAAATCCTGCCATTCTTTTAACATCATTCCAGAAGCAAAACCGGCAATTCCGCCGCCTAGCATACCGCCTGCGGAAGCTTGCAGAAAATTGTTTCTGATATAGTCGGTGAGTTCTTTTAGTTCGCCAGCTGCTTCTGGTGTTACCCCGCTGATCATGACGAAAAAAAGTAGAGCAATAAATACACTGGTTCCTGCTCCCACCATAGCGCCATCGCCTACGGCAGGAAGAATTTCGTCATAGCGCTGCACAAAAATGGGAACCAGGACAACATACAAGGAGCCTGTAAGAAGACAGCTCGCACCAATGGTCAACATCAAAGGGGTAGATGGTATCAGGAAATTAACGATGAAGATGCACAGGGATACCAGTCCGCCTGAACAGATACCGGTCAGGGTTTTTGCATCTGCTCGAAACACCCGTGAATGTTTTGCAAATACGCCATACCAGGCCCCGACCAGGGCCCCAACCAATGCTGTAATTAATACCAGACTCAGTAGATTGATATTGCCGTCGTTGGAAACTGCAACGATCAAGCTGGTAACCGATGAAACAGAAGCGATTATCACAGCAAGACTCATGCTGCTGTAGATTAAGGCTGCCAGGGTGCCGGCCAGGGTGCCGGCGATGAGAAAAGGACTGACAGGGAGTGAGTAGTGATTAGACAGGCTGTAGAAAAAAATGAATATTATGCCGTAAAGGCTTCCGATAAAGGCCCAAACTGTTCCTCTGATCAATGCTTCTTTAGTTCGTATGTCAAAATTGTCTACCACAATCAACTACCTGAAAAAAATTCTGTTGTGAAAAAGTGTTGGATGTTTTTGCTTAACCAGAGTTTTCGCAAGTCTGAGTCTGATGAAAGGTATTGATAATCGTTTTCAGGTTTCAAAAAAATCCGCATGGTTAGACTAGCAAAGAGATTAATCTTGCCTGGTTAAGACCGTAATGTATGACAGTAATTTAGCAGTTCAGGGCAGGTTTACAAGTTTAATAACTAATGAATTTTCAATAGTTGCGTGCTTTAGGGGTAACAGGCCCTAACATCGCTTGACCTGATCTGGATCAATTTATGATCAATACCATTTAAATACTCCTGCAAGCCTTAATTTGCTTAGCTTCAGCAAACTTTAAAGAATTAATAACCCTACAAACTGTGTCAATTTGTCACATTCACGCCGTTTATTTATTAATGATAATGCTCGCCTGAATATTAAATGCTGGTTGTTTTTATAAATCAGCTTCACGCGTACTAATAATTATAGGGCTAATAAAAATGACTTTACCAACCCATGACGCAGTATTTAAAGCTATTAACAATACTCTGCTACGGATTATTACCGTTTCTTTGTTTTTGGCATTTTCAGGATCTGTACAGGCAAATGTTTATGATGAACCTTATATTCATGAACCCGCATTTCCTATTCTGGATGAAGAAGGCAATAACGTTCTGGACAGTGGTCAGCCCTATAGCTCAAAACAAACCTGTGGCGGTTGTCATGATTACGATGTCATCACTCATGCTTTCCATATAGAAGCTGGTCGCGATGAAATGAGCGATGACTATGGAGAAAAGCATGGCATCTCATTATTAATTTCTCCTGGTTATGCGGGTGGTTACAACTGTATGGGGGGTAATAACCCATCCTGGCAGGCAAAAAAATCAAATAGTAATCCTCATGATTTTGCTGATTTGGGCACTCCCGGTATGGTTAAGGGCTGCGCCTATTGTCATTCAGGCGGTGGCTGGATGGAAAAAGATCGTAATGGAAATCGATTCGATGAAGTTGATCCAACAACAGTTGCTGAGTTTGATGGAGAGTATTTCAATCGTGGTACTGATGAGAATAATAATGCCGCCGCAAGCTCTGTAGTCAGTCAGTGGGACTGGAAAAAATCCGGTGTCGTCGAAAATGACTGCTTGTTATGTCATGTTGATATCACGGCTTTGAAGGTTGTAGACCCAGAGCTTGAGGTAACAGGAGCTGCCTCTACGATGTTGAGGACTATGCGTATAACAGCGTTAATCAATCAGGGGCATTTTCGTGAAGCGAATTCCACCATCCTTGAAATATTGAATCTAAATCTTAGCGATGATGAGTCACTGGACAAAACCCTGCTGTCATTTGATCGTGAAGACAAGACGACTATCAACCATATGACTGGGGCTGTAGAGCCTGCCGATGGAATCATTACACCTGAAGAGCTTGCTTATAAGGAAGATAAAAATGGAAATTTAAAACCCCATGTCACCTGGAATGCAGAGGCTTTTAATGCAGATGGAAAAGCTGAGGTTCCCATGTTACGTTTCCCTGCAAATGACAACTGTATGATGTGTCATAGGACCAGTAACTCACGTCGAGGATTTTATGGTTTTGGTGAAGGGGCTGAAGCCATTGCAGAAGAAGAAACAGGTGTGTTGGTAGAGGATTATCAGGACGATGTACATAAAGGGAAAATCTGGCGTGAAGATAATGGAGAAGA
>JBNKKI010000123.1:0-6919 GCA_050291745.1 Gammaproteobacteria bacterium | reverse complement strand
TCTGCTGTGTTTCTAGCTTTATCCGCTGGCTTCTTTTAAGCTGGTATTCATCAATTAGCAGCTTTGCCTGAACACATTGAGCTTCATCATTCAACCATAGCGCGTGCATGGATACCCCCCAGTTGCCGGCAGGTGACTCGTAAAAATCAATTTTATTTTCGGTTAGCAGATTTTTTATATCATCGGCTTCCTCGAAAGACACGGATTTAAGTTTAAAAATAAGTTTAGCCATTATCCTGGAATTATCTATATGTTTCTTTAGAAGGTTAATGGCCAGAATTATAGCTGGTGAACGTTGTACTGCAGAATAAATAAAGAAACTGAAGTATCTCTTAAATATAGGAACACAATATTTAATGTTTAATATCTGAATCCGTGGTTTCAGGTAATACTCACAAATGGTGGCGAGGTCGATACGGTTGAGATTGGGTGTATCAATTGCAATTAACCACTCATGGAACAGCAGAGACCTGCAGTCAATAACCCGGAACGACTATCATCTCTATGTTCAGTGGCTCAATTTTGAAGACAAAAGAACGTAACAATGATTAACTTTATGGCCTCAGAAGTGCTTCATGGAGTTTGACCTCTTGAGCCCCTGCATTCTCTACATTCACGGGGCAAGCTTTTGGTTTTCCGCTCAATTGCATGCCATAGGTAATACTGTTTTCCACCAAAGCTGATAAAGACCTCATCCATATGCAAGATTGTGCCGAGTGAACTACGCTGGTTCTTTATAGATCAAGCGTACGTTGGATCTGTTTTCCAAACCAAATCTGAATAGTTTATCAGGAAACTATAGTTGCTCGCTCTGGTGGTAGATCATTAACATCAGTGAAAGCTGATACTAAACCAGTGATAGAGCCACCAAGCTGCATGGCTGATGATCTCAGGTGGTAAACGATACCCGTGATGCTGTCGATTCTCTTGATTCATGACTTTAGTTTGACTGATATCTTCTTAGGTTGACAATACTCAGTCTTCTCAATCGATATGCACCAAGGCCTGCTATTCCGATAAGCATAAGCGCAATACTGGTCGGCTCTGTTATTATTGATATTCTGATGCTTGAAGTAATATCAGCGGGATCATTGCGAAAAAAGAACAGCCCCTGGAAGTCGTTTAGATCCGACTTGATTCCTATAAAAGGCTCGCCCTTCATCAAGGCCTCAAAACTAAGGGTAGCCAGCAGAATGGAATCATCAACAATATCTATAGGAGAGATACCCGGAAAACTAGAACCAGCGATGTCGGTGTCTGGAAAGAGCCCAGAGTCATTTTCGAAAGAAGCTGAAACTAACGCCCCCAGATAATTCACGATACTCGTGTCTGAAATAGACACATCGAAGCCGAAAGCCAGCAGCTCTTCTAACGAATCCTGTCCTTTGAACACTTCATTAGCAATGACATCAATGGTGAAGATATCCCCTGCCACAATCTCAGTTTGAGATAGTTTAAAATCAATTAATAAAGCATGAGCCGAAGATAACGGTAACAAGACCAGAGTAATTGTTAAAGATAGATATTGTAAAATTCGTTTTATGGCACTCATGGTGTTGTCCTCCTGTTAGTTGGATATGGCGCTATGTGCGTTAAGATTGTTCAGTAATCATTCCAGATCGAGCATTCTCAAAAACACATAAATTGATCTTACAAGTTACGATACTCAATGTAGCCAGCATCAGGATTTAATCCCTAATCACTTGTTTCATGCGTCCGTAACAACTAGCGGCTGTTTACTCTCACGTTTGTTTTCATGGGTTATTGATTTTTGTAAAATCCATACCAACTCCTGTAATCAGCATACGTGATACTTTTGTCGCCATCATAGTCTGCCAATGGGGTGTAGCCTCCCTGACCATCACTTTTTCCAAGGACTGCACTGAATATCTCTTTATCGTTCTCATCGATATCATAATTGCCATCCAGGTCTCCCTTTCTCTTAGTTTCAGGAACTACATAGGTTATGTTTAATTCCGAGAAATCCACTATAGCGTCATCACCAACCACCATATTGAATTCGCCATCATAAAGTAGTGGTAATAAATTTCGATACTCATCAGGGTTAGTAGACCAGGAACCACCAGGGCCGGGATCACCACCAGTTCGGACAGGTACACTACTAAAATCAATTATTAACTTATATATTTCACCACTTTGAGGCTCACTGCCATGTAGATCTTTCACTAGAATCAACGGAAAAAACGGTTCAGGGTTACAGGAAGGTCTGCTTGGTGAATCTTGCAAGCATTCCGGATCTGTCTCAGTAGGTGAAATAGACTCGTTGTAAATAATTGAATCATTACTCACAAGGGTATCTGTGCCCTTAATATTGAGTGAAAGCTTTGCGGACATAATCACAGCATTATCTGGCAAGGAAAAAAAGTGCGTCAGACCAACTGGTCTGTCATCACCTTCTTCATCTAAGTCTACACTTAGATTCTGGCCAGAAAGGTCCTTTATGTTATTTAAATAACTAAGAATTTTCTCAACCCGATCAGATTGTCGCGGCTTGTCTGCGTCATCGCCTGGATGGATACCGTCATTATCTCCAACCAATACCGTTTCGGTAGTCGGCAGTACTTCAAGTCCTTCACAAGCGCCATTTAATTTATAAGGTCCTAAATTCTTACTCGCATCGTCGCAATCTTTCTCAGTTTTAGCACCAGGATCATCAGATGCACAGTCGGCTGGTCTATCACCAGATATACCCCAATTGTAATAATGATCTCCATCGTTATCGACACATGAAATTTTATAGGGAGTATTACTCACCAAGGGGCTCTTCAGAGCCCATGTCCATCCAAAGTCTCCTATGGCTACTTTAATGTTGGCATACCCCTCTTCACCCCAATCGGTTCCAAAACTGTTCTTGAAAAACCATATGGTTTGACTGTCATCAGGGTCTTTGTCATAACCTATCAATGTCATGGCGTGATGCAGGCTGGATATGCCACTACTTAATGGGCCATATTGGATGATCGCGCTTTTTAGTTGATCGTCTGTTCTAGGTATATCCGAAGTAAATGGTGAAATTTTCCCGTTTATCTGGATCTTTTCAGTCGGATTAGCGCATTTATTGTCACAGCTTTCGTTGTCACTAGCTGTATAGGGAAAGCAATCTTCATCGACAACGCCTGTAGTTGAATAATAATCCAATGTGCTATCCGGCAAACCACCCGCACAGCTTCCTGCACCACTGCATGAAAGAGCATCTTGTTCGGCCAAATCAAGGTCGAGATGCTGATTGAAATATAGGTTCACTAATGCTTCTGTTGCGCCTGTTGCAGCAAAAGCCCAGCAACTTCCACAGGATTTCTGATCTTTTACATCAGTTAACCAATCACTACCATGCCGATTCCTCCAGTCAAAAGAATCAATAAATGAAGAAGACTCATCACCAGTTGATGAAGATTGCTCTGACAGGAGTTCAAATACCCCACCTTTATAATATTCAAAACCCTTAAGATTGATTGTCTTGTCCCCAGTCCCTGACCCGAATAACTTCTTTTTCTCAGAGTAAGTAAGCTGTGAAACCGAAGTTTCTCCAGCAGTCCATTTTAAGTCTTTGCTATTTATTGCTTGTATTTTCACGTCATTTTGACCTGCCTTTATCGCTGCTGGCTCTGGTTTATTATCTACATGGTTTGCAAGAATAGTCACATTTTCAAAAGCTATAGACGCATGGAGAAGTTCTATTTTTATTTTTGATGAAAAAACTTCAATTTCTTCTGTAAAGCAGGTTTCCTCGCATACACCAGTTATGTTAAATTCTCTACCAATCATATCTGTGCTAATAATCAAAGGATATGCTTCGTATATAAGGTGTTCTTTATTCGCGCCATCAACTAATAAAATGCGAATAAAACTTGTGTCAGTCACAAGCCTAACACTGCCACTTAAATTTAGACCATAAATGTATTGATTAGTAATATTGTTAAATATCTCTTGAAGTGGAATTTCTAGAATTTCCTGTACATTATTATTATCGATAGTTTTGATATATACTATGCTTCGCAAGTCTGGCGGTGGACTTATATTTTTAGCCCAATGATTAAATGTTGCTTTAACTGAGTTATTCCACCAAATATCTTCATCTTCAGCGTAAACTCTATCAACTGGATACCAGGCAAATACGGTTAAAATAAGCAGCAAATAAAATCTATAGACTATAGTTTTACTTTTTAGCGGTTTCATTTTTCCCTCCAATTAATCCGTATTAGATCTTATCAGTGCCCATCTTCTTATAAGTTGATAGATTCATTTAAATTTTTCTGTCCAATATTGAATCCAGATATAACTTGACTGTTTGTTAAGATAGAGCGTGTTTTGAACTGTGGCTAGGATTTTTGTGCAAATGGTTATGATTGTTTTGCAGGGAATTTTACTAAAAAGGAGATGCTTAGGTTAGTCTGATTCTGATAAACGGTACTCTAGTGGTGTGCACTTCATTGTTCGCCGAAATAGCTGTCCAAAATGCGATAGATCATTAAAGCCTACACTGAAGGCAATATCTGTAACTGTGCAAGAGGTTTTACGTAGCATAGTAGCTGCTTTTTGCAAACGACAATGGATAACATAGTTTCGAAAAGTTATTCCCTGATTGCGCTTAAAAGCCCGACTAAATACATAGCGGCTCATACCACATAATTGTGCTACTGTTTCTTCTTGAATCTTTTCATGAAGATGGTCTTTAACGTAAGAGGATGTAATCTGGGTAACTTGATCGGAATCTATACGGTTTCTAAAACGAGACTCAACAGGTATAGGCGGTGGAGACATGAAGTTAGCTCGTACACGAATATTTTTATCCACGCGCTCTCTTAGTAATAACCTTATACGATCCAGTAAAATCTCAACGGAAAACGGTTTTACTAAATAGTCCCATACTCGTGTTCGCAATGCCCAGACAGCCAGGTTTTCTGAGTGCTCATTCGTTAACATTAATACAGGTATACTACTATGATTTTTCTTAATTTCCTGTAAGTTTTTAAGGCCGGTGAGATCAGGTAAATCGAAATCAAAAATTATTAATGCTGGTGAGGTCTTTTTAAGGCTGTTGGCTATATTGGGGCGACTGCCATCAATAACAATTTCAATATCGCAGAAATGCTTGAGGCTTGAGAGAAGGCTATCAGACGAATGACGTAAACAGGCATCGATCCATAAAACACGGCCACTTTTTATAAGAAAATTCTTTTCCATAAAAATATCCCTTGCCAAATTTTAATAAAATAATCATTAATTCTTTAATATAATGAGAAATACAAAGCCTGAATCATGCTCACTGCCTGTGCTCAAAAAATATTCCTGCAAATATTGAAGCCCTTATTGAACAGCGAAAGTACAACCTATGACGATAGGGTGGATAAATACAGAAGGGAAATACTAGCCAATATGTTAATTGATTTATCTTAATGTTATCTTTAATAAGTTGATTTTATGATCGGTAGGTAAATCATGTATAACCAAGCAATTTGTATTCCTGTCCAGATTAAATAACTAAGCTATTGTTTTTTAAAAATTTATAAATTGTATGTAACTTCATAATCACTCAACTGTAAAAATTATTGACGAACAGCTGTAAAGTTTATTGACGTTACGTGAATTTTTATAATTTTCCTACTTTGCATTTAAATCCTTAACAGCAAAATCTCTGACCTCGTAAGCTCAGTGGTTACTGCCAGGTTCATGCCTAATAGGCCAGACTGATGACATGAATAATATAAATTAAGTTTACAATGGATACCGTTTTTCTCCCGAGATCAGCAGCCATGCGGTCTGGCTACATCATAGGTTCTGCCTCAGCTATCCCGATGTAGAGAAGCTTCTGGCTTAGCGCGGATTTGTTGTTTATTACAGGGGAAGAATAAACCTAGAAAAATCAGTTGAATCATGAAAGGCAGTTATTTGTTCCAAACAATAACTGCACTCCCTACTTCCGTGTAGGTCGTCTACGTAACATCTTAATGCACCTGATAAAATCAAAAACACACTCTTCACGCTCTTATGCATCCTGCATTCGCGATATAACAGCATCCCTGCTGAAAACCAATCAGGTGACTACGGTGTTTTTGATTTCACCAGGCACATCAACCTGTCGCCTAAAGCGCCTACTCTTGGTACGCATCTTTTTCACGCTCAACTGATTTTTCTAGGATAAAAGGGGGGGACACGCTTGCAAATATGATTCTGGCTTGTCATGGCATTGGGTAACTTTAAAAGATAGCTCATAAAAGTGAAGCGTTCCCTTTTCCAGTTAACCGATTTTTCTTGACTCCAGGGATAGCCGGTTATGGCACCAGGTGGCATATTGCATTGCAGCAAACCTATGTCTGCTATTACATATCCCATCTACAGCTAAGGTCACAAATAATCTTACGGTTAATCCAGCAATAATCTGGTAAATTCGGTTGCTGGATAAACCAAGGTGAATCTATAAATTAATCTGAGGCTCATGAATTTTATATTCAAAACTCCTTGAGCTGTGAGGTTCCATAATCCATGCACACTAGCGACTCATTCCCCTTTTCTCGCGAGCCTGCTGCAGTCTTTCGGCAATTTCATGGTGCTGTTTTGCGACTCGGGTAATCGTTTTGTGATCAATGCGTAGCACACTGCCCGATCTAATAGACCTGACTGTTGCCGTTCTAACCGAATGATTAAGCAGCCCCGTTTCGCCAAAAAAGTCACCATCAGTCAATTGGGCAATGAGCTGTTCTTCACCTGATTCATTAACCTTGAAAACTCCAAACAGACCATTAACGATGATATACAGAGCGTTACCATGTTCGCCCTGTTCCACCACGGTATCATCAGCCAGGAAGGTGATGAGTCTGGCTTTTTCGCTTAATTTTCTGGAGATTGAATCAGGCAGACCCTTAAACAGAGGAACGATAGTGATTAACTGCTGCTTATC
>JBNKKI010000122.1:0-33419 GCA_050291745.1 Gammaproteobacteria bacterium | reverse complement strand
ACGAAGAGATACGCCGCCTCAAACGTACAATTCAGTTCGTAGCGGGATTCACCGATTGGGTGATTATACTCATCAACTGTAATCGTTTATGAAACAGTGGGTTAATCTCTATTGCGAGCGGTCAACTGCGGAATCTAGGTTGAATCATGAAAGTCTACGTAACATCTTAATGCAGCTGATAAAATCAAAAACACACTCTTCACCCAGCTATTCCAGGGCGTTACAACGAAGAGATACGCCGCCTCAAACCTGCAATTCAGTTCGTAGCGGGATGCACCGATTAGGTGAGTATACACATCAACTGTCATGGTTTATGAAACTATGGGTTAACCTCTATTGCGAGCGGTCATTTGCGAAATCCAGCTTAAATTCTTTAGCCGCTATAAAAGCAGCTCAATACAGTTTAGAATCCCCACTCTTTTAAACAAAATCAGGATACACTATGGCAGATAATGAGTTTACATCCACTGAAGACATTGCTTCTTATGGTATTGGTATACAAATGGGGCAACAGCTTGCAAATTCTTTTCCGGGAGCTTCCATCTCAGCAGCAATCGCAGGAATACAGGATACGGCTGCCGGTACACCTCCAAGAGTAAGTCCTGATGAAATTAACCAGGCTTTTCAGGTTATTCAACAACAATTGAAAGAAATGGAAGCCAGTAAAGCAGAAAAATTTGCGGCTGAAGGTAATGCTTTTCTTGAGAAAAATGCATCACGCGAGGAAGTACAGGTAACAGAATCAGGATTGCAGTATGAAATTTTAACTGAGGGTGATGGTGAAAAACCGGGCGCCAGCAGTACAGTAAGTACGCATTATCGAGGCACACTTCTTGATGGTACAGAATTTGATAGCTCTTACAGTCGCAATCAACCCACTGAGTTTCCAGTCAATGGTGTTATTGCAGGCTGGACTGAAGCACTACAATTAATGTCGGTGGGTTCTAAATGGAAATTATATATTCCCTATCATCTAGCTTATGGAGAACAGGGAGCTGGAGGAGCAATTGGCCCTTATCAAACATTAATTTTTGAACTGGAATTGCTTGCAATAAAGTAATCATCCACATAAAGCAGATCCAGTCGAGACTCTTAAAAACTGAGAGTCTTGCTGGATTTAATCGGCATTTGTCATTATTCGATAACAGGGCTCATATTTCGTACCGGGTAACTTCATACGCTGCTGCTTTACAAATGCAGACAATAAAACATCGATAGACTGCATTATATCCTGATCACCGGACAATTCAAAAACGCCATGTTTCTGGATAGCACGAATACCCTCTTCTTTAACATTTCCCGCAACAATCCCTGAAAATGCTCGACGTAAATTTGCCGCTAACTGATGTTTTTTTAAATCTTTACTCAAACATAAATTTTTCATATTTTCATGTGTTGGAGAAAAAGGTTTTTGAAATAACTCATCAATAGTCAGGTACCAGTTATAATAAAACGCATCACTTTGTTGCTTTCTAAAACCTCTCACTTTATCAATACCCGCTTTCATTTCAATAGCAACTTTAGCGGGATCATCAATAATAATTTTATATAATTTCTGTGCCTCTTTACCCAGCGTATCCTTTATAAACCGGTTTATCTTTTTAAAATAATCTTCCGCCGATCTGGGGCCAGTAAAAACCAGCGGGAACGGCATTGAAGCATTATCAGGATGTAACAATATACCCAGTAAATATAAAATTTCCTCAGCAGTACCAGCACCTCCAGGAAAGACCACGATACCGTGACCAGTTCTTACAAAGGCTTCCAGTCTTTTTTCAATATCCGGCATAATAACCAGCTTATTCACAATAGGATTAGGAGACTCAGCCGCAATAATTCCAGGTTCAGTGAACCCAAGATATCGCCCTACTCCACTTCGTTGCTTGGCATGTCCGATAGTGGCCCCTTTCATTGGTCCTTTCATTGCGCCGGGACCACATCCGGTACAGATATCCAGATTACGTAAACCCATTTGATAGCCGACTTCTTTGGTATAATTGTATTCTTCAGGATTAATAGAGTGACCACCCCAGCAAACAACCAGATTAGGTTCCAGACCCGGTTTAAATAATTGAGCATTACGTAAAATATGAAAAACGGCATTACTCACATCAGAAGAAACTGTCAAATCGAATTTTGGTGAGTTCACAATTTTACTATCAACATAAATGACATCACGTAACACGGCAAATAAATGCTCATTAATACCAGCAATTAAATGACCATCAACAAATGCAATAGCCGGTGCATTTTTAAGCGATAATTTAATTCCCCTTTGCTTTTGAATAACTTTAATAGAAAAATCCGGATATCGGGCTAATAACTCCTGACCATCATCCAGAGCACTGCCGCAATTTAATACCGCCAGTGAACAGTTTCGAAAAATTTGAGCAAGCTTCCCTTTACTGGTTGAAATAATTCGGCTCACTTCAAATTGGGAAAGTGTTTCTAATTGCCCCTGAGGGGAAATTACTGCATCTATAACATCATACTTCAAGTTGTTAACTCCATTATATTTACGATTTTAAGCTGGACCATTTAGCATACAGCAATATTATTATGAGGAAATTACATTTCGATCCCTGGTAATAATTATGGTTCCTTAAAAATAGTCTACTAATCAACTAAACTCATTTAATCATTGCATCCTGATAGAATTAGCTTTTTAATACTTATACCGGAATCCCTAGTTTCAGGTTATAGCAAAAACGAATAGGTAATTTTTTTGATCCCTGATAATAAACCATCAAACCTGGTCGACCACTTTCCCGGTGAGATGATAGCATTAAAAATACTGCTGACACTTACCCTGGTTTTTTTAATTACAGGTTTTATAACACCTCTGCTGAGCTTAAAAAAATTCATATTAATCGAGAATACCTTCTCAATACTAAGTGGAACTTTACAGCTTTTAAGCGAGGGACAGTACTTTTTATTTATACTCATTTTTGGATTTAGTATTGTTATACCATTATTAAAAATTGCAGTCCTCTTTAAATTATTTTTTAGTCGGGATATTGAAAAATCTGTTCGCCATAAATTCTTACACTGGATGCACTTATATGGTAAGTGGTCAATGTTAGATGTTTTTGTAGTATCCGTATTAGTTGTCACTGTAAAACTAGGCGCTATAGCCAGTGTAGAAATCCGCTATGGATTATACTTTTTCTGTGCTGCCATTTTATTAACCATGATTTTAACCGCAAGAATCGTACAACTGGCTGAAAAGTTAGAGCAGAAAAATCAACATTAATTAGAAAGCTAACTACCAATTTTTGAATACTCACATTACCCCCTCTGTTTTAATTCTTCCTGATTCCCATGCTCTGCGTGGGAATCCATACCTAATAAGGATTAGGTATAATAATTTAATTTTTATCCTATTTTTCTGGTGTTTTTTAAATCATTGAAATTTATAAATCCAGGTTCGCGTAAATGTCATTTGGTTTTTGAACATATGATCCTGGAAAAATCAGTTGAATCATGAAAGTCTACGTAACACCTTAATGCAGCTGATAAAATCAAAAACACAGTCTTCACCAATTAGGTGACTACGGTGTTTTTGATTTCCCGGCAATTGCTCCAGTATTGCTCAAACTACAGTCATCCCTGGCTTAGGCCAGACACATCAATCTGTTACGCATCTTTTTCACGCTGAACTGATTTTTCCAGGATCATCACCCAATCGGTGCATCCCGCTACGAACTGAATTGCAGGTTTGAGCTAGCGTATCTCTTCATTGTAAGCCCTGGAATAGCTGGCTATTCCGCTTCGTTACGCCTTGATCTACACCACCTTAAACGCACAATCAACTCATCCAACTGTGGATTCCAGGTTAAGCCATATGCATTCCCACGCAGAGCGTGGGAACGAGAGTGTAAAACAAGGCAACTCATCGAGCTGAAATATATCAGATTAATTCTGGATGATTTTATACTGAGACATTAGTAGTGCCTTGCACAGAGGTTATGCATTAGTAGAAATCATCCCCAGTGACCTCTGCGGTTAAACCAGGATAAATAGAAAAAAGATAATTACCTCAGAAATCACTCTTAGTTCAATTTAATTCATCGAACTTATAGTTGCTATTTAAAGAACAATACATAAAGAACTATTGCAATTCAAGCAACTCTATATACCCATAACGGAACATACAGGACAGGGATGACACAAAAAACTTTATTAATTATTGGAGAAACAAAATGAAAATATTAACAGCAACTGTATTCGCCTTATTTTTAACAACTACTGCCCATGCTTCTTATGATAATGGTCCCAGTGCAGTTGAAAGATATGCTCAAGAACAGTCAGCACATAATACAGTCACTCTAACAAGCCAACCAGAAATTGGAAGCACGACAACTCAGGATTATCTCAGCAGTAAATCATTTAACAATTTCTGGAAAGAAAATGGAGCGGTTACAATACGATATTCTAACCCTAATGATCAGTAGACATTTTGAAATTTTAAATAAAATTATATTTTGCAATAAAAAAAGGGTGCCAGAGGCACCCTTTTTAGTTAATTTAGTTTAAAACTAAATTAGAACTTCATACCTAAGTAAACTGCGATCAGATCATCATCAACACCGTCGACAGAAGAGTACTGAACACCAGTATAAACTGACTTAGAGATGTTCTTAGCAAATTCAACATTAGTTGTATCAGCAACACCAGCATCTTCACCTGTGTCCATACCAACTTTAACTTTACCACCAGCTACAGGAAATTGAACAGCTAAAGCAAGAGCAGTTTCAGCATCATCAAGACCATTTCCAGCCTTAATAGAACCTGCAAAAGTATTACCTGAAGTATAAGTCAAACCGATAACGATATCATTGATAGTGTATGTTCCACCAAGTGCCATATGATTAGTAACATCTTTGGCAATAGACTCGGTTACAACTCCAGTGACTGGATCTTCTGAACGTACAACAATTTCTGAATCAGGCATAATGATTTGAGCACCAACCTGAATAGCGCCACTAGCATAATTAACAGCTATCAATTTATGATCACCATTTGCTGGTTTTGTACCATCAGCAGATCCATCAATAGTTAAACCAACAACAAGAGTAACGTCACCGAAACCTTTAACATAAGTAGCGGCATTACTCAGGTTACCGTTAACCGCACCAACACCACAGGCAGAACCAGAATTATAAGTAAATACATCAGTACCACCACATGCAAAACCAGCTGCATCACCTTGAGTACCTAAAGCAATTTGTCCGAAATCACCCTTAACACCAACATAAGAACGATCATTAGTCCAACCTAAACCAGCACCTTCTATATCAGCTCTGTCATGCTCCATTTCAAGATGCATGAAACCAGTCATACCGTTGCCCATATCTTCAGAAGATTTGAAACCTATAACCAGCTTTCCGCTGTTCATATCTAATTCAGCCTGGTTTTCAATACCCAGACGAATATTTCCATATAAAGTTGTATCAGCAGCAAAAGCAGAACCAGAAATTGTTGCAGCGATAGCAGCCGCGATGATAGTAGATTTTTTCATATTAATACCTAAGTGTATGTTTAAAATAAATCAAAAATTGTCTAGAAGCTGATGTAACACTTCAGATGTGCAGCGATAATACACCTAAATATTATTTGTGCAACAGTTTTTTCACAAAAAAACAACAAATTCCATAATTGCTAACAATTTCCCTGTGATGAGCTTCACATTTGCCTTGTAAACTGTTGTAAAATTACAACCACCACTGGAGAAACAACCTTTTATCGCCCATTTTTTCTTTTCATCGTTTAACGCCATGTATCTTTTTTACACTTCCAGGGTATTTATCACCCTAAAAGCAGGTAAAATACAGATTTCCTATCATATCGACCCAGGTCTTTATTATGATATGATCTCCCTCTCTAAAGACTCTATCCCTGCTAATGAAACAGTTATTTGATTTTTTCCCCATTTTATTATTTTTCATCATCTACAAGTTTTTCACTGATTTACCTGATGAATTTATTTTGTCTGTGAATGAACTGTTTCCTTTCATGTCACTGGAACCGGGCGAAACAAAACATGCCATATATCTGGCAACCCTGACAGCCATAGTTGCCACTTTGATACAGGTTATGATCACTCTTATAGTCACCAGGCGTGTTGAAAAAATGCATATTATTACGCTTTTATTATTAATTGTATTTGGTGGTGCGACTCTGTACTTTAAAGATCCACTTTTTATCAAATGGAAGCCAACCGCTATTAACTGGCTTTTTGCCGCCGTCTTTTTTGGTAGTCAGATAATCGGTAAGAAACCTCTTGTTGAGCGGATGATGGGGCATGCTCTTGATATAGAAGATAAACTTGTATGGAGAAAGCTTAACTCTGCCTGGATTGCCTTTTTCATTTTTTCCGGTATTGTCAACCTGTTAGTCGCTTTTAATTTTAGCGAAGAGATCTGGGTAGATTTTAAATTATTCGGTCTGATGGGGTTAACAATTATGTTTGTCATAGGCCAGTCATTTTACCTGGCCCGATACCTTCCTCAGGAAAACTCAGATACAACTAAATAAGGAGAACCCCTTCGTGCTTTATAGTATTGTTGGAACAGATTACCCGGACAGTCTGCAAAAGCGACTGGCAGCAAGAGCAGATCATATTGCCCGCTTAAATGAACTTAAAAGTCAGGGGCGGCTCATTTTAGCAGGCCCCAACCCTGCGATTGATAGCCCTGATCCCGGTGAAAGTGGTTTTACAGGTAGTATTTTAATCGTTGAATTTGATTCATTATCTGAGGCGCAAAAATGGGCCAATGACGATCCATATATTAAAGCTTCTGTTTATAAAAGTGTCGAAGTAAAACCATTTAATAAAGTATTACCCTGAATTCGTAGTTTCAGGGCAGAATAACAGGGCATAATAGTGACTTCATAGCGGCATTAAATTTAAGATCACCTTCATGATTAGCGGCCTTATTGAAAACCGCCTTGGAATCAATAGCTTTTACCAATAGCTGATATTAAGTTATGGATTCAAATTTCAGACATCACCTTTCATTAGATTAGTGATAAAACATAAATATTTAACTCAGGATAAATTATGAACAAGAAACAATTATTTTTATCAGCTTTATTATTAACAGGCTCTTTCTGTAGTTTTGCTGACACCCCGGCAACAGATAAAACTCTGGCTACAGTCAATGGCGTTGCCATCACTAAAGCTGAACTCGATAATTTCATGTCCAAGCTAAAGCAACCCGTTGCACAGGAAAGAGCTCTGCAGGAACTTGTTAATGTAGAACTTCTTGTTCAGGAAGCTAAAAATCAAAAGATGCTGGAAGATAAAAATCTGATGTTAGAGTTAAAGCGTACAAGATCCGCGCTTATTGCCGCTCATTTCTTACAGCAGCAACTTCTCAATATGAATTTAACTGAAGATACTTTAAAAGCTCGTTATCAAAAAGATTATGTCGATGGCAAAAAGGTCCAGGAATATAATGCTAATCATATTTTGCTAAAAACCGAAGAAGAAGCGAAAGATGTTATTAAACAATTGGACAATGGCGATGCTTTTACTGAATTAGCAAAAAAACTGTCAACAGGACCCAGTGGAAAAAATGGCGGAGCACTCGGCTGGTTTAAATCAAGCGATATGGTAGCGCCCTTTTCAAAAGCAGCCATGGAACTTGAAGTTGGTAAATACTCTAAACAACCGGTAAAAACTCAATTCGGTTGGCATGTTATTATGCTTAATGATTCACGGGACATAGATCCACCTACTTTCGAATCCGTTAAACAACAGATAAGTTCGGCAATTGCCGGAGAAAAAATTAGTGCAATTATGGCTAAATTGAAAGATGCAGCCACTATCGAAATGAGCACAAAATAATTTATCTATTATGCAACTTTCCAATAAGCCTGATTGCATCTTTCTGGATAAAAAAAGCATTGACTATAGTGGAGATCTGGACTTTTCTGAGATTGTTGCAAACACAGATTTAAGTTGCTTTGATAACAGCTCTGTCGATCAGGTCATTGACAGAGCTGTTAATGCTGAAATCATCATCACCAATAAAGTCAAACTTCGCAGGCAGCAAATTGAAAAACTCCCCGCTTTAAAACTCATTTGTGTCATTGCTACCGGTACTAACAATATTGATTTACAAGCTGCAGCAGAACACAACATTATTGTATCTAATGTAAAAGACTATGCTGCCGCTTCAGTCAGTCAACATGTTGTTCTACTCATGTTATCTTTATCCAGTCATTTTTTAAGCTATCAACAGGATATCAATGCGGGCAAATGGCAAAAGCAGGATCAATTTTGCCTGTTAAATTACCCAATACAATTGCTTCAGGATAAAACTTTAGGTTTGATAGGTTATGGGCATATTGCACAAGCAGTAGAAAGACTGGCAATCGCATTTGGTATGGAAGTCATTATTTCTGAAAGTCTGACCCAAAAAAACTGCAGCCAGGCGGGACGAGTGCCATTAAAAGATATATTAAAAAAATCTGACTTCATTAGCCTACATTGTCCATTGACAGATTTAAGCCAGAATTTAATAGGACATAATGAGTTCGAATTAATGAAAAATACGGCTTTTATAATCAATACCGCTCGTGGAGGTATTATTAATGAAGAAGAGCTGCTGGATGCCTTAAAAGCCAAACAAATCGCTGGAGCCGGGCTGGACTGCCTGTCAAACGAGCCACCGTCTATGAATGATCCGCTGATCAATGCTCACTTACCGCAATTGATCATTACACCTCATAATGCCTGGGGTAGTTTACAGGCCCGTCAGAAACTGGTTGATGGAACAGCGCTCAATATTAACAATTATATCGCTGGAAGAAATTAAACCTTGAACTCGAAAAAAACACTGATTAGCGGTCTGATTTTTATGATACTGGCAGTATCTTTAGGCGCTTTTGGAGCACATGCTTTAAAGTCACTATTGAATGAACATGCGATTCAAACCTGGAAAACAGCCACTGATTACCAGTTTTATCATGCCCTTGGATTAATTGGACTCAGCCTGTGGAGTGATAAAAATCAGCCCGACCGTTTTAGCCGATTATCTGGCTTTTTTTTAACGCTGGGCACCATACTTTTTAGCGGCAGCCTTTATTTATTGGCTTATACTGGAAATAAATGGCTGGGAATGATAACCCCAATTGGTGGAGTATCTTTTCTGGCTGGCTGGCTTTTCTGGATAATTGCAGTGTTAAACCTGGATTCCGCTACGAACTGAATTGCAGGTTTGAGGCGGTGTATCTCTTCGTTGTAACTCCTTGTAATAGCTCACTATTCCGCGTCGTGATGCCTTGATCTACACCGCAGTCATATAAAGTGCAGTTACGCTGAGGAATTATAACGACACTTCTATTTCAACAAATTTTCCTGAATAAAATCAGCAACACCTTTTTACGATTTTTTGTGGTTTAAAATCTGGTTACTCATTTCTTTTAATAATTTATCCTCTTTTTCAATGCGTGAAGCCATAGCTTCACCAAATAAAGACAGGTCTTCTGCTAATAGCAGAATACTATCCCGTCTATCGGCACCTTCATATTTATCATTAAACTCGACAAAATAATCAGTTGTACGAGAAATGACTGGATAAATTTCATCAGCAATAGCCTTTATAGATTTTCTACGTTCTTTACCATCCATAATGCGCTGGTATATTTCAAAATGCCCTAAGGCTGCATAATCAACCAGTAGTTGATTGAAGCGCTTTAGTTTAGAGAGTACTTCATCGATTGGCGCATCAGCTGATTGCAATGCCGAAAGCTCTACATATCCAACCAGAACAGCCTGACGTTCGTCCAACAACTCTTCGATGGTATGTGATAGTTTATTTCGCCGGTCATCTTCTTTAGAAATTCGTTGAGCTATTTCTTTAATAGTATGAATTTGTGACTCTGACATTATTGCCCCTGAAGTACTCTTATTAGTGTAATGTTGTTGTATGATCGACATCCAGAACCAGATCCAGAATAACTTGCCCTTTCATAGTTATTCTTCCTTCCAGTCTGACCTGCCCATCTAAAGTAAAATCAAAATTATATAGTCTGCATAATGCCATAGTTCCGCTTTTTGTGCGACATAAACGAAGCTTTGTTAACACAACAGTCTGATCAAGCATCTGTGCATTAATTTGATTACAGGCTCTGGTTCCAGCCTGCACTGCCTGTTCTTTGGCCTGCATACTATCTTTCCACAGCCAGATTATCAAACCAAGAATAACAAAATACAGTATTTCAGACATTAAAAGGTAACACTTCAGTACGGTTAAAGTTTCGCCCCTGCTGAATGATAAATTTCTATGCTCAACGGGGTTATTCAGCTTAAACCTGGATTCCGCAGTTGACCGCTCGCAATAGAGGTTAACTCACTATTTCATAAACCATGACAGTTGATGTGTATAATCACCCAATCGGTGCATCCCACTACGAACTGAATTGCAGGTTTGAGGCGGCGTATCTCTTCGTTGTAACGCCCTGGAATAGCCGGCTATTCCGCGTCGTTACGCCTTGATCTACACCACTTCAAACGCACACTTCAACTCGTTCAACTGCGGATTCTAGGTTAAAATAACAATTACTTAACTGGAATAATAAACAATGCCAATAGATAAATTAATCAATCGAATCGATAAACTGGAAATATTATTCTCTGAACAGGAGTATACCGTTGAATCATTAAACTCTGTAGTCACAAGTCAGGCTCAACAAATCGATCAGTTGAACGATACGATAGAATTATTAAGACATCAGATTAAAGAATTCAAAAAGCAAATTCCTGAATCAGCTATTGTGGATGAGAAGCCGCCACATTACTAGGCAGTTATTGATATGATAAAAATTGCGAACCACTGTCACTATCATAAAAAACATGCTCTAGAACTTGTTTTACAGTTAAAACAGTTACATCTGGATGAAGATTTAACACTGCGAATTGAAGATAAAAATATTACTTTATGTCGCCAGGTTTTAAATCAACAAAGCTGTTTTACACATTCATTTACCGAACAAAAACTGATTAAAAGAGCTGCTCAGAAAAATCAGTTATTACTAAAAGCCTGTAATAATAAAAAACGTGAAATTCATTCTATTGTTGATTTAACAGCAGGCTGGGGACGAGATAGTTTCATACTGGCTACACATGGTCAGCAGATAATCATGTCTGAACAAAATCCACTTATTTATAGTTGTCTGAACTTTCTGATTAAAATTGCCCGCCATGATGAAATCGATGAAGTCTATCAGCGGCTATCTGTAGTCAATGACAATAGCGTTAATTATTTATCATCCAAAGATGCAGGTTTTGCTGATTGTCTGTACATAGACCCCATGTTTCCAGCCCACAAATCATCCGCTTTACCCGCTAAAGATTTGCAGATTTTACAGATACTCACGAATAACCTGGATATCGAAGAATTATTTGAACTATCTCTGCAAAAAGCAAAATATCGGGTTGTTGTTAAAAGGCCTATACATGCAAAAACGCTATCCGATAAAAAACCGGATATTACCTATAAAGAAAAAACCATTCGATTTGACGTCTACCTGACCAACAGCTGAATCTGTATCTTCCTGAAGGAGTCAGCTGACAATCAATAACGATAAACAATTAATCCCTGAAATTAGTAAACTGAACAGGAATCCCCAGATCAGCTTCTTTCATTAATTTCATAGCCTGTTGTAAGTCATCTCTTTTTTTACCAGTGACTCTTACCTGCTCACCCTGAATGGCTGTCTGGACTTTTAATTTTGATTCTTTAATCAGTTTAACAATCTTACGAGCCACTTCTTTATCAATACCTTCCTGCATGGTAACCGGTTGTTTGGCTGTTTTAGCAGCTTCAACAACTTCACCCAATTTCAAACAATTAATATCCAGTCCGCGTTTAGACATTTTCTGTAACAGTACAGGAAACATTTGCTGTAACTGAAAGCGGGATTGGGCATGGAACATTAAATCATCACCAGAGAATTCGATTTTTGCACCCGAACCTTTAAAGTCATATCGTGTTCCAATTTCCCGATTCGCCTGATCAACCGCATTGGTTAACTCATGATGATCTATTTCAGAAACTGTATCAAAAGATGGCATATTTAAACCCCGTGTATCAAATAATTATTGTATTGTTAAAAGTCTATTGTTTTGAGAAAAATAATAATCTACTTTTTTGAGATTTTCGTAAAATGCAATATTTTTCGATTTCCCCGTTAAGCTATAGGTTGCATCACTACAGGATTCTCTGAAAAATCCTTGCTCAATAACGAGAGGACAGCCCAGATGAGTACCATTGCCCCGAACGATAAAGAAACCATTGCTGTCAACCAGTTGCTGACTTCTTGTCGATGACTGGGAGACTTCCTTTAAATAATTTTCAGCCTCTATACTATCTAAAAATGATTGGCTGTATTTCGCAACAATAAGCATCATATTATTTTGCTTAAGCATAATCGGCTTATTCAAAGTTAATTCCGGTATTTCAAACTGATATCCGGGTGGTTTAGCCTGATTAAATGAAAAATCCAGTAAAATATATGTAATAAAAACTAAAGCTATCAGCATCATTAGCTTAAGCCATTTTATTAAATTAGTTTTCATTTAAACCGCTGGAATAATTATCCAGCTTTTAAAGTGACTGTTTCACCAGCCTGTTCAGAACAGTATTTACTGAGACAGGAAAATAATTCCTGACTATGATCACTATCCAGACGCCAGCTTGAGCTTTCTTCCTCATAATTAAAGTGAAAACCACCGGAACGTGCTGCTACCCATAACTGAGAGGCAGGTGTTTGTTTATTGATAATAATCTGACTACCATTTTCGAACTCCAGCGTTAAGATATCACTAATCGTATCGTAATCAATTTCAGCATCAGAGTTTTCAATAGCCTCTTCTATTTCTATCATTGTTTGCTCAGCAAGTGCTGAAAATTCAAATTCATTCATACATAACCCTGCCATTATTTACTTTGAAAACAATTTGTTCACAAAGTCTGGTTGATTTAGAGAACTTAA
The DNA here is from genome assembly GCA_050291745.1 of Gammaproteobacteria bacterium. GTDB lineage: Bacteria > Pseudomonadota > Gammaproteobacteria > JACNJF01. The sequence continues at coordinate 20,414 of JBNKKI010000122.1, read as the reverse complement.
TACTGTCTTAAGTTGAGCGATATTGACACTTGTTTACTTTTAAAAACTCAGCAATGCTGGGCTTATTAATTTTTAAAACTCAGCGAAACTGAACTCACCTATCTTTAAAATTCAGCGATGCTGAATTTACACAAAACCTTTTGCCGGTGATTTCAGGGCCATCATCGAACACATGGCCGAGATGACTACCGCATTTGTCGCACATAATTTCTGTGCGTACCAGGGATAAAGAGTTATCGACCGCTGTACGAATTAAAGCATCATCTAGCGGCTGAAAAAAAGATGGCCAGCCACAGCCAGAATCATATTTACCATCAGAATCAAACAATTCTTCACCGCAACATTTACAGACATAAATACCGGCATCTTTTTTATTCCAGTACTGTCCACTAAATGCCGGTTCAGTCCCTTTTTCACGACATATATGAAATTCATTTTCATTTAACTGATCACGCCACTTTTCATTATCATCCATATCTACTGCCCCCTAAGAATACATTTCTTTACCATCAGCATAATATATCCAGCCTTTGGCAATTCGGTAAAAATACCAGATGGTAGCGATTAGCATCACCAGCCAGCCAAATATAAAAAAGAAGAAAGAGGAAATAACATACCATAGCAATCCAAACCAGAACGTGTTCTTTTGCCATTTAAAGTGAGATTCCAGCCAGCTACCTTTAACATCTTCGAATTTAATATGATTCAATACGATTCCCATAATGGGCGTAAATACTAAACCGATAAAAAATAATGACTGTAAAATATAGACAGCAATAACATATTTTTTATTTGGATCCGGCATTGAATTTTGATTTTGAGACATATTATATTCCTGTCAAATCTTCAAAAGCTTTTTCATCAAGTACAGGAACATCAAGTTTGTTCGCTTTATCAACCTTTGAGCCAGGTTTTTCACCAGCAATCACCGCTGTTGTTTTTTTAGAAACACTAGAACTCACTTTAGCGCCCAGTTTTTTCAATTTTTCAGCCGCCTGTTGACGACTATAATTTTGCAATGTTCCGGTAATCACATAGGTAGAATTCTTTAAGGGCAATTCAATGTCATCAACTTTTTCAATAGCCGGCCATGTAACACCAGCGGTAATGATAGTTTCAATAAGTTTCTGATTTTCTATCTGCCCGAAAAAAGCAACAATATTTGCTGCAACAACCGGTCCCACATCTTCGATTTGAACCAGAGCATCTTCATCAGCCTGCATGAGTGAATCCAGATCTGTAAAATAATTAGCCAGCGCTAATGCTGTCGATTCACCGACTTCACGAATCCCCAGAGCATAGATAAAACGGGGCAATGTCGTTAATTTGCTATTTTCAAGTGCATCCAGTAAATTCTGAGCCGATTTTTCAGCCATGCGATCAAGTGAGGATATCTCATCTAATTTCAATGCGTATAAATCAGCAATCGTCTCTATCTTACTGGAATCAACCAGTTGCTCGACCAGCTTGTCACCCAGACCATCTATATCCATCGCTTTACGTGAAGCAAAATGTTTAATAGCTTCCTTACGCTGTGCAGCACAAATCAATCCACCTGTGCACCGATAAACAGCCTGACCTTCCTGCTGAATAACATCAGAATCACAGACCGGACATTTATCTAACATTTGAGGTTGCTTAAAATCCTCTTTTCGATCTTTCAGCACAGCTGATACAACTTCAGGAATAACATCACCGGCACGTCGTACAATAACAGTATCACCTATTCTAATATCCTTGCGTTTAATCTCATCCATATTATGTAAGGTGGCATTACTCACAATAACCCCACCCACTTCAACAGGATCGAGCCTGGCAACAGGTGTTAGTGCGCCAGTACGACCAACCTGAAACTCGACATCGAGCAAGGTCGTCATCACTTCCTGTGCTGGAAACTTCCAGGCTATAGCCCAGCGTGGAGCACGAGAAACAAAACCTGCCTGTTGTTGCTGAGCAATATTGTTGAGTTTAAAAACAACGCCATCAATCTCAAAAGCTAAGGAATCTCTTTTTTCTGCAATATCTTTGTAATAATCAAAACAGTCTTCTATTGAATCTATCTGTTTAATATAAGGACTGATCGGTATACCCAGAGATTTAACCATTTGCATTTGCGCATATTGCGTTTCAGGTAAATCCCGCCCCTCACATTGGGCAATCGCATAACTGGTAAATGCCAATGGACGTGAGGCAGTTATTTTGGGATCAAGTTGACGCAATGAGCCAGCAGCTGCATTACGTGGATTAGCAAAAACTTTATTATCATTTTCAGCCTGTCGCTTATTCAGTTTATGAAACCCATCCAGAGGCATATACACTTCACCTCTAACTTCCACCAACTGAGGAATATTATCGCCAGATAACTTCAGCGGAACAGAAGCAATCGTGCGCACATTCGTTGTAATATTCTCACCAGTCTTTCCATCTCCACGAGTTGCAGCTCTGACTAGTTGACCATTTTCATATAACAGGCTGACTGCCAGTCCATCAAGTTTTGGCTCTGCACTGTATTGCAGTGAATTATCTTCATCGATTAATTCCTGCAAGCGCTTATTGAAACTCAGCATTTCACTTTCATCAAATGCATTATCCAGCGAAAGCATCGGGACTTCATGTTGCACTGAATCAAACTTTTCAGCTATTTCTGCACCAACACGTTGAGTCGGGGAATCGGCTGTCAAAAATTGCGGATACTCAGCCTCCAACTGCTGTAACTGTCGCAATTTCTGGTCATAATATTGATCAGTAACCTGCGGTTCATCCAGTACATAATAAGAAATATTATGCTGATTTATTTCATCCCGTAAGCTTTCAATTTCCAGTTTTTTACTTTCAATATCTGATTCTTTATTCACTATCATTTTTACCTGAAGTATTTCCTAATAACTTCTTTCGAATATCTGTAACATGTTGCAAAGTCAGTAAATCAAGATCCTGACTATAGACTTTCAAATCGAGTATTCTAACCAGTTCATCCACTTTTTTTAACATAATCTCATAACAGCCAAGCGGTTGTGAACAATCGTTTAAGTTGATACAGCACACTAAACCATAAGATGTAAACTGTTCATCATTAATTGACTGAAAAGAACCGTCCAGCGTTAAATTAAGAATTTGAAATTGCGCCGTAGCGCTATCTTCCAGTTGATACCTTTGCTCTTCGTTTAGTATAAAACCGGTATGGTTTAAAGCATTATTAATTTCTTCACCGGTCAGTAAATGATGATCCAGTGGTTTTAGAATATGAACAATGCGATGGTCTGGTAATAAATCACAGACGACTTTTGGTAATTCTATTTCCGGTATATCGACATAATCATCTGTTGTTTCAACCTCAATCCCTGGATTAATTTTAATCTCATTAATTTCACTTTCCTTAATATCGTCATCCAGCATCGTATTAATATGAGAAAGCCCTTCTCTTAAAGCTTCATCCTCAATAAAACCAGATTCAATTTCTTCATGGGTAAAGGTTTTAATAGCAGCCTGACGGCGTATTTTACTTTGATACAATGAATACAGATATATACCGGCAATACAAAGTATACCGATTATACCAAGAACCCAACGTAGCGAAGTGGAATCCATACTAATCAGATCTCCATACAATGTTGATAAACATTAAGCTTCTCCGGCCAGCGCAGCAGCTTCGTCAATATTGACTGTTACCAGGCGAGAAACCCCCGGTTCATGCATAGTCACCCCGTTTAAGGTGCGTGCCAGCTCCATAGTCACTTTATTGTGCGTGATAAAGATAAACTGAACATGCTGAGACATTTCTTCCACCATCGCACAGAAACGACCTACATTAGCATCATCCAGTGGTGCATCTACTTCATCCAGCATACAGAAAGGTGAAGGGTTTAATTCAAAGATTGCAAATATAAGTGCTACAGCGGTCAAAGCTTTTTCACCACCTGACAATAATTGCAAACTGGTGACTCGCTTACCGGGCGGTCTTGCCATAATAGTAACGCCGGTATTCAACAAATCATCTTCGGTTAATTCCAGGTGAGCCTGGCCACCACCAAATAGTTTTGGAAAGCGTTCCTTCATACGGCTATTTACATGATCAAAAGTCTCTTTAAAACGTTCCCTGGTTTCCTTATCTATTTTCTTAATGGCATTTTCCAGAATGGTTAGCGCAGAAACAAGATCTTCATTTTGCGCATCCAGATATTCCTTGCGTTCCGATTGCTCATTATATTCATCTATCGCTGCCAGATTAATCGGCCCCAGATTATTAATTTTACGGGTCAAGTCATCCAGTGTATTTTGCCAGGCCTGGCTATTGGCTTCTTCCGGCATTTCCTGTTCCAGTTGAGCAATATCAAACTCAGTTCTTTTTAATTTATCAACTATGGTAGTACGATGTATATCAACTTCCTGATACTGCATCTTCTGTTGTTCCAGTTCAGAGCGAACCTGATCAACACGCTGCTGCTGTTCATTTCGGTGACGTTCATGCGCTCTCTGTTCTGTATCCAGCCCCGTAACCTGATCCTGTGAATCATGCAACTCCTTTTCAATTGTGGCTTTTTTGTCGAGTAATATCTGAAGCCCTTCTTCCAGTTGCTGCAAAGGTAGTTTCGCTTCTTCAACGGCCTGCTTGAGTTCTTCTACCCGACTGATATATTGTGAAGATTGTTGCTCAATTCGCTGTAAATTAAAACGGGTAGAATTTGATTCTGAAGTCAGGCTTTGTAACTTCATTTGTACCTGATGCTGCTCATCACGACTATTTCGCAGATTTTCACGTGATGTATTCAATTGCTCTCTGAACAGATCTCTTTCCTGCTCAAGCGTAGATTTCTGCAATTCCAGCTGATTAATTGTTTCCAGATCGCTATTGCGGCGAATGGTGGTTTGCTGTAAATCCTGTTTCAACTCATCCTGATGCGCAACTAATTCGCTAATCTCTTTCTGCAGGGTATTAAAACGGTTTTCAATTTGTTCTGCGCGACTTTTTCGTTGCGTCAACTGATTATTGATATCAGATAATTCACGCTGAATGAACTGCAATTTTTTCTGATTTTCATCACGCTTTTTTTCTTCCAGCTGTAAGCGTTCACGATCACCATCAGTCTGCGATTTTAACAACATCGCTTTTTCAGTAATCATATCCAGCTGTTGTTTTATTTGTTTTATTTCCTGTTCACGCTGAATTAAACCACTATGCTCATTCTCTTCACCCAGTTGAATCATCCAGTTACGGCCACAATACAAGCCATCCTTACTCACCAGTTTTTGTTCAGCTAACAAACTGCTCTGTCTGCTTTCCAGCTCCGCTCTATCTTCACAAATATAAACCTGACCAATTAATGCTGACATATCAAAACCGGCACTCACGACTTCACTCAAAGGACGCCAGCCATCGGGTGAGCTTAAATGAGATGAAACAGGTATTTGATTAATCAGAGCTACACCCTGACTGGCTATCTGGTTAAGACTGGTCGCTGACAGGTTTTGATTTCCAACACAATAAGCACTTAATAAAGGGCTTAATACAACTTCAACCGCTTTTTCATAACCGGCATCCACTCTTAAAACTTCAGTTAAACGTTTACTTTCACTTAACTGCTGTCGATTCAGCCATTGTTTTAATTCATCACTGGATTCACTTAATACATTTTGTTGTAAGGTTTCCAGCGAGGATAATCGGCCACGTTGATTTTGAACCTCAGTACGATACTCATCCAGTTGAGTTGATTGCAGTTCAATATTCTGTCTTAAGGTTGAAATAGTTTCACTGTCATTCTGTAACTGCTGCTGACTGACGATAATTTCCTGTTCACGTGCTTCAACCTTTTCATCAAGCTCCTGAATTTGCGCATCAAAAGAGTGAACATCCAGACTTTCTTTTTCACTATTTAAACGGGTAACACGTTGTTCGGATTGAAGAATCTGTCGCTCAATATGTTCAATCGCCTTATTTTCCACCTGAACTGACTGGTGCGACTGATGATATAGCTGATTAAATTCATCCCAGCGACTCTGCCATTGATTCATCTGACTCTCAGCCTGAACCTGCATTTGTTGAGCCTGATCATAAGCTTTGCTCAAGCCTTCCAGCCTGGGAGAGATTTCAGACAGATCCGATTCCAGTTGCTTCAGCTTAGCTTCATCACTTTGCATGATTGACTGAGATTCCTGTGCTGCCTGAGTTACATTGTTTAAATCCTGTTGATTCCGTTCACGCAAGCTTTTCTGATGATTAATTTCCTGTTCACGGGTAGAAATTTCAGCACCTACTGCATAAAATTTACCCTGTATTTCGTTATGTTGGTCATTCGCAGAAGTTAATTGCTGATGCCCCAGTTCAATCAGCTTTTCAGTCTTACGCACTTCTGCGATAGCCTGCTGAACTTCTGTTTCAACCTGATCCAGCTTTTTCTGTTGATGGGCAATCTCTTCATTATAAGCATTTCGTTGTAGTATCAGCAGTTCAGCTTCATACTTACGCTGTTCCTGTTTTAAACTCTTATAGCGTTCTGCTGTTTTCGATTGACGTTTTAATTTTGCCAGCTGTTTTTCGATTTCTTCCCGTAGATCATTTAAGCGATCAAGATTTTCCCTCGTATGACGAATGCGGGTTTCAGTTTCACGACGACGTTCCTTGTATTTTGAAATACCTGCCGCTTCTTCCAGATAAACGCGTAAATCCTCGGGTTTTGCATCAATGATACGTGACACCATGCCCTGTTCAATAATGGCATAACTTCGTGGCCCCAAGCCGGTACCAAGGAAAATATCAGCAATATCACGTCGCCGGCAACGGCTGTTATTAAGAAAATACTTAGATTGACCAGCGCGGGTTGCAAGACGCTTTACCGATATCTCATTATATTGAGCAAATTCACCTTTAACCGTACCATCAGAGTTATCAAAAACCAGTTCGACTGAAGCCTGCCCTACGGGTTTACGCACAGAAGAACCACTAAAAATAACATCAGCCATCGATTCACCACGTAAGTGTTTGGCAGATGATTCACCCATAACCCAACGCACGGCATCGATAACATTTGATTTCCCACAGCCGTTTGGACCGACAATACCGGTTAAATTTTCGGGAAATTGAATTTTGGTCTGGTCAACAAAGGATTTAAAACCAGCAATCTTGATTTGGCTAAGACGCATACAGAAAAACTGTTAATGTAAAATGACGTGGGAGTATATCACTTGAATCTCATAAGTGAGAATGCTTACAGATAAAATTATTGATAGCGATTCATTTCTGCAGCATTGCCAGCCGGTTTTCTGCCGGAACCAGCCCACATAGATACAAAAATCAGGAATATTATAAAATGCCAGCTGTGTTCTGATATGCTATTCTGAATTGCAAATGGACTGACTTCATTATTTTCCGGGGCATATTGGTCCCGACAAAGCATTTATCCATTATATTCAAATCATGATTTTAAAATTATTGCCTTTTATTATTCTGACACTCATCTCAAGCGGCCTGACTGCACAATATCCAGATGAAAATGATGAAGACTATGACAGTAGTTACGATGAAAATTTACCTTTTGTAGAAATCAAAGCGCTAGATAGTTTCGAGGCAATAACAAAAAATGCCCGCGACAATAACAAAATAATATTACTGGAAATGTCTGCAAGCTATTGTGGATACTGCAAAACACTGGAAGAAGAGATTATTAAACCGATGCTGCGCAGTGGCGATTATGATCACGTACTGATCCGTAAACTCAATATAGACAGCCACTACCCGATGAATGACCTGCAGGGTAATAAATCATCCGCTTTTAAACTTTCCAGTAAAATGGGTGTTTACCTCACACCTACCCTGCTTTTTCTGGATGGTCATGGCAATGAAGTAAGCAAACGCATTACGGGTATAAATACGCTGGAACTTTATGGTGGTTATGTTGATGATGCCTTACGACAGGGCATTGAAAAAATTCAGCATAACTAATTTAAATTATCTGGAAGCAGAGACTATGCCCTGCCAGACTAAAAACACAAATTAACATGTATCTCGGCATAGATTTTGGTACATCGGGCTGTAGAGCAGCCATCATCAATGATCAATTGCAGATTCTGGCTGAAGCAAGCCAGACTTTACCACCTGCAGATCAGCTTTGTGGTCGAATTCAACAATCTGCCAGCATCTGGCTGACTGGACTGGATAGTTTACTGAAACAGCTTGCCAGTAAAATTGATTTACAAAAAATCAAACGCCTTGCTATTGATGGCACTTCCGGAACTATCTTAATTTGTAATGAACAGGGCAAACCTTTGCTGCCAGCTCTGATGTACAATGATGCCAGTAGCTGGGATGCAGTACAGCGCATCAAACAAAACTGTCCCCTTCAACAACATATCTGCATGAGCATAAGCTCCGGACTGCCCAGAGCCATCCAGCTTTGTGAAGATTTTGCTGTGGACGCTAAGATTAAAATACTCAATCAGGCTGATTATCTCTCCAATTACCTGACTAATACCTGGGGCTATAGCGATTATCACAATGCATTAAAACTGGGATATGACATTGATAATCTGACATGGCCTAAATGGATTACTGAATTGCTTCCACATAATGCATTACCCGAAGTTTTAACACCCGGAGACGTTTTAGGCCCAATCTCAGACAGCTGCTGTCAACAATATGGCTTTTCAGATAATTGTCAGGTATGTGCAGGATCAACTGATGCAAATGCCGCTTTCATCGCAACACAATCCTGCCAGGCTGGAGATGCTGTTACCTCGCTGGGAAGTACTATCGTGTTAAAAATATTAAATGACAAAAATATTCAACATTTACAATCTGGTGTATACAGTCATAAATTAGGTGATTTCTGGTTAACCGGTGGGGCTTCCAATGCCGGTGGTGCCATTCTCAGGCAATATTTTACTGACCATCAAATTGCCAGCCTGTCAAAGCAAATGAATTTAGATAAGCCGACTGCCCTTGATTATTACCCGCTGACTACTGTGGGAGAACGATTTCCCGACCCTGACCCGCACAAACAACCGGTTTTAAACCCTCGCCCGAAATCTGATGTTGAATTCCTGCAGGCGATACTGGAAGGTCTCAGCAAAATTGAACAACTGGGTTATCAGAAATTAGCTCAACTTGGCGCATTAAAGCCTCATCAAATAAAAACCTGCGGTGGTGGCGCGAAAAATCCACAATGGCAAAAAATGCGTAGCCAAATGCTAAAACTGCCAGTAACCACATCACAAAATTCAGATGCCTGTTTCGGTTCAGCTGTATTAGCCCTACAGGGCATTTCACTTTATAAAAACTGAATAAGCTAAAGCGTTTTAGGTGATGAATTTTCTTTTCTAGGGTAAACTGTGTCGCTCTTTAAATATTTTAATAATACGAGAAAAGCTCACATGATTGCAGACATAGGACGCGGCACCGGTTATCTGGCAAAAGGCCTCACGCTTGTTAATAGTAAAGGCATTAGACGTTTTGTAGTAATTCCATTGTTGTTAAATATCTTTCTGTTTGGCATTTTAATCCGTATTGGATATTCACAGTTTGTACCACTTGTGGACGGCATCATGTCCTATGTTCCAGGCTTCTTAAGTTTTCTGGAAAGCATTATCTGGATATTCATCACAGTTTTAACCTCTGTTATTGTTTTCTTTCTATTTACCCCGATTGCTAATATTATCGCTGCGCCTTTCAATGCAATCATGGCTGAAAAAATCGAAATAAAGCTGACCGGTAAAAATGTCAATTCAAATGCCAGCCTGCTAAAAATTATCAAAGACAGTATCATGTCGCAGATTGGCAAACTCATGTACATCATTATGTGGTCTCTGGTTCTACTCCTGATCAGTATTATTCCAGTCATCAACATCATATCACCCATATTATGGATTCTTTTTGGCTCATGGCTACTGTCACTGGAATATCTGGATTATCCGATGGGCAACCATGACTTAACTTTTAAACAGCAAAAAGCAGCACTGAAAAAACGCCGTGGCCTGTCTCTTGGATTTGGTGGAAGTATTATGTTGTTAACCAGTATTCCCATTATTAATTTCTTTGTCATGCCTCTGGCTGTCGCAGGGGCAACAGCGATGTGGGTTGATCAATTTAGTGAAAGCACTGAATTAACGGGGTATTAAGCTCTGTGTCATCCACCAGTCAGTTAACTTATACCGCAAAAAGTTCAATCCATGGCATGGGCTTATTTGCCCGACAGAAGATAAAAAAAGATACTATTATCGGACATCTGGAAGGTCATATTACAAAACAGGATGGAATGCATGTACTGTGGCTGGATGAAAACACCGGGTTCAGGGTTAAATGCGATCTAAAATATATCAATCATTCTGACTCGCCAAATGCCTGTTACTATAATGATAAATCAGTGGTTGCTTTACGTGATATTGATGCTGATGAAGAAATTACCCACGATTATAATTCTGAATAAAGACTCCGGTTTGAATCTGGAAAAATCAGTTCAGCATGAAAAAAATGCGTAACCCAGGAATCCGCAGTTGGATGAGTTGATTGTGCGTTTAAGGTGGTGCAGATCAAGGCGTAATGATGCAGAATAGCCAGCTATTTCAGGGAGTTACAACGAAGAGATTCGCCGCCTCAAACCTGCAATTCAGTTTGTAACGGGATGCAGCGATTGGGTGATTATTCACATCAACTGTTATGGTTGATGAAACAGTGGGTTAACCTCTATTGCGAGCGGTCAACTGCGGATTCCAGGTTGCAGCAGCCTGTCTTCTCCCTTACTGGAGATTCGACAGGCTGTTAGCGTTTGCGTTATGAGGAGGGTGAAACTAAACCATACAGTAGAGTTGCAGTTTCCAGAGCCTCCTTACCCAAATCTGTTAAATACCCACCATCGTCCTGTGAAGTTAATCCTTTATCATGTAAACGTTTAACTGTATCTATCATCCATTGTTCAGCAGAATGATGTACTTTCAAACCCTCCATCGAACTATCAGGGAACTTCATTAATAAATTAATTTCTTCTGTTAAAGCTTTATCAAATAGCATAATTACACCTGGTGATATATTTTAAAATGTTTGTATATTGTATTTATGGCAACAAAATTACATCCCGTTGCCGAATTTGTCGTGAAAAACCTGAGTAGTTTCACGCATAGTTTTCAGTGCTTTACTGTATCCCAGTAAAATTCCTAAAGCCCAGTCTATTCTTTCCCGATAATAACTATCGGCCGGCTCTTCATTAGTGCTCACATCTTCATTCAAAACTTTCTCAACATGACGTAGAACCAAATGTTCTGGAATATAGCAAAGTCGATTATTTTTATAACTGCTCATGCGTAATTCAGCGACAGGGTAAGCTCCGCCATCACCAGAGGATACTCCAACAATCATCGCTGGTTTATGACCAAGCTCAAAGCGACTGAACATTAAAAAGAAATTTTTCAACCCGGCAGGCACCTGTCCATGCCATTCCGGCGCAATAACCACAAAGCCATCACAGGCGGATAACTCTTCTTTTATCGGATCTAAACGTTTAGCCCAGCTATCATCATTTTCCCAGATTGACTGATCCCATAAAGGTAATGGATTATCTGCCAGTGAAAAAATCCAGCTTTCAATTCCTTTACTGTTGAATTGTTGCTGCATATAAGCGGCAACTTTTCCACTTTGCGAAGGATTACGATGACTACCACTAATAATACCAATTTTCATAATGACTCCGATTTTCGAGGTAGAAATTTACAAACAGATACTAACATATCAGTGATAAAAGCCAGATAATTGATTACTATTTAAATTCAAAAAAATGGCAGGCAAAAAAAACCCCGCTTAAGCGGGGTTTTAATATCGAGTGAATTAAAGCAAATTATTTCTTCGCTGCTTCACGTTCCTTCACTTCTTTAATGACTTCTTCAGATACATTCCTTGGACAAGGCGTATAGTGAGAGAACTCCATAGAGAATTGCCCACGACCCGAAGTCATAGTACGTAAATCACCAATATATCCAAACATATCAGATAATGGCGCTTCAGCTTTAATACGAACACCAGTTGGACCTGCTTCCTGTGACTTAATCATGCCACGACGACGGTTAAGATCACCAATAACATCACCAACATGATCTTCAGGAGTAAATACATCAACCTTCATAATTGGCTCAATTAACTGAGGACCGGCTTTTGGAATAGATTGACGATAAGCACCTTTAGCTGCAATTTCAAACGCTACAGCCGAGGAGTCAACCGCATGGAAAGCACCATCCATCAGAGTGACTTTAACATCAAGTAACGGGAAGCCGGCTAAAACACCTTCATCCATCATTGAAGCAAAACCTTTTTGAACCGCAGGCCAGAATTCACGAGGAACATTACCACCGGTAACTTGCGACTCGAACTCAAAACCAGAACCTGGTTCACCTGGCTCAACAACATAATCAATCTTACCAAACTGTCCAGAACCACCAGACTGTTTCTTATGCGTATAACTATCTTCAATACGTTGAGTAATTGTTTCACGGTAAGCAACCTGTGGTTTACCAACTTCAACATCCACATTATGCGTACGCTTAAGAATATCAACCTTAATATCAAGATGTAATTCACCCATACCTTTAATGATGGTTTCACCGGAATCTTCATCTGTTTCAACACGGAAAGATGGATCTTCTGCAATCATTTTGGATAAAGCTATACCCATTTTTTCTGAAGCTGCTTTATCTTTAGGCTTGATCGCAATAGAAATAACCGGATCAGGGAATACCATTGGTTCCAGAGTTGCCGGATATTTAACATCACATAAAGTGTGACCTGTTTGAACATTCTTCATACCAACGATGGCGATAATATCACCAGCCTGGGCATAATTTAGTTCCTGACGATCATCTGCATGCATTTCTACCATACGTCCAATACGTTCTGTTTTACCGGTAAAAGTATTTAAAACGGTATCACCCTTATTAATCTTTCCAGAATATATACGGGTAAAAGTCAAAGCACCGAAACGATCATCCATTATTTTAAATGCTAAAGCACGTAATGGTTTGTCAACATCAACAATCGCGTATTCGCCTGTTTCATTACCTTCCAGATCAACTTCTGGTTGAGGTGGTACTTCAAGTGGATTAGGAAGATAATCAACAACCGCATCAAGAACAGGTTGAATACCTTTATTTTTGAAAGCAGAACCGCAATAAGTCGGGAAGAAATCCAGAGCGATAGTACCTTTACGGATACAACGTTTAATTTCATCAATAGAAGGCTCTTCACCTTCAAGATAAGCTTCCAGCAACTCATCATCCTGCTCTAAAGCAGTTTCGATCAGTTTTTCACGGTATTCTTCTACTTTGTCAGCCATATCTGCTGGCACATCCTGAAAGGAATAGTTTTCAGGTAATCCTGTATCATCCCAAACCAATGCTTTGCGGGTTAACAGGTCAACCACACCAATGAAATCATCTTCTGTTCCAATAGGGAGAACCATAACCAGTGCATTGGCTGCCAGTACATTTTCAATTTGATCGACAACACGATAGAAATCAGCACCTAGTCTATCCAGTTTATTAACCAGAATTACCCGTGCAACTTTTGACTCATTCGCATAACGCCAGTTAGTTTCTGACTGAGGCTCAACACCACCAGATCCACAGAAAACACCAACACCACCGTCTAATACTTTAAGAGAACGATATACTTCGATTGTGAAGTCAACGTGGCCCGGTGTATCGATAATATTTAAACGATGCCCATCCCATTCACAGCTAGTTGCTGCAGACTGGATAGTAATTCCACGTTCACGTTCCTGATCCATGAAATCGGTTGTTGCTTCACCATCATGAACCTCACCAGTCTTATGAACCTTACCAGTCAATTTCAATATACGTTCAGTAGTGGTGGTTTTACCAGCATCTACGTGCGCGAAGATACCGATATTCCGGTATTTATCCAGGTCAGCCATAGTCGTTCTCAAAAACAAAAAAAGTTAAAAAATTGATCGCTATTTTTAATAAATTTCCTATAAAAACAGCTAAATCCAGTAAATACCACCTACTATCTGAGCATTTATGGTCAGATGAAAAAACATAAGTCATTGATTTTAAATGAAATACATGATTAGCGGAATTCATGTCGGCGCATATTCTATCACGATTTCTCAACAGTGGAAGACCCGACTTGATAATAGTTTGTTTTAATGTCAATTTATCCTGAAAAATCAGTTAAACGTGAAAAGATGCGTAACTCTGGTCTAAGTCAGGGATGGCTGTAGTGAGAGCAATGCAGGAGCAATTGCCGGCAAATCAAAAACACCGTAGTCAGCTGATTGGTGAAGACTGTGTTTTTGATTTTATCAGCTGCATTAAGCTGTTACCTGGACTTTCATGATTCAACTGATTTTTCCAGGATTATCCATTTAGTCTCACTTTTTACAGGCACTGGAAAAGCGACTCTTTTTAGTCATTTTGTACACTACAGGAATTAAATCTGTAGCGGAAAGGTCACGATAAATTCTGCCCCCGGCTTCGAGTTAACAACATCTATTCGACCATTCATAGCAGATATCATTTGATGAACCAGAGACAGTCCAATGCCGGTTCCGACAGTTTCCCTTGTCAGCTCACTTTCAGTTCGGTAAAACAGTTTGAATATCTTCTTCATCTGCTTCTCGGGTACACCCGGCCCATAATCTCTCACTTTAAATTGAATACTACCGCTGGATAATTGTCTGCAGCTAATATCAATTTGCTTTTTATCGGCTTTAGCGGAAAACTTAAGCGCATTATCCACCAGATTAATCATAATCTGACTAAACCAGTCTGCATCCAGCATCACCGTAAGCTGCTCCAGCGCTTCTTCACAATCCATAACAACAGCAAACCCGGCTGCAGATATTTGAGTTGATACTTTTGATTGCACCGCATCTATCAATCCAGATACTGATTGTTGTTTTAATTCGACCTGTTGCCTGTTTCGGGTTAATTTTGCCATTAACAGCACATTATTAATCAAACGCGTTAATCGCTCACTTTCATCGAATATAAAATCATAATAGGTTTTCTTTTTTTCTTCAGAGGCCCAGCCTTCCCTCAGCATTTCACCATACATACGAATAGAGGTCAGTGGCGTTTTTAACTCATGGCTTACTGCTGATACAAAGTCCTGTTGCTGATTTAATAAATTAATTTGCCCAACCCCCAGTCGATATAGCAGGTAAAATCCGGCACACAACACAACCAGCAGGATAAAAGCCAGCCACAGTAAAACCTGATCACCGGCTCCAGCCGGTAATTGAGTCACGCTGAATAAAAGTTGCATATCACTAAAAGGTGCTGAGAGTCGTGATTGATAGAGTAACTCCTTATTCAATTCACGAGCACTTGATAAGTAACCACGGGAAGAGCGCGCACTAAATGCCTGCAATACATTACCCTGATGACTCACCAGCAGGTCACTCATTTGAGATAGCGCTGTCGCTCGAAAAGCCGTATTAATGATATTTTCCAGAAACGGCTGCTGCCTGATCAAAATACCCTGAATATAACGCTGATCATTACGCCAGACTTTACGAAACAACATAAAATGCTGCTCATCCAGGCGGCTAAATTCAAAAGGATCTATTTCTGATTCGAAAGTACTGATGCGTAATGGTTTATAATTGCCCTGTAATGATTGCGCTTCTCCAACAGCCTCAGTGGGAAGATCAGCTTGAACATCCTGATATACACTGACCGCTTCAGGTAATACATTTTTTTCAGTTCTTAACCTTTTGAGCGGAATTATTTTTGCCTGTTTCTTTTTAAGCGCCAGTTTTTGAGTCACTTCCTCCTGTTTGAAACGACTGGTTAAACTCAAATCCTCGACTCTTCCTAAATCTGTTTTCTGTTTAACATTTACAGTTGATGAACTTTTATTCAAATTATCAAAGGCTTGCTGGCTCTGTACTGGGCTTTTAGATTTTGCCTCTTTGGCTAATATAAGTCTTTTCCTTTGTAAGCTACTGGCTTTATCATCATTAACACTCACCACTTCATTCTCTTCAACAGAATCAAGCTGACCCGATGGTGCACTCTCCGCAACCACAGGAGCAGGAGCGACAGCTTTGTTATCTAACAGACTATTTTTATGTAAAATTGAGCGTATCTGATCCTGCAATGCAACTCTTTCAACAAACTCTTTTTCAGCAATACCGTAGTTGCCACCAGTTTCTGTCATTTGCGGTAAAAGTGGCGTCATTAACTGG
Organism: Gammaproteobacteria bacterium; assembly: GCA_050291745.1. GTDB lineage: Bacteria > Pseudomonadota > Gammaproteobacteria > JACNJF01. The sequence goes on along the minus strand of JBNKKI010000122.1, from coordinate 4,230 downwards.
CCATTTACATCCACCTGAAAGTATCCGATGACACCGGGAATATCCGATTCAACAGGATAATGAGATAGTGGAGAACGCTGGAAAAAATTAGCCGTGGCTTCTCCAGCCACATTCAAAAAGGAATAATCAGTAAAAGGACGTGATTCCTCGGTATTGACCAGCTCTAAAAACCGTTGATCAATTCGGCTGGATAATTCATCAGCCATCGACTGATACTGGTGAAAGGTTTCCCATTTTAACCTGTCATAGGATTGCACAATCAAGATGATTGTGGGGATTAACAGGGCAATAAAAAACAGCAATAATAAATTGCGTAATTTTTTTTGATTCAGGGTACTTAACATATGGCGCTCAGAGTTAGCCTATGAGACAGCACTTAACAAACGATAACCTGCACCGCGTACAGTGATTAAATGCTGCGGCTGAGAATGATCCTGTTCAATCTTACGACGAATTTTCGCAATATGAATATCTACCGTTCGTGTTTCCAGCTCTACATCACTGGCATAACCCCAAACCTTATTCAATAACTCCTGACGCGAAACTGCCCGATCTGAATGAGCCTGTAAATACAACAGTATATCCATTTCACGGCGGGTGAAAGTAATTGCCTGACCGGCACACTGCCCTGCCAGATTCTGACTATCGATACTTAAGCGTTCACTTAAAACAATAGGTTGAATCTGCTCTACGACACTCTGCGAACGACGTAACACAGCCTTAACACGCAATACCAGTTGAGCAACGGAAAATGGCTTCGCCACATAATCATCAGCCCCCAGAGAAAGGCCGGCAATAATATCCTCATCACTGCTTTTCGCCGTTAACATGATAATAGCCTGCTCTTTGCCTTTAGCTCCATGCTGACGAATACGTTCACAGATTTCAAAGCCATTCATACCGGGTAACATGACATCCAGTAAAATCAGGTCAAAATTTCCATTCAGTGATTTCTGTAAACCTTCTTCACCCTCAACAGCAAAGTCCACCTCATAGCCATGATACACAAAGACATCAATCAAACCTTCACGGATCGCGACTTCATCTTCAACGATTAAAATACGTAATTTTTTATGTTTATTGTTTTGCATATAAACAGTCTAACAACAGTCAGCCATTTTGCTAATAGTCTTATGTAAATTTTTTGTAAACATTAGGCAAAAACATTTTACCTGAACATGTCTATTTAAGACTGCCTGCCAGCACTAGAATTTTCGCCATAGATCACTTTTTAATAGACAGGAGAATCTCATGGCACTTATTAACAGAATATCAAGATTATTTCAGGCTGACATGCATGCCGTTCTGGATCAAATTGAAGAACCGCAAGCTTTACTTAAACAGTCCATACGCGAAATGCAGGAATGTCTGGTACAGCAACAGTCTCAATTGAAACTGGCGGAATACGAAAATCAGCAATTCACCAAACAATTGCAACAGATTAACCAACGCCTGCAAGAAATAGATAAACAATTAATAATTTGTTTTGAATCTGATAAAGATGAACTGGCTCATGGGTTGGTGAGAAGAAAGCTTGCGCTTAAGCAAAATCAAAAAATAGTCACCGACAGAATTTCCAGTGCTCAGGAAAAATCAAAACAATTATCAAAAAAACTGCAGGAGCAACAGGATCAGTTATCCAGCATGCAACAGAAAGCAGAGATCTTTCAGCAACAGGAAGCCTCTCATTCAATACATGCCGGTCAGGATATCAATAACTTCTGTATTAGTAATGAAGAAGTGGAAGTTGCTTTCCTGCAGGAAAAACAAAACTGGAGTCACTCATGAAACAGTATAAACCCGTAACTTTTTTTGAAGGCGTGCTAGCAGCAGTAATTTTCAGCCTGATCGGTAGCGTATTATTTTTTACTTTTGCTGCATTATTTCCTGAACAGTTTGCAATCAATTTACTGATCAGTGGATTAAGTTTTTCCTACCTGCTTTATTTACTCAAGCGTAGCCAGGAAAAACTGGGGCGTTTAAGCGTCATGGCACTGTGGTTTGTCATCACTATTGCTGTATGGCTGCTATCTGTTCCTCTATTAGCATTTTTATCAATCCAGTTAATACTCATCTGGCTGGTTCGTTCAATCTACTTTTATTCCAGTCTATTAAGTGCCATCGCTGATCTTGCTCTTACATCCCTGAGTCTGGCAACAGCGATCTGGGCATTAAGCCATACAACAAGTTTATTTTTATCCCTCTGGTGTTTCTTTCTCACTCAGGCTCTATTTGTATTAATACCACGCAGCTTGACGCCTGCTAGCAGGCATCCGCAAAACAAAGTGGATTCCGAAGCCAGTTTCCAGCATTCATATCGTGCTGCTGAAGCAGCCGTTACGAAATTATCAAACCAACTTTAGAAAGGATCTAACAATGAAAACTAAAATAATCAGTATCAGTATTTTCCTCGCAACAGCGGTTATAGTCGGATTATTTCCAGCGATAGAAAAAGCGATTGCAAAAAGTTCGCAGTCACCATCCATTATTAAGCCTGTTGAAATAGAACCAACTCAAAATAATGCATCAAATGAAAATAAGCGACCTGCAATCGAAGTCGTCTTTGTTCTTGATACCACCGGCAGTATGAGTGGACTGATAGATGCAGCCAAAGAAAAAATCTGGTCAATAGCCAGCACCATGGCTTCAGCACAAACAGCTCCATATATTAAAATGGGACTGGTCGCCTATAGAGACAGAGGGGATGCTTATGTAACCCGTAAAGTGGAATTATCGGATGATCTCGATTCAATGTATGCTCAGTTAATGGATTTTCAGGCTGATGGCGGCGGTGACTTTCCTGAAAGTGTCAATGAAGGATTATTTGTTGCCGTTAACAACATGTCCTGGAACCAGCAACAGGAAACATACAAAGTCATCTTCCTGGTCGGTGATGCACCTGCACATATGGACTATCAGGATGATGTTAAATATCCGCAAATTCTCAAACTGGCAGAGCAGAAAGGGATCATAGTAAACACTATCCAGGCAGGATTCAGTAATGACACTACAGAAAACTGGAAAAAATTAGCCGCCCTGGGTAATGGTAATTATTTTCAGGTAGCGCAGAATGGCAATGCCGTTGCCATTTCTACCCCTTACGATAAAGAAATGGTAAAGCTTTCTGCAGAAATGGATAAAACAAGATTATATTATGGTGATCATCTGAAAAAAGCTAAACAGGCATTAAAACTGAAATCAATTGATAAACTGAAAAATAAAGCAACTGATGAAGCCCTTGCCCGACGTGCTACTTTTAATTCATTGAAAGCAGGAAAAACAAATTTTCTTGGAGAAGGCGAACTGGTTGATGCCATCAGTAGCGGGGATGTTAGTTTAGCAGAAATCAGCCATGAAGAATTACCTGAAACTTTACAGGCATTAAGCCCACCGGAACAGAAAGCGGTTATCACCCAGGCCAAACAGAAGCGTGAAGAAATTCAAAGAAAAATCAGTGAAATATCAAAAAAACGTTCAGCCTATCTAAAAAATGAAGTAGCAAAACTGGGCGGACAAAAGGATTCTTTCGATGCCAGGATTTTCGGAACTATACGAAGCCAGGCTAAGGAAAAAGGTATCATTTACGATGACGACAGTGCGAAATACTGAAACCATATCAATATAGAGAAACTTTAGCGCAGAGAACATAGAGATATTTGATGGTAAAATGTTTATCTATATATTGAGAAGCAGCGATTAAATCAGATTGATTGTAGACTAAGACTGAAATGCTCTAATTTGTTGCGAAGTAAGCTGTGAGCCACCCTGTTGCAGCTATCCTCGATACGAATTGGAGCATTTTCAGTGTTTTCTTAGTATGCTTTAACCTGGAATCCGTAGTTGGACGAGCTGATTGTGCGTTTGAGGTGGTGTAGATCAAGGCGTAACGACGCGGAATCTCGAGCTATTCCAAGGCGTTACAACGAAGAGATACGCCGCCTCAAACCTGCAATTCAGTTCGTAGCGGGATTCACCGATTGGGTGATTATACAGATCAACTGTAATCGTTTATGAAACAGTGGGTTAATCACAATTGCGAGCGGTCAACTGCGGAATCTAGGTTTAACCTAGAATCCGCAGTTGGACGAACTGATTGTGCGTTTGAGGTGGTGTAGATCAAGGCGTAACGACGCGGAATAGCGAGCTATTCCAAGGAGTTACAACGAAGAGATACGCCGCATCAAACGTACAATTCAGTTCGTAGCGGGATTCACCGATTGGGTGATTATA
>JBNKKI010000121.1:0-51323 GCA_050291745.1 Gammaproteobacteria bacterium | reverse complement strand
ACGATCAGTCACGATTCGTTTACCTTCGGCCAGTTCTTCATCGGTAGCTGATATTGCGACAGGACTCGCAAGTACACCTAGAAGAGCTACGACAGATGCCGCAGACGATATTAAGCGAAACTTCATCCGCATTTACCTCCTCGAGAAAATTAACCCGAACAGGTTAATTAGTTAAATAAATTTAATAATAATGACTAGATTTTGTCACTTGGGCATTAGAATACCAACAAAATTAACAATTTCAAGAGTTTATTAACATTTTTCAGGCTTGACAAACGCTATAAAAAGTAGTTTTTCAATCATCCTTAGCGGCTTTATTTAAAGCTCGGTATCCAGCTTTTCTTTGACACTTTCAGTATTTGCTATATCAAGCGAACCTTGTGCAAGCAAAGCTTTAAAGAGAATTTTCGCCCGCTTTTTATTTCCGTTAAACCAGTGATAATTTGCTTCTGCTAATTGCTTTAAAGATTCATTTTCAAGACGTGAATAGACATCTACAAGCAATTCATAAATGCCCGGTTCTTTTTTATGGTTTTCAAAAATCAACTGGATATATTTTAAAGCTTCTTCTGCCTTGTTTTGCGTTAATAAAATATGCACAAGGCGGGATGTAACCGCAAGGTCATCGGGGTACAGTAAAAGTAACGATTGATAAATATCTAAAGCACTTTTCAGTTGCTTGCGATACTCCATGTTTTGCGCAAGTGAATAGTTAAACCATAGGCTATCCGGGTCAGTTTGTATTAGCTCCCGATAAATTTTACCAGCTTTCTCATAACGTCCATTTCTGGTATATTCAAGCGCTAATGAAAATCTACTTTTAATGCTTGCATCATCCATATCCGGATAGAGATAAAACAGATAATCCTTAAACTGTTGAAATCTTGTAAATTTTGGCCTTTTTTTCGGTAATTCAGAAATCCTGGACATTATTTCAGCAATCCGATTAGAATTTATGGGGTGAGTCCGAAGATATTCAATACTCGCCAGCTCCCCTCCCTGCTCCATACTTTGTAACTTACGCATGAAAACAGCCATGGCCTGAGGGTTATATTCAGAATTTTTTAATACTTCTACACCAACTCTATCTGCTTCATATTCATTCTCCCTGGTGAAATTGATCATGCTTTGAATACTACCCGCCATGCCGGTATACAAGAGAGCACTTGCTGCATCAGGGTTCCCGTTACCACTTATGAGAATTGCCGCTATGATAGAAATTAAACTAGCTACATTAGCTGAATTGCCTTTCTCAATCATTTGCATACTATGCATTAATTCGACATGCGCAATTTCATGGGCCATAACTGCAGCGAGTTCATCTTCAGAATTTGAGATTTCAATTAAGCCCAAATTGACACCGATATACCCGCCGGGAGCTGCAAAGGCATTGATAGAATTTTCTTTAATGATATAAAAGTGATAATCCCTGTAGCGCTCATCCAGTGATGACAGCAAAGATTCTCCTATATCCTGCAGGTAGCGTGACAATAAAGGGTCATCAATAACATAGCCCTGCTCTTTCAGTTTATTAAAAAGCCCACGACCAAATTTGATTTCCTTCTTTAAGTTAACACTCGCATTCTCACCTAGTAAAGGCAGCTCTGGATCTGCAATCAGTTCTGCAGAATACCCCAATAAGCAGTAACACAATAACATTAATGCGATAGTTTGAAGCTTCATTTTTACCGAATTAAGCATTAACTATTAACACCGGGAAAAATATTTGGTATTGAAATAAAAGCAATATTAGCGTATTCTAATACAATCATTTTCAAACCCTAAGTTTAAATTATATGTTATCAATCAAAGAAATAAATGTTACCGCTTTATCAGATAAATTCACACTGAATGATAACACTATAGAGTTGATTGACATCCGTACCCCTGCAGAAGTTGCACGTGGAGTTATTCCAAATGCAAAAACCCTACCCATGCATTTAATCCCCCTAAAACTGGATTATTTTAATAATTCAGACAAGGAAATTATCATTTATTGCCGCACAGGTAGTCGTTCAGCTCAAGCTTGTATGTTTTTAAATCAACAAGGTATTAACAACGTTTCAAATCTTAGTGGGGGTATTATGAGCTGGGCTCAACAAGGCTTTACTGTGGAACAAAATCCAGTGGGTTCACTGGTTTAAGCAGTATAAATTATTGATAGTTTTCTTGCCTTTTTATTAGCATTGACTTATAAAGGCGCGTCAATTTTTTATGGCAGGTCTAAAAACCTGCTCTGTTAATCCATTCAATTATATTTATAGGAGATATCAAATGGCTGATTTCGATCGCGAACTTGACGCTTCAGGACTTAACTGTCCATTACCAATTTTACGTGCCAAGAAAACTCTGGCAGACATGGAATCTGGACAGGTTCTGCACATTATTGCTACTGATCCCGGGTCAGTAAAAGATTTTGAAGCTTTCGCCAAGCAAACTGGTAATGAGTTAATGTCTTCTGGTGAAGAAGGTGGCAAATTCACTTTCATGATGAAAAAGTCTTAAGTTAACTTTGCTTATCAAAAGTCATTTTCATAATCGATTAACCTGTTTAGTCTTGCTTTCTTAGACTGAACCTTGAATAGAGGTGTAACCATGACTGAAAAAAAATTAGCGATTATCGCTACAAAAGGTACCCTTGACTGGGCCTATCCTCCGTTTATCCTGGCATCTACCGCTTCTGCATTAGGTTATGATACTGAGATTTTCTTCACCTTCTATGGTTTACAGTTGCTCAAAAAAGACCTGACTTTACAGGTAAGTCCACTGGGTAACCCTGGTATGCCAATGCCAATGCCAGTACCTGTTTTACTTCAGGCCTTACCAGGTATGCAGAGCATGATGACCATGATGATGAAACAGAAGATGAAATCAAAAGGCGTAGCAAGCGTTGAAGAACTACGTGAACTTTGTGTTGAAGCTGAAGTAAGACTGGTCGCCTGTCAAATGACTGTTGACCTGTTTGAGTTTGATACAAAAGATTTTATTGATGGGATCGAATATGGTGGAGCAGCAACTTTCTTTGAGTTTGCTGGCGAATCAGATATTTGCTTATATATCTAAAACTGATCAATCAGGGTTAAACCTGATTTAATCAGATAAAAAAAGCCGCAATATGCGGCTTTTTTTATTGGGGCATAAAGAACATTTAAATCAATTTTACTATTTTTGGCATTTTTCAAGATAAAAATGAATTATTAAGGCAAATAATGGTGCATTCATTTACTAACCGTAATAAACTTTCCGGTTCGGTATTCATATTCATATTTATATTTGAGGAAAAACGGTGGAATTATCCGGTTCTGAAATTTTAGTACAATTCTTAAAAGACGAAGGTGTCGAATATATTTTCGGTTATCCAGGTGGTGCCGTACTGCATATATTTGATGCTATTCATCAACAGGATGACGTAAAACATATTCTGGTTCGCCATGAGCAGGGGGCAACACATGCTGCTGATGGCTATGCCCGTGCCACAGGCAAACCCGGTGTCGCACTTGTCACTTCCGGGCCTGGTGCCACAAATGCCATTACCGGCATAGCTACAGCTTTTATGGATTCTATACCTATGGTGGTCATATCCGGTCAGGTACCAAGTGGTATGATTGGTAGTGACGCCTTCCAGGAAGTTGATGCAATTGGTTGTACACGTCCATGCGTAAAGCATAACTTTCTTGTAAAAGATCTTAACAAACTGGCTGACACCCTTAAAAAAGCTTTTTATGTAGCGACAACAGGCCGACCTGGTCCTGTTCTAATTGATATTCCAAAAGATATCACAGCACCGCAAATTAAAATTCCATACAAATATCCAGCAAAAATATCCATGCGCTCATATAACCCAACCGTTAAAGGGCATCCAAAGCAGGTGAAAAAAGCTGTTGATTTATTATTATCAGCCAGTCGCCCGATGATTTACAGTGGTGGCGGAGTAATCCTCGGTAACGCTTCCGAAGAATTACGCAAAGTCGTCCATAAACTGGGCGCACCAATTACAGAAACATTAATGGGATTAGGAGCCTTTCCTGGCACTGACAAACAAAACCTGGGTATGTTAGGTATGCACGGTACCTATGAAGCCAACATGGCTATGCATGAATGTGATGTATTATTTGCTGTTGGCGCAAGGTTTGATGACCGTATAACAGGTGATACCAGTAAATTTTGTCCTCATGCGAAAATTATTCATATCGATATCGACCCTGCTTCCATTTCTAAAACGATTAATGCTGATATTCCTATTGTTGGTGAAGTAAAGACAGTACTCGCAGAAATGTCAAAAATTCTGGCCGATAAAGATTTACCTGTAAAACAATCAGCCAAACTGGAAGACTGGTGGAAAAGAATAGAAACCTGGAGAAACCAGAATTGCCTGGATTACGATAAAACCAGTAAACACATCAAACCACAAAGTGTTATCGAAACACTCTATGAGGTAACCGAAGGTGATGCTTATGTTACCTCTGATGTAGGGCAACACCAAATGTTTACAGCGCAATTTTATAAGTTTGACAAACCACGCCGCTGGATAAATTCCGGGGGTCTGGGCACGATGGGATTTGGCTTACCCGCCGCAATGGGTGTTAAAATGGCTTTTCCTGATGCTCAGGTAGCCTGTGTGACGGGTGAAGGTAGTATTCAAATGTGTATTCAGGAACTATCAACCTGCCTGCAATATGATTTACCGATAAAAATCATTAATCTGAATAACCGTTATCTGGGTATGGTTCGCCAGTGGCAGGAATTTTTCTATGAAAAACGTTATTCACATTCCTATATGGATGCCTTGCCTGATTTTGTCAAACTAGCCGAAAGTTATGGTCATGTGGGCATACGTGTAGAAGATCCCGCAGACCTGAAGGCAGCTATGGAAGAAGCCTTTTCGCTGAAAGATCGAGTTGTCTTCCTTGACGTTATAACGGATCAAACTGAAAATGTTTATCCGATGATACAGGCAGGAGCAGCCCATAATAAAATGGAAATTTCTCCTGTTCATAAGAAAAAGCTGGGTGCGATTAACCCGGATGGAGAGCTTGCCTGATGAGACATATAATTTCATTACTGGTTGAAAATGAATCAGGTGCATTATCCCGCATAGCCGGTTTATTCTCAGCGCGCGGTTATAATATTGAATCACTGACTGTAGCGACCACTGAAGATCCGACTCTTTCACGCATGACCATAGTAACCATTGGTTCTGATAGAATTATCGAACAAATCACCAAGCAGCTAAATAAGCTGATAGATGTGGTCAAACTTCAGGATATGACGGAAGGAAACTATATAGAACGTGAAATGATGTTTGTTAAACTGCGCGCGGAAGGTGAAGCTAAACGATCAGAAATTCAACGCCTGTCAGATATTTTCAGAGCAAGGATAATCGATGTAACTGATTCTACATTTTGTGTTGAGTTAACCGGTTCAGGTGACAAACTTGATGCCTATATTAATACTTTACATGACGGTGACGTCATTGAAATTGTGCGCTCAGGATCAATGGGCATAACTCGTGGTGTCAAGGCACTTACCATTTAAATTTTAAATTAATTACTTACATAATAGTCAAGAGGGCTTACATGAAAATCTATTACGATAAAGATTGCGATCTGTCCATTATCCAGGGCAAAAAGGTCACCATTATCGGATATGGCTCACAAGGTCATGCACATGCCAATAACCTGAAAGATTCCGGAGTCGATGTTACTATTGCTCTGCGTGAAGGTTCAGCTTCAGCTAAAAAAGCAACTGATGCTGGTTTAACTGTATTAAATACTGCAGAAGCAGTAAAACAGGCTGATGTAGTCATGGTATTAACTCCTGACGAATTTCAATTTCAGTTATATAAAGAAGAAATTGAGCCAAACATTAAAGAAGGTGCTGCACTGGCTTTTGCACATGGTTTTTCAATTCATTACAACCAGATCATACCTCGTGCTGATCTTGACGTTATAATGATAGCGCCTAAAGCACCCGGTCATACAGTTCGTTCTGAATTTGTTCGTGGCGGCGGTATTCCTGATTTAATTGCGGTTAACCAGGATGCAACAGGTACAGCGAAAGAAGTTGCTATGTCATATGCCTCTGGTATTGGCGGTGGACGCACAGGCATAATCGAAACAACATTTAAAGATGAAACCGAAACTGATTTATTTGGAGAACAGGCAGTACTTTGCGGTGGTACTGTAGAATTAGTCAAAGCTGGTTTTGAAACACTGGTAGAAGCAGGTTATGCACCTGAAATGGCTTACTTCGAATGTTTACATGAGCTAAAACTGATTGTAGATTTAATGTATGAAGGTGGCATAGCCAACATGAATTACTCCATTTCAAACAATGCCGAATATGGAGAATATGTTACCGGTCCACAAATTATTAATGATGAAAGCCGTTGGGCTATGCGTGAAGCCCTGGAAAATATCCAGAATGGTAATTATGCAAAAAAATTCATTCAGGAAGGTCAGTCCAACTACCCTGAAATGACTGCCCGACGTCGCAACAATTCTGCTCACCAAATTGAACAGGTTGGTGGTAAGCTACGATCCATGATGCCATGGATCACTGAAAATGCTCTCGTCAACAAAGATAAAAACTAAAAGTTTTTATGCATGAACTCTGGCACAGAGCATCAACCTGTGCCAGACTTACAAGCTATGCAAGATACTAATCAAACTAAACAGGAAGTTGCTGCAAAGCCTCCCAGAAGAGGGATATTTCTGTTGCCCAATCTTTTTACGACCGCTGCTTTATTTGCCGGTTTCTATGCCATCATTGCTGCGATCCAGTCACATTTTATTACAGCAGCAATAGCCGTTTTCCTAGCGATGTTACTGGATGGGCTGGATGGACGTGTTGCTCGAATGACCAATACTCAATCTGATTTCGGCGCTGAATACGATAGTCTTTCAGATATGGGCTCATTTGGTCTTGCACCTGCTCTGGTATTATATCAATGGTCATTAATTTATATGATCGATCTAGGTTCAGTATGGGGCAAGCTGGGATGGCTTGCAGCCTTTATATATACCGTTTCTGCCGCATTACGTCTGGCACGTTTCAACACCATGGTTGGTAAAGCTGACAAGCGTTATTTCCAGGGACTCCCCAGTCCTGCAGCTGCTGCTGTAACAGTTGGCGCTGTATGGGTTTGTGAGTTTTATGGCATAGCCGGAAAAGATGTCTCAATCGCAGCTTTTATATTAACAGTTACAGCTGGATTACTGATGGTATCCCGTTTTTCTTATTATAGCTTCAAAGATCTGGACTTAACCAAAAAAGTCCCTTTCTTTAGCGTTTTGCTAGTCGTACTGGTTTTTGTTTTACTATCCATTCAACCACCGACTGCATTATTTATTTTATTCTTTCTTTATATGATTTCCGGACCAATCATGGCTCTTTTTCGTAGCATTCGAAAACAACGAAAAATAGCATCTAATAAAATTGAATAAAACAAGGTATCTGCGCTGTTAGATACTAAGTAACAAGATATTCTCAACAACAAACATGACAGACTATATTTTTTACTTGGCAAGGCCTTTATAGTTAGTTATATTTCGTAAATGATTTTTTTAAACACGCATTTTTTGAATTATAACCTGTTTATCAAGCAGTCAGATTTGCGTGCGCCCCTACTATCTCTACTGCTGAGCCTGTTTCTGCCGTAGGGCAGATAATAGAAACCTGGCGAGGTCATGTACGCGAATAAAAAAACCACTCTAAAAATTAACTCAGTAGAACAATCATGAGCAAAGATAAATTAATAATATTTGATACCACTTTACGTGACGGTGAACAAAGCCCCGGCGCATCGATGACTTCTGATGAAAAAGTGCGTATAGCAAAAGCACTTGAAAAAATGCGTGTCGATGTAATTGAAGCGGGATTTCCTATAGCCAGTAATGGTGATTTTGAAGCAGTTAAGGCGGTCGCAAGTGTCATCAAAGATAGCACAATCTGTGGACTGGCTCGTGCTAAGCAAATAGATATAGATCGGGCTGGTGAAGCGATTAAACCGGCGAATTCCGGCCGGATTCATACTTTCATTGCTACATCACCGATTCATATGGAACAGAAATTAAGAATGCCTCCTGATCAAGTCCTCGAACAGGCAGTGGCGGCTGTTCGAATGGCAAAAAAATATACCGATGATATCGAATTTTCTCCAGAAGATGCCGGTCGCTCTGAACCCGATTTTCTGTGTCGTATTATTGAAGCTGTTATTAAGGAAGGCGCAACCACAATCAATATTCCTGATACTGTGGGATACAATATACCGCACCAGTTTGGTGGATTAATTAAAGATTTAATTGAACGCATACCAAATTCAGACAAGGCCATCTTTTCTGTTCATTGTCATAATGATCTGGGACTTGCAGTGGCAAATTCCCTGTCATCCGTATTAAATGGTGCCAGACAGATTGAATGTACAATTAATGGCTTAGGAGAACGTGCTGGTAACGCATCTTTAGAGGAAGTCGTCATGGCAGTGCGAACCCGTCAGGATGTGTTTGACTGTGATACAACTCTAGATACCACTCAAATCATGAATTGCTCACGACTTGTATCCGGTATTACAGGATTTGCAGTGCAACCTAACAAGGCAATAGTTGGCGCGAATGCTTTTGCACATGAGTCAGGCATACATCAGGATGGCATATTGAAGTCTCGAGAAACCTACGAAATTATGCGAGCTCAGGATGTCGGTTTATCTACAAATAAAATGGTTTTAGGTAAGCACTCTGGTCGAAATGCCTTTAAAACCCGTATGGCTGAGTTAAATATAGAATTTTCATCTGAAGAAGAATTAAATGAAGTATTTGCTAACTTTAAAACTCTGGCAGATAAAAAACATGAAATTTTTGATGAGGATCTGCAGGCTCTGGTCACTGAAACCAGTACAGAGTTGACTAACGAGTCTATTAAACTGGTTAGCTTATCAGTATGCAGTGAAACCGGCGAAACCCCGAACGCAAGAATCACCTTAAATGTTAATGGTGAAGAAAAACAGAGCGAAGCAACAGGTGGCGGACCGGTAGATGCCTCTTTTCAGGCAATCGAAAAAATCACAAACTCAGGTGTTGAGCTTCAACTATATTCAGTCAATAACATTACTACAGGAACAGATTCACAGGGAGAAGTCACTGTTCGCCTGCAGGCTGAAGGTGGCATTTTTAATGGTCATGGTGCAGACACCGACATTGTCATAGCTTCAGCTAAAGCTTATGTAAATGGACTGAATAAAGTAATCGCTAACCAGAATCGAACACACCCGCAACGCGGTAAACTGTAATTTAAAGTTGTGATTACAGCGCTTCAACAGCATTGCCTGAATGGGATTGGAATCACCGTATGGCAAACACGCTCTTCTGTTAAATCTGAGACAGAAGAGCCTGTTGTCCTGGCCCCTGAACTTGAAAAAGCTGCTATAGATGCACCACCTACCGTAACAGCAGAAGCAGCACCCCCGACTCAACATTTTCGCAGTCACGATATTACAGACTGGTCACAACTTGATGCAGCAATTGATGCCTGTCAAAACTGTCAGCTGGCAAAATCCTGCACCCGTAAAGTGCCCGGAAAAGGATTTAAACAATCTGATTTAATGATCATTGGTGAAGCGCCCGGTCATGATGAAGACTTGCAGGGAATTCCATTCGTGGGTAGAGCAGGACAATTACTGGATAAAATATTACAGTCTATTCAACTTGATCCTGAATCCGTTTATATTACTAATATACTAAAGTGTCGACCACCAAATAATCGCGATCCGCATATAGATGAAATCACAGCCTGTTCTCAGTTTTTAAATGCTCAAATAAAACTTGTTCAACCTAAAGTTATATTATCTGTCGGCAGAATTTCTGCACAAAACCTGCTAAAAGATCACAGCCCTCTGGGTAAGCTACGAGTGAAGCAACATAAACTACCGGATACAGATCTACCCTTACTAGTGACTTATCACCCCGCTTATTTACTTAGAAATCCACCTGAAAAAGCAAAAGTCTGGCACGACATGAAAGCACTTCACAGATTATTAAATGGCTTACAATAACATGCAAAATATCGATTTTCGCCCCATGCTTATTGAAGATTTAAATGAAGTCATGCAAATTGAAACAAAAGTTTACCCCTATCCCTGGACTAAAGGTATCTTAGGTGACTGTATTCGAGTGGGTTACGATTGCTGGGTCGCAATTGAAAATGAGAAAATTATCGGTCATGGTGTCATATCTGTAGCAGCGGGAGAAAGTCATCTGCTCAACCTGGCAATCGATAAAAATTATCAGGGTCAGGGAATCGGTCGAAAATTACTTATCCACTTAATGGATATAGCAAGAATTAAATCTGCAGAAATGATCTTACTGGAAGTTCGACCAAGCAATAAAGCAGCCATCCATATCTATGAATCAATCGGTTTTAATGAAATTGGATGTAGGAAAGCTTATTATCCCGCAGCGAAAGGTAAGGAAGATGCTCTATTGTATGCCTGCCAGCTTTAAATTCATTTCACTCACGCACAAATAAACTTTAACTCATGTCGAATAATACTAAAGAATTACAGAAGAGACGTACCTTTGCTATCATCTCGCACCCAGATGCTGGTAAAACAACAGTGACCGAAAAGTTATTGCTATTTGGCAAAGCTATTCAGCTCGCGGGCACCGTAAAAGGTCGTAAAGCTGATCGACATGCAACATCGGACTGGATGGAAATGGAAAAGCAAAGGGGGATTTCGATAACGTCATCTGTTATGCAATTCCCGTACAAGGGACGCATTGTTAATTTGCTTGATACACCGGGTCATGAAGATTTCTCTGAAGATACTTATCGAACTTTAACCGCAGTCGATTCCGCTTTAATGGTTATTGATTGCGCCAAAGGTGTCGAAGAAAGAACTATTAAGCTAATGGAAGTCTGTCGTCTGCGTGATACGCCCATCATGACATTTATTAATAAGCTGGATCGAGAAGGTCGTGATCCTATCGACCTGATGGATGAAGTTGAAGATATTTTAAAAATTCAATGCGCCCCTATCACCTGGCCAATAGGCATGGGTAAGAGTTTAAAAGGTGTATTCCATCTGGAAAATGATTCGGTACATCTTTTTTCAGCTAGCGATGCAGATAAAATATCCTCAGGAGAAGTGATCGAAGGATTGGATAATCCCAGATTAGATGAAGTATTAGGTTCCATGGCAGAAGAATTTAGAGAAGAAATTGACCTGGTTCGCGGTGCATCCAATAAGTTTGATAAGGACGCTTATCTACGAGGTGAATTAACACCGGTATTTTTTGGTTCCGCGATAAATAATTTTGGCATGGCTGAACTATTAGACACCTTTGTTGAATTTGCACCTGCCCCGTTAGCAAGGCCTACTCGTAGCCGTGAAGTGAAACCTGAAGAAGATAATTTCACTGGTTTCGTTTTTAAAATTCAGGCCAATATGGATAAGAATCATCGCGATCGTATTGCATTTATACGCCTGTGCTCAGGTAAATATGAAAAAGGCATGAAAGTACGCCATGTCAGACTGGATCGTGACATGAAAATTCCAGATGCATTAACCTTTATGGCTGATGATCGCGGTCATGTAGATGAAGCTTTTACCGGTGACATAATCGGTCTTCATAACCATGGCACAATTCGCATAGGTGATACTTTTACTCAGGGTGAAGACCTTGCCTTTACCGGTATTCCTAACTTTGCCCCCGAACTATTTCGCCGGGCCAGACTGAAAGACCCTCTCAAAATGAAAGCCTTGATGAAAGGCTTATCTCAACTATGTGAAGAAGGTGCTACACAGTTATATAAACCACTGGCGAATAACGATTTAATTCTCGGCGCTGTCGGTGTCTTACAATTTGAAGTCGTGGCACAACGATTAAAAGATGAATATAACGTGCTATGCCTGTTTGAACCCGTGAATGTTAATACGGCACGTTGGGTTGAGTGTGACAATAGCGCTAAATTGGCTGAATTTAAAATCAAGGCAAAATCCAATCTGGCTCTGGATCATGCAGGTGATCTGGCCTATATCGCACCATCAAGGGTCAATTTACAGATGACTCAGGAGCGTTGGCCTGAAGTAAGCTTCCTGGCAACTAGAGAGCATGGAATCTACGACTAAACAGAGTTAAATCTGGAATCCGCAGTTGAACCTGCAATTCAATTCGTAGCGGGATGCACCGATTGGGTGATTATACACATCAACTGTAATAGTTTATGAAACAGAAGGTTAACCTCTATTGCGAGCGGTCAACTGAGGAATCCAGGTTAAATAAGTATCATTTTGAACAGCTTCCATACGAATAAATATTTTGTCTTTTTCATTTATATTAAGCTGTTCTGCTCAGCCATTACCAATGAAAAGCAAAAACATATTTAATTACCCAGGTCTTTAAACCGGGGTATAAATCCTGTTGCTGCTGTAAACCAATGGCATCTGGTGGATGGCTATCACCCTGCTGCGTATAGTACTCAATACTTAGGCTCTGTTTTCTGCCTATGGCTAAATCTTTACCAATTTCGAAGCCGATTGTGGTCGCATCAAATGCAGCCAGTCGCATATCAGCACTGGCAAATCGGGGGATGGCTTCTCCACTTTTCAAACTATGTTGATAAAAGAAAGCCTGGTTCTGTTGATACCACCTTATATTGGGTCTCACAAAATACCGATTTTCAAGTTTAAATTTAAAGGCAAGATCCAGCGTATCCGATTGAATATCCCAGTCATCATCATAAAACCGGTAACTCATATCTAAAATTCCAGCCTGGAATGATTTTTTATAGGCTAAATAAAGGCTTTTCATATAACGATCTGAAGGTCTGTTTTCAAATATATAGCGTTGAGTACGACCTAATGTCGCTATATTTTCACTATCAACCACTGATAGCAACTTATAACCATCATTAAGATAACCTGAGAAATGGGAGCTTGTTAGACGTATTTGAGCTAACGATGTCTGATTGATAATCTGGTTAATCCCCAGACTGAATTCTTCTCCTTTTTTTGTTTTGGCACTCACACCTCTGGGCTGAGATCCTGTTACAGCTTGCATTTCTTCTAAAGGTAGCGGTGTATTACCAACTGGATGAACACGGTTGTACTCCAGATTTATAGCACTCACCAGTGTGGTGTTTTTTTTATTCAAATCCCAGGATAATGCACCACCCAGAGAAAAAGCCAGATAGTCAAATTCCATTGAAATGAGCGCATTATAATCAGCTGTCAGGTTTTCAGTTAATGGATCATTGATAGCGCTGTTCAGTGATAATCGAGTATCCATATGCGTGTCATCTGCGGGTAGCTCGTTTGCATTAACTGTATAATTATCAACACCTGAAGCCATAGTAAATACCTGTTGAACATCACTACTACTGGCACCATTAGGTGTAGCGCCGGTGATCACATCCAGTTCTGCTCCAATACTAATCGAACCTCCATCCTGCTTTCCTCTGGAACCTTTTACAATTAACTCTAGACCAGTATTGCGATCCTGTTCATTAAAATTCATGACTCCAACATCAACCAGCCAGGGCTCAGTTTCAGCATTCACTGGAGCAGACAATCCCAGTAACAGATAACTGGCAACAGAAACTTGATGAGATATTTTTTTCATCAGAAACTTCAGCCATTTTAATATGAGTATGACAAAATGATTGCTGATTTAATCATTAATTACAGCCGCATCCACCACCAGCGAAGCCCTCACCGCCACTGGAACCCTCTTTACTGAAATAGAAGTGCTGTCCTAAAGTCGCAGTTAAATCAGTTGAACCAAACTGCATATCCTGTTGTGACAGAATATTTCGTTGCCATGGCTCGACGCCAGATGTACTACAGCCAGATAGGAAAATCAGCAATAGAATAAACACAATATTTTTAAAATAGCGCATATATCGGTGCTTAGAATGTAGTTCTTTTAGAAAAGATCGGCCTGAATCGATATCAATAAGCATGATTACATCTAGTGGAAAAAAGATTGTTGTTTTAGAAATCTCGCAGGCTTAATGCTAACATAGCCACCGGAATTACAATGGATCAAATATCTTGAGAAACAAAATCGGTGAAAAACCTTTCTTATTTATCCCGGGTTTATTATTGCTGGCAAGCTATTCCTGTATGACTTATTCGCAGGACTATCCCGGTTTACCTACACGAAGTCAACATCCACTTCTACAAAGCTATTTCATTCCTGCTATTCCGGTAACTTCTGATCGTAAGTGGAGTTATTCACAGTCTTTGTATATCACAAACACTTATCAGCTGGAAGATTATCGCCAGGAAGAAGTTGAAATAGATGTGGAAAATACCCGACTAGATTTTCAGATCACCTATTATTCAAAACCCTGGTACTTTAATGTCAATATTCCTTATATCAATAATAAAAGTGGATTTATGGATGAAACAATTAACCACTGGCACGAATTTTTTTACCTGCCAAAAGGTGGTAGAGATAAAGCAGAAGACAATCAGATAGGACTTTTTTATAAAAATGAAGACAGGACTTTTTTTGACATTGACCAGCCAACTGAGGGCTTAGCTGATGTTCAACTGGCTCTGGGTTATCAAATTGATAATTCTACCCAGGCCTGGATTGGACTGGAAATACCTTCTTCAAATGATTCAGCATTAATATCTAACGATGCCATAGACACTGCAATATGGATATCCAAATCAGCGATACCATTTGATTATTTCACGGGCTATTTTACTCTGGGACTGGCTTTTCCAGCTAATGAAGGCCTTTTTAAAAATGATTTACGAAAACAGATTGGTTTTGCTCAATTTGGTATAGATTATTCGATCAATGCAGATTATGAGTTAGTTTTTCAAGCTGATTTCCACACTGAAATGCTAAAGAAAACGAATCTTGAAGCCTTATCAAATTCTTTACAGGGACAATTTGTATTGCGTTGTAATCACCTTATACCTCATCATACTGTAGATTTTTTCTTTTCCGAAGACATTTATTCTGGTCACGCACCAGACATTACTTTTAGTATGAGGATATCATCGGCATCAAATAATAAATGAGTTATCCATTAGTAAAAACTCAATTCTAATAAGAGGAAATATGCCACTCAGATTCAAATTAAATGCGCTGCTTCAAAAAATTCTATTTTTATGGATAAAAGTGGAAGTACTGCCTCGCGACAGTAATAAAGATAGCTGGGGGGATGCACCTGTACTCTACATTTTAGAAGCACGTGGATTGACTGATTTACTGGTTTTAGAGCGTATAACCAAAGTCGGTAAACTACCCAATCCCTTTGCCACTCTACCGATTAGTGGTATTAAGCACCATAGTATTTATAGCGTAGCATCAAAGACACCAGTCAGTGACTGGATTTTACAGCAACAAAAACATAGCTTAATGCTGGAAGAAATTCTGGAGGCTCTGCAGGAGGATTCTGCTAGCGATATTAGCATTGTGCCAGTTTCAATATTCTGGGGTAGACCCATAGCAAAACAGCGGCATTGGTTAAAAGTACTTTTTTCTGATTCCTGGGAAGTTGCCAGTAAGTTACGAAAATTTTTAACTATTATGGTTCATGGACGGAATACAACCTTAATTTTTTCACCTCCACGAAGCTTGCGTAAATTGACTGAAGAAGCGAAAGGCATACCTGAAAAATTAAATGAATTATTAAAAAATCAATTACATCAGCAACGTGCAGCAACATTCGGCCCTGAGATAACATCAAGAAATAAATTTATAAATAGAATTATCAACAGTGAAAATATCCAGCTGGCTTTACAGGCCAGCGCACAGAAAAAGAATAAATCTCCACAATATGTCCGAAAACAGGCCATTAAGTACTGCCGTGAAATTTTTTCAGATTGTACGCAAATCTCTCAGGAGTTAATGAAACGCTTACTGAATACTTTCTGGAATCGTTTCTATTCAGGTATCAGGGTGTTCAATATTGACCCGGTTAAAAAAATTGCACTCACTCATCAACTGGTATACGTACCTTGTCATCGCAGTCATGTTGACTATTTATTACTATCTTATGTCATCTTCCATGAAGGCCTGGCATTACCTTATATTGCAGCAGGTAACAATCTCGACATGCCTGTCATAGGTAAATTATTACGTGGTGGCGGTGCTTTTTTTATTCGTCGAAGTTTTAAGAATAATCCATTATATGCCTCGGTAATGAATGAATATATTCTCGAGCTGGTGAACATGGGTGTACCGATAGAGTACTTTATAGAGGGAGGTCGAAGCAGGACAGGTCGTTTACTAAAACCAAAGCTGGGCATGCTATCTATGACTGTCGACAGCTGGATTAAAACACAAAATAAACCGCTCGCTTTTATTCCTGTCTATATTGGTTATGAAAAATTGATTGAAGGTAATTCTTATATTGGTGAACTTTATGGTCAAAAGAAGAAGAAAGAAAACCTGTTCACCTCAATTAAATCAATACTATCGCTTAAAGGGCAATTTGGCAGGGTTACTACCAGCTTTGGTCAACCAATAATAATTGATCAGTTATTATCAAAGCATCACGCTGAATGGCAAAATGACGAGCCTAAAAGCTGCAAGCAACAACCCTGGTATAGATTAGCGATAAACGATCTTTCACATAATATTATGCTGAATATCAATTCAGCTGCAGTCATAAATCCCGTTAATTTGATAGCCACTTCTCTGCTTGCAACACCCAGACAAAGTATCGATGAATATGATTTATTACAACAATGTGATTTTTACCGAGAATTAATTAAGTCTCAATCAATGCTGAGCTCAATTACCTTACAGGATAAAGTCAATGAACAGGAATTACAGCGTATAGAACGGCAGGGTTTGATTCATATTCAACCACATAAACTGGGCAATATCATTTACCTGAAGCCTGAACATGCCATCCTGATCAGTTATTATCGTAACAATAGTTTGCATACTCTAATTTTACCTTCATTGATTGCCTGTTGCTTTTTGAATTCCCGGGTTATTGATGAAGATAAATTAATCAATATTGTGCACTATGTGTATCCATTTTTAGCTTCTGAACTTCATTTACCCTGGAATGAGGATCAGCTAAACACTTTTATTCCACAGATAATAGATTTTCTGGTTTCAAAAGAGGTACTCAATAAATCAGATAAAAAATTAATACGACCAGATCGTAGTGATGCTCATTATATGATATTAACCAGGTTAGCCCATATTGCCCAACCCATTCTGGAACGTTATTACATGACTTTTGTTGTACTGTGGGAAAGTGGTGAAAAACCTTTAAGTGAAACAGAACTGGAACAGCGCTGTCATTTAGTTGCTCAAAAAATCTCTATGCTTTACGGCATCAATTCACCTGATTTTTTTGATCGCCAGTTATTCGGTCATTTCATTAACACCCTGTTCGACCTGGAGTTTATTGAAAGAGATGAAAATGGACATCTTATTTTTAAGCAATCGTTTAACCAGATAAATATGGATATTCGAATTCTACTCAGCCTGGAAGTTAGATCGACAATTCTACAATTACTTAACAGTAGTCATCATCATGACCTGGAAGATAATAGTTATAAAAATAATTAAGGAATGGAGGTATAACCCTGGATTCAGCAGTTGACCGCTCGTAATAGAGGTTAACCCACTGTTTCATAAACCATGACAGTTGATATGTATAATCACCCAATCGGTGCATCCCGCTACCAACTGAATTGCAGGTTTGAAGCGGCGTATCTCTTCGTTGTAACGCCCTGGAATAGTTGGCTATTCCGCGTCGTTACGACTTGATCTACACCACCTTAAACGCACAATCAACTTGTCCAACTGCGGATTTCAGGATAACAGAAAATTTAATTCTTACCTGTAAAATCCCGCATTTTACGTCTCTCTTTTTTGTTAGGTTTATGATCCATAACCGGGCGTAGCAGTCGGGATAGCTTTCTTTGCTCCGCCTCCTTTTCCCTTATAGCAATACTTTCCTCGGTTTCAGTATATAAAGTTTGTGCTATGCTTGCAGATCCACGACGACTTGCGAGTTGATCGACAACGATTTGCAGTTTTTCAAAACCCCGGTGTATTTCATAGATATCATTTAACTTAACAGTGCGTGAAGCTTTAATACGTTGTCCATTCAGGTGTACTTTTCCACCATTAACTGCTTCAGTGGCCATAGCTCTGGTTTTAAAAAAACGTGCAGCCCATAACCATTTATCAATACGGACTTTATCGTCAGGCATGAGATTTAGCCCAGGAAATTAAATCTCCAAGACCCATCGCACCAGGTTGCCTGACAATCTCTTTTCCATTTTTATAAATAGCCAGAGTAGGAATGGATTGAATACCTAAGCGACCAGCCAGATTCTGCTCTACTTCAGTATTGACTTTAATTAATCTAAATTCAGGTTCCAGTTGTGCTGCAGCCTGGCTAAAAACTGGTGCCATCATTTTACAGGGACCACACCAGGGAGCCCAGAAATCAACCAGTAAAGTTTGATGACTTTTATTCACGAAACGATGAAATCCTGCTTCATTTAATTCCAATGGTTGCCCATTCATGATTTTATTTTTACATTTACCACAAACCGGGGAATCCCCCATTCTGGACACTGGCACATTATTTATAGAGCCGCAGTTGGCACAGATGACATGATTTTTTTCAGACATTTAACACCTCATAAGCGAGCACTCTATTAAACCAGAAACAATCAGTTGAGCATAAAAAAAGTTGACAACATTTAATTTGCATTAAACCTGGAAAAATATTTCTCAGATAACCTACATGAATACAGCTAGTGCTGTTATTGTCAGAAATATTATACTGCTTTTCATCATTCAACTAATTGTTCAGGATTAAACAGTGCGTAGTAGTTTATTCATTTCTTCAATTTGCAGAGCCGCTTTATCCATAAAGAAATGACCATCATCATCAAAATCCATCAACTTTAATTTTTTAATAACTGGGACTTCTGCTATATCATCTACTGGCAAATTCCCCTGTTCCTGCATAAAAACCAGGCGGGCTGCAATGATAATATCGCAATAATCAACCTCCTCGCCCGTATCTCTCTGCCAGTTCTGAGCATGCTCCACAATCATCATGAATTCAGGATCAAAATTCCATTCATTAAAAATCATCGTACTGACAGGTACTTGTAAATGTTCAATACTTTTTCCTAATAATTCTGATGACTGCATCATAGATGGGTGCATATCAATGTATTTCAAGATAGGAATTAAGCCAAGGTTTTGTATTAAACCACTGAGTAATGCCTGTTCAGGATCAAGGTGTTTAGCCTGAGACTGGGTAATAACAAAAGCAATAGCAGCAATCGAAGTACTTTCATTATAAATTTTTTGTATATATTTTTTAATGACAGATGTTTTAGCAGTAAATAACTGTTTCACAGATAAACTAAAGCTAAGATTTTTAGTAGTTTCCAGTCCAAGTCTTCTGACTGCATCACGAACCGTTTTTATTTCTCTCCAGGTACCATATAAAGGACTGTTGGCTACCCGGACAAGACGTGCACTCAATACCGGATCACTCTGTACAATCTGAATTATTTCAGTACTACCCACATCCGGGTTATTAATCGCTTTCCTGACTCTTAGAGCTGATTCTGGTAAAGCAGGCATGCCCAGCTTTTTATGCATAAAAGCTTTCAACAGGCTTTGAAATAATTCATTCTCCGAGACTGATAAGCCGACTTCACTGGTATTAATTGATGCGGCCTGGGCTTGCGAATATAAGCCTTCAAATAGCGTTCGATTAACTTCCAGAACACTACCATGACTGGTTAATACCGCTGAATCTTCATCTAAAGATTCATTAAAAAGCGGTGATAATGCGCGTTGTTCAAGATGAGTAAATGTTTCAGTAACAAAACCACCAGATAATAGAGAGACTTCTCCTTCCAGCAGGTATAACATTTTATCATGTTCCGCTGAAATCAGTGTTCGCGGCTTCATATGATTAATTTCAGCATTACTATAAAGGTATGTCAGGTCATTAGGGTCCAGTTCGTTAAGTGGTTTTAACTTATTTCTCTGAGCAAAGTTATTAACTGAACTGGACATAACGAATCTATTTGATAAATTTCATAACTCTATCGGCCATAGAAAAACCACTCAATATAGCACCTTCAATACGTGGCGATGTACACCAGTCACCACAGGCTCCTATTGCTGCTGACTCATCAAACAAACAATCCTGCTCGAGGGTATTTATAGGTAAAGCATGTTTCCAGCAATGTACACTGGAAGAGACCGGTTTTACAGAAGGTATATCACAGGCTTCAAAAAAAGCTTCTAATAAAGCATTCATGACTCTACCTCTAAAACTGGCAGCATATTGTAGCGACCACTCAGGAGATGCATGAATCACCCAGCAATCCTCCTGTTCAGTATCACTATCTCCTCCTTTATATCGGGAAACCCAGGAAATAGGACCATTTAAAACAAAAGCAGCATCAAATGGAATATTTAATTCTTCATCAAAAGCAAACATGGCACTCCAGCAAACAGTCATATCAATCTTTTGAGATTTATTCGTAATTGATTGAGGAACACCGGCTATCGTAGCGACCTGATGAGCGGCTGTTGCAATGATAACAATATCATAAAGCCCCTGATAACCACCTCGATCATCAAACAGTCGCCATTGTCCATCATCATTTTTTTCTATTTCTGCAATACAGGTCGATAACTTAAGTTGACAGTTATTTGCCAGATTATCAGTCACTGCCTGCATATGAGGATATCCCACATAACGTTGAGTATCATCATCAAGGTTGATCATTTGTCCATTATCCAGCTCAACTATCCAGCCATCCCAAAGTCGAACTATACCTGCAGCTTGCCAGGCCTTTACAATATTTAAAAACAGGGGGTTTGATACGGTGAAATACTGTTCCCCATGATTAAATCGATATTCCCCAAACTGATAACGACTCAAACGACCACCAACAAAAACAGCCTTTTCAAATAATTGAACATCTGCAAAACCTTTTAATGCCGTAGCACAGGTTAATCCAGCCAGACCTGAACCGATTATTGCTATTCGTAAATCACTTTTATTTTCTAAATCTGTCATTTTTTATGTTCAGGAAAGTGTTTGGCATATTGCGAGATCCATTCTCTTACAGCTTCTTCACTACTTAAGTGACGCTTTTCATGATGTTCAATTTCTAGTCGATAATGTTCAATATGGCATATTTGCTCAATTAAACGTAGACGATATAGTTCATGTGGATTATTGAATTCCAGGCCTATTTTAAATCCAGATTCATCTTTTTTATCCCAGATCACTCGTGCCGATAGTTTAATATTTTTATTCAGTTGTGGGAATTTTACACTAACGAGTTGACCAATAGGCAAGCCACGGGGAGATTTAAACGCCAGCCCACCGAGGCTTACGTTATGAAGTGTATCACAGGGATTGATATCTTCATCCTGTATATCATTCACCCAATCCAGCGAAACCTGTATAGGCACACTGGATGGGTGACGGATAAATTGTCTTAGTTTTGATTTACTCTGCAATGGTTACCAGCATTTCATTAAGTTTATGGACAAAACTGGCTGGATCATCAAGTTGACCACCTTCTGCCAAAATTGCCTGGTCAAAAAGGATTTCAGACCAGTCATTAAATTTACTGTCCGCTTTTTCCTCATTTAATCTTTTAACTATAGGATGATCTGTATTAATCTCAAGTATTGGTTTAGATCCAGGCAATTCATGACCGGCTTCCTTCATCAAGCGTTGCATGTGCATTGCCATATCGTGCTCATTTAAAACAATACAGGCTGGTGAACTGGTTAAACGGTTTGTAATCCTGACATCTTCAACTTTATCACCTAAAGACTCTTTCATACGCTTCAGTAAATCTTTCGATTCTTCTGTTTTCTTTTCCAGTTCCTTTTTACTATCTTCATCTTTATCCAGATCAAGTTCACCTTTAGCAATAGATTGCAGTGCTTTGCCATCATATTCAGTAAAATGAGCTGTTAACCACTCATCTACCCGATCAGATAATAACAGCACTTCAATACCTTTCTTACGGAAAATTTCCAGATGAGGACTATTTTTAGCCGCTGAATGAGTATCTGCAGCAATATAGTAAATCTTATCCTGTCCTTCCTGCATACGAGAAATATAATCATCCAGAGATACATTCTGTTCTGCTGTATCAGAATTGGTTGAAGCAAATCTTAATAATTTTCCGATTTTCTCTTTATTAGCAAAGTCTTCTCCAGGTCCCTCTTTTAATACCTTACCAAATTCATTCCAGAATGACTGATACTTTCCTGGGTCATTTTTAGCCATTTTTTCCAGCATAGACAGCACTTTTTTAACTGAACCGTTACGGATACTATCAATCACTTTGCTGCTTTGCAGAATTTCACGTGACACATTCAAAGGCAATGAATTTGAGTCGATCAGTCCACGCACAAAACGCATGTATTTAGGCATTAACTGTTCAGAGTCTTCCAAAATGAAAACACGTTGAACATACAGCTTAATACCATTTTTAGATTCACGATCATATAAATCGTAGGGCGCTCTTTTGGGTAGATAAAGCAATGAAGTATATTCATTAGTCCCTTCAACTCTATTATGAGACCAGTCCAGAGGTTCTTCAAAATCATGTGCCACATGCTTATAGAACTCTGTGTACTCTTCATCTGTAATATCAGTTTTGGATCGAGTCCAAAGTGCAGAAGCCTGGTTCACAGTTTCTTCTTCTATGGTGGTTTCACCACCTTCTTCAGTTGGTTCAATGACTTTATCCATCAAAACAGGAAAGCTGATATGGTCACTGTACTGAGTAATTATTGAGCGTAGCTTCCAGTCATTTAATAGCTCATCTTCATTTTCACGAAGGTGTAAGGTTATTTCTGTACCACGGGAAGCCTTTTCTATTGTTTCAAGATCGTACTCACCCTTACCCTTTGATATCCATTTCACGCCCTGATCAGCAGCTTCACCTGCTTTACGGGTTATTAGAGTGACTTCTTCAGCGACAATAAAAGAAGAGTAAAAACCAACACCAAACTGGCCGATTAATTTAGCGTCAGAAGATTCATCGCCAGTTAACGAGTTGAGAAAAGATTTTGTACCTGACTTGGCAATAGTGCCTATATGGTCAATCACTTCTTCACGGGTCATACCGATCCCATTATCTACAACAGTAATAGTCCTGGCTTCTTTATCAAACGATACCTTAACTTTTAAATCACTGTCTTCTTCATACAAGCTGGCATCAGACACAGCCAGAAAACGCAATTTATCACAGGCATCTGAAGCATTTGAGATTAATTCCCGTAGAAAAATTTCTTTATTCGAATACAAACTATGGATCATTAAATCCAGTAGCTGGTTTACTTCGGTTTCAAAACCACGGGTTTCAGTTTTAGCTTCTACAGACATCATGTTCTCCGAATATTTATAGTCAGTGAATTTCGGGTTAAACTAAAAAATAGCATTACCCGGAAAAATAGTTCAGCTGTATATGTGGCTAAAGACACACAATTCAAGAGATTAATTCGATTGATGATGATTAATCAGCCTTTTTTTCATCTCATAGAGAGATAAAAGTGCTGATGACTTATTCGACACTTTGAGTAAGCCATAACTGTTGTATATTATGCCTTAAAACCGATCTTCTCGCTGGTTCCTTAGTGATATCCAGAAGCGATTGATATACGCGCCGGGCATCATCCACCAGTCCTGCCTTCTGTAAACTTTCAGCTGCAGAAAAACGTGCAGTCTGGGCCCAGGGATCCATCGAATTAGCCCCATTAAACATGGCAGACTGCAAATACAAAAGAGCTGCCCGTTCATACTGATTTATAGCTTTGAAAGAATCCGCCATCCAGAAAAGAATTTCCCGTCGCTGCACAGGATCTATCGATAGATTCATTAATTGACGAAAATGTCGAATTGCCAGCTCATCCTCTTTGAGAGTTTGCAAATCAAATAATATTTGCAATATATGATCGGTATCTTCTTTGTTCGGCTCTACATAGCCGGTAATCAATTCATTTAGCTTATCCTCACCCTGCTTAAGTTTCCCGCCCAGTAATAACACTCTGGCCTGTCGCAAAATCCAGTCGAATTTTCTAGCATCCTGCGGAATGGAATCCAGACCGGACATTAAACGAGTCGCGCCAATGATATTAGCTTGCTTTAATGCCAGGTCAACCAGTTGAAAACGAATATCCACTGGAATACTTTCAGCATTTGAAAACTGTTCACTATGATTAAATAATTGATCAAAAAGTGTTTTATCCGATGTCTGCTGCAAATCAAAGGATTGTAAAAAAAGGGTTGAGGCCTGCTGGCGGATTTCAGCCTGTCTACTTTCAACCATTAAATACGCCAGCAAACTACGTTCTTTGACAGGTGAATTTTCATGCGTTTTTAGTGCAAGGTCAAACCAGCTTTGATCATCTCCAACCAGCAATTCACTTCGATTGCCAATCAATTGGGCATAACGAAAATAAGCCTGCCATAATTGATCAGCATCAATCTTATAAAGATTAATGTTATCGGATGCTTTCAGTCCGAGTCTCGCCTGAAGAGCAATAATTTCATTTTTTGGACTAATAGACTGTCCCGCAATAAATGCTATTGACCAGTAACTGGCAAGTTGCTCTGTATCTTCCTGTATTGAGTCAATTCTCTGTTTGGCTAAATTCCATAATGTCTGGGCATCATGTTGATTATTTCGATACTCAGCCAGTAACTTCATGTATAAGGATTGCCAGTCAAGTCTGGATGATAACAACTGAATAGTTTCTTCATAGCGCCCGGTTTGCATCAAAACTCTTGCTCGCAATAAAATCCAGTCTTTGCTGGTTAATTTGAAATCCTGCTGAAAACGCAACATTGACACTCGCGCATCATTAATAAGATGATCATTTAAATAAGTCTCAATAACCAGTTGACGCCAGTTCTGATATTCATTTGAAGAGGCTGCATCAACTGTCCACAGGTGATTTCTTAATAATTTCCTGGCTGTTTTATTTTGATTTAAAGCAATATAAGCCCGTATTTGATAAGATGCGGCCTGATCTAAAAATTGTTGAGGTAAATCTTTGGGTAAGCCTTCAATACGGACCAGTAACTCATTCCACTGTTTCCATGCTGTGAGAATTTGATAACGCTCTTGCTCCCATAAAATCCATTCATATAAATCTTCGTCCACACCTGGTTGAGCCTGGTCGAGCATTTTTAAAGTTAAAAAAGGAGCGCCGGCAGACGATATATTCTTCAGGGAATCGAGCTGCTGATTCGCATTTACCTGAGTTGTTAATAAAGCAAATAATATTGCCAGTATCAGAATTAAAATTCGGGGAATAAACATAAAAAAGGCAAAAAAAAGGTGCGAAGCCGAAGCATACACACCTTTTTATTAAATCTAAACCTGAAACCATAGCTTCCGCAAAAAATAGATTCCAGGTTGAATCTGAAATACCTGGTAGATTCACTTCGGCGAAGCTTGACTCAGATATGCAGTCATCTTCAGCAGAAAAAATCTGTCGGGAATTACTGACTCAGTATTCTTATAACTTTTCTTTAATTCGAGCAGCCTTACCAGTCAGACCACGTAAATAATAAAGTTTTGAACGACGTACTTTACCACGGCGCTTAACCTTGATTTCTGCAACCAACGGGCTGTGCGTCTGGAATACACGCTCAACACCTTCACCATTAGAAATTTTACGAACAGTGAATGCAGAATTAATTCCACGGTTTCGCTTAGCTATTACAACACCTTCAAATGCCTGTAAACGCTCACGCTCACCTTCTTTTACTCTTACCTGGACAACAACAGTGTCACCAGGACTAAATGCTGGAAGATCTGTCTTTAACTGTTCAGACTCCAGTTCAGCAATAATATTACTCATGATATTTCCTCATACTCTTATTTCAATTCGTCACATCACTGCGACTACTCGCTCCATTACTAAGTTTTTTCGGACTCAGTAATAAATTCTTTAAGCAATTTCCTTTGCCTCTCATCCAGCTCCATCTGCTGTATTAGTTCCGGCCGTTGTTTCCAGGTTTTACCCAAAGCCTGTTTATCACGCCAGTCCTGTATCAACTTATGATTCCCATTTAACAGAACATCAGGTACTTTCAGGCCATTAACAATTTCCGGCCTTGTATAATGAGGACAATCCAGTAAACCGTCACTAAATGAATCCAGTTCTGCTGAATCTTCATGCCCTAATGCTCCAGGAATCTGTCTGGTTATGGCATCAATACAAACCATTGCAGCCAGTTCTCCACCACTGATGACATAGTCTCCAATAGACCATTCTTCATCCACTTCCTGCTGCAGAACCCGTTCATCGATACCTTCATATCGACCACATAATAAAATTAAATTTTGCCACTGTGCCGCTTGCTTAAGCTGTTTCTGTTTGAGCAATTTTCCCTGTGGACTTAAATACACCAGTTTAGCATCAGGGTTATGTACTTTTACGGCAGCAATGCAAGCCTGTAACGGCTCTACCTTCATCAACATACCCGGACCGCCACCATAGGGACGGTCATCGACTGTGCGATGTTTATCTGTTGTGTAATCGCGAGGATTCCACAATTTCAGCTCCAGCAAGCCTTTATCTGCTGCTCTGCTGACAACTCCAAACTCAATCACAGCCTGAACCAGTTCAGGAAAAAGAGTAATTACATCAATGCGCATCATTAACCTCAGTTTTAGGGTTAAAAATCGGCATCCCAGTCAACAGTAATTAATTTATTCTGCAAATCGATGCTTTTAATAACATCATCCATAATATATGGAATCAGTCGTTCACGGTCGCCTTTGACAACCATGACATCATTAGCACCAGTTTCCATCATATAGTCAATGATACCCAACTCAATATTATCCGTGGTTGTGACCTGCAAGCCGATTAACTGGCTCCAGTAAAATTCACCTTCAGATAATTGGGGGAGCTGACTACGCTTGATAAAGATTTTTGCACCCGACAGAGCCTGCGCCTGATCGCGATCACAAATACCTTCAATCATGGCAACGATATTCTTACCTTGTGCTGCCCCTGAAACATCAACCGTTTTCTTTAGTCCCTGCTGTTCAATAATCCAGGGACTATATGTCACAATATTTTTTCTAGGGCTGGTATTGGAAAAAACCTTAACCTGCCCTTTTATGCCATGAGCACCTAGAATATGACCTATTTCAATCAGGTCAACTTCAGTTTGCGCCATGAAAAGATTGTAATTAAGCGGCTACTTTTGCTGCAGTTTTAATCAGGCTCGCAACACGATCTGAAGGTTGCGCACCCTTTGATACCCAGTATTCAACACGATCAGTGTCCATACGTAAACTTTCAGCATCACCTGTAGCACCAGGATTAAAAAAACCAACACGTTCAATGTAACGACCATCACGGGGACGACGACTATCACTCACAACAATGTGATAAAACGGACGTTTTTTAGAGCCACCACGGGCCAAACGAATAGAAACCATATATATAAAACCTCTAAGCTGTCATCAGACAATAGCAAACCGCCTAACCAGCGGGTCAGGAAACCGGGTATTGTACCCATAAACTTTAATTTGTGAAGAGCTTAAGCTGACTATTTAAGGAGAATTTGCAAATAATAACTTTTAATTTCACTTAAATGGCATTCCAGGAGGCATTTTCCCTTTCATTGCCGACATCATTCCCCGCATTGCCCCTTTGTTACCCATTTTTTTCATCATCTTCTGCATTTGCTTATGCTGCTTCAACAGACGATTTACATCTTGAATCTGGGTGCCCGAGCCATTTGCCACTCTTCGTTTTCTCGAACCATTGATAATTTCAGGTTTGCGACGTTCCAGGGGAGTCATAGAATCTATTATCGCAACCATCCGTTTCATTTGTTTAGTATGTTCTGGATTTTGCAACTGCTGACTAATATTGCCTCCAACCCCTGGCAATTTATCAATCAGACTGGACAAACCACCCATATTTTCCATCTGAGTAAATTGATCTCTTAAATCCTCGAGATCAAAACCTTTGCCCTTGCGAACTTTCTGGACCAGTTTTTTGGCTTTATCCTGATCAACCTTCTGATGAGCTTCTTCAACCAGTGAAAGAATATCACCCATACCAAGAATACGGGAGGCAATACGATCAGGATGAAATATTTCCAGAGCATCTGTTTTTTCTCCGGAACCGATAAATTTAATCGGTCTACCCGTTATCTGCCGCACTGATAAAGCGGCACCGCCACGAGCATCACCATCTGTTTTAGTTAATACCACACCTGTTAAAGGTAAGGCATCGCCAAAAGCTTTGGCTGTATTAGCAGCATCCTGCCCGGTCATACTATCTACAACAAATAGAGTTTCAGCTGGATTAGCAACTTGATGAATGGCTTTAATCTCACTCATCATCTCTTCATCTATATGAAGACGACCGGCTGTATCGATAATCAGCACATCCGCATTTTGCTTACGGGCTGCATCCATAGCATCAGTAGTGATTTTTACCGGTTTCTGTTTAATATCACTCGCAAAGAAGACTGCATTAACTTCACCAGCCAGAGTTTTCAACTGCTCGATAGCGGCAGGACGATAAACGTCCGCACTCACCACCATCACGTGTTTTTTATCCTGTTCTATTAACCTTCTGGCAAGCTTGGCGACTGTGGTGGTCTTACCCGCACCCTGTAAGCCAGCCATAAGAATGACTACAGGTGGTTTAGACTGTAGATTAAGGGCATCATATTCAGCCCCCATCACTGCTACCAGCTCATCATTAACAATCTTAACCAGCGCCTGACCAGGTGACAGACTGTGCAGCACGTCCTGCCCGATCGCTTTCTGTTGCACCTGATCAATAAAACTCCTGACGACAGGTAAAGCGACATCTGCTTCCAGCAGAGCCATACGAATTTCGCGAAGAGTTTCTTTTATATTGTCTTCTGTCAAGCGCCCCTGGCCACGTAAATTTTTTACGGTACGACTCAGGCGTTCTGATAAATTTTCAAACATAGGATTTATTACTAAGTTGGCACAAAGACAGGATTATACCTGATTCAAACGAAATTTCGCGAGATACAAAATAATGAAGTAAAAAAAGATTGGAAAAATTTTCGATGTGACAGTTTTTTATATCTTAAAAACTTCGCCACCAGTCAGCTTATTGACTGAAAAATTATCTATGGAGTCAAAACACTGCTGAAAAATAATATCTTCGTCACCAGGTTTAAAGTGTGTTAACCAGATATCGGGGCTGTGCTTAATTTTTTTCAGATCTTCTGCTAACAATTGTGGGCAATAGTGTTTTGAGATCTTGCTAATCTCCAGGTCATCATCAGCAAATGCAGCCTCAATAAATAACAGGTCAACTTTTTCATATTCATTGAGCGCAGCCCATAAAGTATCATTTGTGGTGGTATCTCCACTAAATGCAGCGATGCCTTTTTTTCCAGTCACACAATAAGCCACACTGGGCACCGTATGATTAACCGGAATCATTTCAATTTCGCGCTTGCGGATTATCACTTTTTCACCCGGCTTCATTATTTCAAAGCGGATACAGGGTTTGTTTTTATCAGGTAATTCTGAAAAATCAGGCCAGATTACCCAGTTAAAAATATGAGCCTTTAGTGCTTTGATGGTTTTTTCCTGAGCATAAACAACAACCGGTTCGTCATGCACACCAAACATACTATCAGCTAAAAGAGGTAACCCGGCAATATGATCCATATGAGAATGACTCAGAAAAATATGTCTTATTCCTGTCATCTGGTTTAATGGCAAGTCACCCAGGCCTGTTCCAGCATCAATTAAAATATCATCATCCAGCATAAATGAAGTTGTGCGAAGACCTGCACCTATTCCACCTGACCATCCTAATATCTTGATTTGCATAATTTTAATTATTTAGCCTTAAGTAATCTAAATCCCTCAGCTATTAGATAATCCATGCATCGAATAATGCAATAAAATAAATAGCGTTCATTCTCATTGAATTTAAGCAGGTATTATTAAATTTGCATTATTTTATTCTTTAAAAAATATTGATCGCATCAAAAACAAAACCAGATCATTAACAATTATTAATGATAGATAATTTTATCATGTTTACAGACCAATCAATCGGATGTTGTTAAAAATGTGAACTGGTTAAAAAAAATACATATTGAGTTAAAATTATTATTTATAACTTAATGCTGCTTTAATCCTGCAGTTCAGTTCGTAGCGGGATGCACCGATTGGGTGATTATACATTTCAACTGTCATGGCTTATGAAACAGTGGGTTAACCTCTATTGCGAGCGGTCAACTGCAGAATCCAGGTTAATCTGCTGGAAATCAGTTGAATCTTAAACAACTGTTAACCGTTGCAGAAAATAACAAAGCTTCCCACTGCCATTCCTGATCCAGGCTATACACATTAAGCTATCACTTAATGCACCAGTCCCTGTTACTTAGAGTTTTCAAACTTAACTGATTTTTCCAGATTCAATTTCTATCAAGCTTCAACTTATTTACAATTTGAGCTAGAATGGAAAATTAACAGCTTACTTTGAATCATCACTAAACAGTGTTCCTTACCAGCATCCTTATTTTAATTTTATATATTGCCTCTGCGATTCTAATTTATCGGAATCCGGGAAATAAAAAAGCGCCCAAACTCCTGCTTCAGCTATCTCCCGCATTAGCTGCTTCGGTTATACATGTGTTTTTTTTAAAGCAATTAATTTATCCTGAGCATGGGGTACTTATTCTAGGTTTTTTTAGTGCCTTCTGTCTCATCAGCTGGCTGGTAAGCATTCAGATCCTCATTAGCAGTCTTTACAGGCCCTTACAAAGCCTGGGTATTATCATGTTTCCATTGAGTGGTATCTCCCCTTTTCTAACCTTGATATCACCGACACCATCACCTGTTACTGACGACAGTCATTTTATCCATGCTCATATATTACTTTCTGTCATAGCTTATAGCCTGATCATGCTAAGTGCTTTACAGGCTATAGCTCTGGCATATCAGGATCATTCTATCCGTTCTCATCACCCGGGCGGTTTCATCAGGTTCCTGCCTCCATTACATGATATGGAAACACTATTATTTCAAATGCTGGGGTTTGGCTTTATCTTCCTGAGCACCGCTCTAATGAGTGGTTTCTTCTTTATGGAGGATTTATTTGCTCAGCACCTGGTGCATAAAACGGTACTTTCAATTATCGGCTGGGTAATTCTCGCCATTTTACTATTTGGAAGACTAAAATTTGGCTGGCGTGGTAAAATTGCAATTCGCTGGACGTTGACAGCTTTTGTATTCATCATGCTAGCCTATTTTGGCAGCAAACTGGTCATAGAATTCATCCTGACCACAAACTAATCAATTATTAAATAGCATATACTTTTGCCATCTGTGAACGAAGTCCCTGTCAGTCTCCTGTTTTGCCTACTAATTGTTCTGGTCCTTTTATCAGCCTTTTTCTCTGGTTCAGAAACTGGCTTAATGAGCTTGAACCGATACAAATTGAAGCACCAGGCAGATAAAAATAATGGCGGAGCAAGGAGAGCATTTGAATTACTGAAGAAACCGGATCAATTGATCAGCCTGATCCTGCTTGGTAACAATTTTATCAATATATTGATTACCCAGCTTGCTACATATCTGGGTTTTCGACTGTATGGCGATACAGGGATAGCCATAGCGACAGGGGTTCTAACCGTTATTTTATTGCTTTTTGCAGAAGTTACTCCAAAAACACTGGCAGCTAACAACCCGGAAAAAATCGCCTTTATAGCGTCTTATGTATACAAGCCTTTACTCAAAATATTATTACCCCTGATCATTTCAATAAACTGGTTAGTAAAACAGGTTTTAAAGTTACTTAAATATAAAGGTAAAAAGAATACCAGAGGTGATGCCTTAAATTCAGATGAACTTCGTATTGCTGTATCTGAGACCGCCGGGCTCATTCCAGTGCCTCATCGCGATATGTTAATTAGAATTCTGGATCTGGAAAAGGTTAAAGTCGATGACATTATGATTCCCAGAAATGAAATTGTCGGTATAGACCTTGCTAATGACTGGGACGATACGCTCAAACAAATAATTCGACTACCATATACCCGTATACCCATTTATTCAGAAACGATTGATAACATAAAAGGCATCGCATTGATGCGTAAAATCCTACCATTAATTATGTCTAATAGCTTTAGTCGTCAGACCCTTGAAGATATTATTCGTAAACCCTACTTCATTCCTGAAGGAACACAGCTAACAACACAATTGATGAATTTCCAGCAAAACAAAAGACGAGTAGGATTTGTTGTTGATGAATATGGAGATATTCAGGGCCTGGTAGCACTCGAAGATATTCTTGAAGAAATTGTTGGTGAATTCACCACAGATCCAAAATCACTCAATAGTCCTTTATATCAGGATGTTGATGGTAGCTATCTGATAGAAGGCAGCACACATGTTCGGGATATTAACAATCGATTAAATATCGACCTTCCCACAAACGGCCCTCGCACAATAAATGGTTTGATATTAGAACACCTGGAAATGATTCCAGAATCAGGTACCAGCCTTAAAATTAATGATTACCCTCTTGAAATCATGCACATAAAAAATAATATGGTAAAAACTGTGCGGATAAAACTGGATAGTAAAACGACAGAAAACCCTTCAACTGATGGCTAAAGCTACAACTCAATTTCAGTGCCAGCAATGTGGCACGATTTTAACAAAATGGGCAGGTCAATGCCCTGACTGTAAAGGCTGGAATTGTATCGAACAAATACAGGCTGTCACCACTCCGCAACGAAATAGAGGCAACTGGGCAGAATACAAAACTACGACTGACATTGTTACTCTGACCGATGTACCAGAAAACCTGACTGCCCGTTTCAGCAGTCAGATTGATGAACTGGATAGAGTGCTTGGAGGTGGTGTGGTACATGGATCAGTTGTATTACTTGGCGGTGACCCCGGCATTGGCAAATCGACTATTCTTTTACAATGTTTAACTCTGATTAGCCAGCAGTTAAACACTTTATATGTCACTGGTGAAGAATCATTACAGCAGGTTAATTTAAGAGCAAAACGGCTCGAGCTACCACGTGACAAACTAAAATTGCTCAGTTCCACCTGCGTTGAAGAAATCATTTCCCATGCAGTAAATCTAAAGCCCACTGTCATGGTAATTGATTCAATACAAACTGTTTACACCGATAGTTTACAGTCTGCACCAGGTTCAGTATCGCAAATACGGGAAAGTGCTGCACTCCTGGTTCGGCTCGCCAAACAATATAATATAGCTATTTTTCTAGTCGGTCATGTGACTAAAGAAGGGCAACTGGCAGGACCAAGAGTTTTAGAACATATGGTCGATACAGTTTTATATTTTGAGGGTGACAGCTCCACCAGATACCGCGTTATAAGAGCAGTAAAAAATCGTTTTGGTGCAGTCAATGAAATCGGCATATTTGCGATGACTGATACTGGCTTAAAAACAGTTACCAATCCTTCTGCTATCTTTTTATCGACACATGAAAAACCTGTTTCAGGGAGTATCATTATGGTATCCCGTGAAGGTACACGCCCTATACTGGTAGAAATACAGTCACTGGTGACAGAAAGTCACCTGGGCAATCCTCGCCGTATCAGCGTGGGGCTGGAAGCGAATAGACTGGCTATGTTACTGGCTGTTTTACAACGCCATGGTGGAATACCTTTATATGACCAGGATGTATTTATCAATGCGGTTGGTGGAGTACGCATAAGTGAAACAGGTGCTGATTTAGCGGTTATTCTAGCTATTTTATCCAGTTATAGAGACAAACCTGTTAGTAATAGATTGCTGGTATTTGGTGAAGTCGGCTTATCCGGAGAAATCAGACCCGTGCCCAATGGTGAGGAACGACTGAAAGAAGCAAGTAAGCATGGCTTTGAAACAGCCATTATTCCAGCCGCGAACAAACCACGTAAAAACACTTACAAAAACTTGAAAATCGTCGCTGTAAGCCATCTTACAGAAACTCTCGATATTTTATAAAGTTTCATTAAAAAATCAGCTTAATTTAATGTAACGCAACTCACCCTCTCGCTATCCTTATAAAGGTCTCTTATAATGCCGCATTTCCTTAGCCTGGACTGTCGTTATGTCTACATCTGAAAAAACTATTAAAGATTTTGAAAAGTCACTAAAAAACCTGGAATTGATAGTACAAAAGATGGAGAACGGTGAACTTGGCCTGGAAGAATCTTTAAAACAATTTGAAAAAGGTATTCAATTGGCCAAAAGCTGTCAGAGCGCATTAAGTTCAGCGGAACTGAAGATTAATCAATTAATAGAACAAAATGGATTACAACAAACTCTTCCATTTGAAGAAAAAAATGATTAAGCAGGAAGTATTTAATCGCTTGTTAGCTGATTACAAGCAACGTGTGGACCTGGCACTTGAATACTGGTTGCCAGCCGAGAATCTCAACCCTGTCAATTTGCATCAGGCAATGCGATACTCTGTATTAGGCAGCGGCAAACGGGTTCGCCCGGTATTAGTTTATGCAACAGCCACGACACTTGGAGTACCGCTAAACAAGGTAGATGCGATAGCTGCTGCTATTGAAATAATACACGCTTACTCATTAATTCATGATGATCTACCAGCCATGGATGACGATGATCTTCGACGTGGCAGACCTACCTGCCATAAACAATTTGACGAAGCAACAGCAATTTTAGCTGGTGATGCCTTACAGGCACTTGCTTTTTATATACTAACTCATGATAGCGAGATGACATCAGATGCCAGCCGTCGTATTACTATGATTGAAAAGCTATCTCTATTTTCAGGTTCTCGGGGTATGGCTGGTGGTCAGGCAATAGACCTGGCCTCAGTCGGCAAAGAAATAAATATCACAGAACTGGAAACCATGCACATTCATAAAACAGGCGCTTTGATACGCACCTGCATTCAAATGGCAGCATTAAGCTCAGATAGTGTGGAGGATTTCCAGTTTGAAGCGTTAGATTGCTATGCTAAAAAAATAGGCCTGTCTTTTCAGGTACAGGATGACATACTGGATGTTATTGGTGATACTGACATATTAGGCAAACCACAGGGCTCTGATGCCGGTCTGGATAAACCCACTTTCCCAAGTCTGATCGGTCTTCAGGCAGCAAAGGAAAAGGCTCTCGATCTACATCATCAGGCACTTGAAGCGATAAGCTGTTTTGGCCCGGAAGCGGATATATTACGCACAATATCGCACTGGTTTGTACAACGTAGCCATTAAAGCCAAATATAAAACATGCCTACTTCAAAATACACCTTACTTAACAATATCAATGATCCTGCCGATTTACGCTTACTGGATCGACAACAATTGCCTGAGCTGGCACAGGAACTCAGACAATATGTTATTGAATCAGTCTCGCAAACCGGTGGTCACCTGGCATCTGGACTTGGCTCAATAGAACTCACTATTGCCTTACATTATTTATATAACACACCGGATGATCGTCTGGTCTGGGATGTAGGTCACCAATGTTATCCACATAAAATTTTAACGGGTCGTAAGCACAAAATGGATAGCCTTCGACAACAGGGTGGTCTGTCCGGCTTTCCTAAAATAACAGAATCTGAATATGATCATTTTGGTGTGGGCCACTCAAGCACTTCAATTGGAGCAGCTCTAGGCATGGCAATTGCTGCAAAAGCCCAGGGTATTAAACGCCAGATCATCGCCATTATCGGTGATGGCGGTATGTCAGCTGGTATGGCATTTGAAGCGTTAAATCATGCTGGAAGTCTGGATACTAATTTACTGGTCATTTTAAATGACAATGAAATGTCCATTTCACCTAATGTAGGTGCTATGTCGAAATACTTATCTCGCATCTTATCAGGTAGCTTTTACTCACATATGAGAGCCGGTAGTAAAAAAGTATTATCTCAAATTCCCAGTGCCTGGGAATTAGCAAAACGGGCTGAAGAACATATCAAAGGTATGGTTGTACCCGGAACTTTATTTGAAGAAATGGGGTTCTCCTACTTTGGCCCGATCGATGGTCATGATTTGCCTAATCTGATGCAACTACTCTCAAATTTACAAAAGATTGAAGGCCCCCGTTTACTACATATCGTTACCAGAAAAGGTAAAGGCTATTTACCTGCTGAAAATGATTCCTGCCGATTCCATGGCACCGGACCCTTTGACATTGTCACTGGCGAAAGCTCCTCTAAAAATCCGGATAATAAGCAGCAATCATTTACTCAGGCTTTTTCCTCCTGGATTGTTAAAAAAGCCAAAGAAAATATAGATTTGCATGTTATTACGCCTGCCATGAGAGAAGGATCCGGACTAGTCGAGTTTTCCCGTCAATATGCGGAAAGATTCCATGATGTCGCTATTGCGGAACAACATGCTGTAACACTTGCAGCAGGCATGGCTATTGATGGATTGAAACCTGTTGTCGCTATCTATTCTACTTTTTTACAACGAGCATATGATCAGTTAATTCATGATGTCGCCATTCAACATTTAAATGTACTCTTTGCTGTAGACCGGGCAGGTATTGTTGGTGCCGATGGCGCGACCCACACAGGTAATTTCGATATCAGTTTCTGTCGTTGCATTCCAGGTTTACTCATTATGACACCGGCAAACACTGAAGATTTGCATGCCCTGCTCAACACGGGGTATGAATATAACGGCCCTGCCCTGGTTCGCTACCCAAGAGATAATTGCTCAAAAACTGAAAACATTAATACGCTGGAAAGCATTAAAATCGGTCAATCAGAACTTTTAAGAGAAGGCAGTAAAGTTGCAATATTAGTTTTTGGCCCATTTCTTGGTATTGCCAAAGAGCTAGCCGACCAGTTTGATTGCAGCCTGGTTAATATGAGATTTGTAAAACCACTTGATGAAAAACGTCTGCATGAACTTAGTAACAGCCACAGCCATTTTTTCTGTATTGAAGATAATACTGAACTAGCGGGTGCTGGCAGCGCAGTGAATGAATTTATCAGTCAGCATAACTTGCAGGTCGGCTGTACCCTAAATGGGTTGAAAGACACATTCCCTGCACAGGGCACACGTGATGAAGTACTAACAGAAAACCAGCTCGGTATTGAACAGTTGAAGGTCAAATTAATAGCGACCCTAAATCATTAAGCAAAGCCATTAACAAGTTATTATTTATAGCTTAAAACTATAAATAAGCAGAATAGGCTTACAAAACATACTGAATATCAAATTAAAAATACTCAATTTATTCTTTTCTACTGCAATTTCTCATTGCTATCTTTAATCTTTCTCGCATACAATAACCTTAATTCGTAATATTAATTGCGAATTAAAGTTTTTACTACAATATAAAGAGAAAATTATGTCTGATTTAGTTTCTGGTACTGTGAAATGGTTTAACGATTCCAAAGGTTTTGGATTTATTTCACAGGATGGTGGACAAGATGTCTTTGTTCATTTCAGTGTCATCAATTCTGAAGGTCACAAAACACTAAAAGAAGGCCAAAAAGTCACCATGAATGTGACTGATGGGGCAAAAGGATTACAGGCAGAAAATGTGACACCCGTCTAATTGACAGGTATTATCTGCTATACCCCTGTGATTGGTACGATTAAATAGTTGCTAATCACGATAAAATACCTGAGTCTTTAACTCAGGTATTTTTACAAGAGGTCATTATGGAAGCCATTATTGATGGTAATACTATCCAGCTTAGTGAAGCTGGCTGGCTGGAAAATCTGGACGAATGGAGTCCGGAGCTAGCAAACGAGATTGCTAAAAATGAAAAAGTCTCAGAACTCACTGAAGAGCACTGGGATATTATCAACCTTGCCAGAGAACACTTTCAGGAAAACGGTGTGGTTTGCGAACCGCGTGCTTTTTCTAAAAAAATGAAAAAGCTATATGGAAAAGATCGGAGTGATCAAAAGTACATATACTCACTTTTTCCTACTGGTTTAATCAAATGTGCGAATAAGATTGCTGGCTTACCTCGTCCAAAAGGCTGTAGTTAACTGTTAATCACTCATTTGCTGTATACCGGGCGACAGAATTTAATGTCGCCTTTTTTTATTCCTAACTGATGACACATCGAATATCATGTTAGCTACCAGAAACAGGTAAGGCTGACAGCACCCAATTGAGGAAACATTATGAATCAACCTGCCAATGCAGAAATCCCGGACGTACAGGGACGTGCTGATAAACGTAAAATAGCCATCAATAAAGTTGGAATTAAAGATATTCGCCACCCAGTCGTGGTAAAAGATCGCTCCGACGGTTTACAACATACTGTTGCGAATTTCAGTATGTACGTATTTCTGCCCCATCATTTCAAGGGCACGCATATGTCTCGTTTCGTTAAAATACTTAACGATCATGAAAAAGAAATTTCAAATAAATCTTTTAAAGAAATGCTGATAGAGATGTCTGAATTACTGGAAGCAGATTCAGGCTATATTGAAATGAATTTTCCTTTTTTCATAAACAAAAAAGCACCTGTAACCGGTCTCGAATCATTGCTTGATTACAACGTGAGTCTGATTGGTGAAATTAATCATGGTGAAACCCAGATACGTATCAAAATTGAAGTTCCTGTAACAAGTTTATGTCCCTGCTCAAAATCAATTTCAGATTATGGCGCGCACAACCAACGTTCACATATCACACTGGATGTAAAAACCGATGGCTTCATCTGGTTCGAAGAAATAATTGAGCTGGTTGAAAAACAGGCTTCCTGTGAGTTGTATGGATTACTCAAGCGACCAGACGAAAAATACGTCACCGAACACGCTTATAATAATCCGAAATTTGTCGAAGACATGATTAGAGATGTGGCTGTAAAGCTTAATGAAGAAGATAGAATTCGCAGTTATATTCTGGAATCAGAAAACTTTGAATCTATTCACAATCACTCAGCCTATGCCTTAATCGAACACAATAAAGACCTGTAACAAAGTGAAATCTATTTGATGAAAAAGCTAAAGCATAGATGCTTTAGCGACATCATTTATGGGACGAACCAGTAACCCACCCTGCCCGATCGATATTTCATAATGAGCACCATCCAGCATCGGCATAAATACCCCCTGACCAAATAAAGTATCGACAAAGCTCAATTTAGATTGCATTATTTTTTTCATTTTCCATAAATCAAGACCTCTAGCATCAGCCGATAGATCGTAGATACTGGGTTTTCTTAGCCTGGCCTGCTGTACATCCTGATAACGCCCACTTAGCCGATCCAGTTGATAATAGCTATCCAGCCCTAAAAGATTAGCCCAACCAGTCCATTTCAGTATTCTTGCATCAAGTTGCCATTGATCACCCTGTAAAACAAAGTATTGAGGTTCAGCATCAGTTTCAGAATAGGATAGTGAAATTTGAAATTTTTGAGCTCCCAGTTGATGCACATAGATATCAGCAATGGGAGTCTCGTAAGTCAATCGCTTATAGGTATGCAAATTTGAATACACTAGCAGAGTAATGATAAAAGCAGAAAATACGATAATACCCTGAGCACTCCACCATACCCCTGATAGAACTCTTTTACGTTTAATTTGATGAATGAATCTCCATCCAACAGCCAGAATTAATAAGGCCAATACCCCACTGATCAGTAATAAAT
Source organism: Gammaproteobacteria bacterium (assembly GCA_050291745.1). Lineage (GTDB taxonomy): Bacteria > Pseudomonadota > Gammaproteobacteria > JACNJF01. The sequence goes on along the minus strand of JBNKKI010000121.1, from coordinate 11,702 downwards.
TATTCATGAATATGCCAGCTTAATCAAAACTAAAACCATGTAGCAGGTTATATCGTAAAATATTACCCACTGGATAAACTACTGGTTCAGTTTTTGCTACCCAGTCCAGAGCATTAACCCATAATCCATAATTATATTGGGTTGCAGATAATAAATTCAGGTATGCCGGTTGAGAATAAATCAAATAGTGATGGCGTACTGGCATCATCAGGATAAAGATAACCAATACTGTAAACCCGCTCCAGCGTAACCAGGCTTTCTCCTGAATCATTAAAAACAGGAAATTTAAAATTAAATTAATAAAATTTAGTAAGCCAAAAATCAAAGAAAATGCGATTGCCACTGCAGGCACCACCAGATTTCTCAGACTGGATTTACCAGATTCCTCATAGGGAGCATTACTTTCATACCATTGTTCATCAGCTTTTAACTTATTCAATAGTGAGTTATATTTTACTCGATAGATTGGTGCTATATGGCGGTCTTCAAATTCTGTCAGTGAAAGATTTAGTTCCACTGGGCTGATGTAAAGCTCGCCAAAGGCCTGCGCAAAATAATTTTGCATCTGCGGTATCTGGCTGAATTCAGCCAATTCACTTCGTGGTTTTAAATTGAGTTTAAATTTATCAAACACTGCAGTCTTATATTCATCCAGATATGTTTTATTCAGTTGCTGAGTAATATCCTGCAGTATTTTAAGATACTGATCAAATCTCCAGTTCGAGTCTGAGTGAAAGCCCTGTTGCTTTATTTTCGAAAAAACACTGGATCTAAAATCATTACTTTTAAGAAATTCCAGTTTAGAGTCATAAACTTTGCTTAACCCAGCTTCGATAGCTAAAGCCAGGTATCTTAAAGATAATATCCGATCCTCAATTTCATCCCTTCCCTTCAGGCAGTGCAAATTATTTTTAATCGATTGGCACCACTGTGAATCAGTACTATAAAACCCCAGTTGCTGAGCCAGACGAAGCTGTAATTTTTGCCTGTTTTCAGAATAACAAGCTTCAGTTGAACAACTATTAATTCTTTGCTGAGCCGTCATTAACAAGTACTGCATAGAAGCCACCTGATTCGAAGAAACTGTATTTAACATCTTATTATTTCTAATTGCCTGCTGATAATCCAGCCAGGGTAATAAAGACTGATTCATTGCTGACTGATATAGCGAAATCGCCTCATTATATGCACCAGCCTTATGTTGCTCCAGCTCATCAACCATATTCTGATATTGCTGATAGTGACTAATAATTTGCCTGCTCACATACTGATAACTTTTAAATAACTGTTTACTATGAGCAGATTGTTGGGTCGCAATAGCATAAGCAGCAATCTTATCCAGTTCAGTTTCCAGCACATCACGAATATTATGAGAGTTGTAAGCCAAAACACCCAAAAGAGTAATAAACATTTTACCTTCGGCCGTTTGTAATATTAATTCATCAACCGAAAGCTCCTTTATTTCCACAAACCCATTAGCAACACCATATTTCAATAAACTCAATATTTCAGCCGTGCGTCGTGTTTCACTGGACGATTGGTCAACCAGACTATCTACAAGATGCTTTTGCCCGATAAAAACTAGTGGAAATGTAATGATAGTAATAACAGAAAATTTTAAAATTATGTTAAAAAGACTTGCAGAAGACCAACCGGGTACCAATATTCTCCAGGCAAATAAAGTTGCACCTGATGCTGAAATTGAACGTCCGTAAATTTCCAGTTGAGCGAAATCTGTGGTCGGAGAAAATGCTGCTGATACATCTAAAATACGGGCATTAAAAGATAACTCTATAACCAGATAGATTAAATTTAAGCCAATGAAAAAGAGGGTATAAAAAGATCCTTTAATTTTATTCTGCCAATTCACTAACTTCAACACAGGAAAAATTGTAAAACATTAGATATTAGCAGGCAGTACATATGCTTAATCTGTAGTTTCATTTTTTGAACTGATCACCAGAGGTTCCAGAGTTTTATTTTGATTATCTGCTAATTCGACATTCCTGGTAACTACAGAATCATGTTTCCAGTGACTATATTCTACTACTGGTTGTTGCTCTGTAAAAACCAGCAACCCTTTTGAGTTAAACTCAAAACCCCAGGATTTTAGTAATTTAGTTTCATCAGAATCATCATCAGACATCACAACTGGAGTCATCATAAAAATTGATAAAAATAATATAAGCTTTCTCAAAACAAATCTTCCCGTTAAACCTGTATCCATTCAAACCCCTGTTGTTGAGTTGCCACTACCTGTGAACAGTTCTCAACTTTATACTGCTGCAACAGTTGATCTACAATTATTGTAGAATTATTTTTTTCAGATATATGTGCTGCTATAAGACAATCCAGTAAACTCGTATCGACCTGCTGTAGCATATCAACAGACTGAGTATTGGATAAATGTCCAAGTTGGCCTGAGATTCTACGTTTTAAACCAGCAGGATAAGGGCCATTCTGCAACATATTCTCATCATAATTAAATTCGAGTAATAAGGCATGTAATCCATTATAAGCCTGCTTCATATGCGGAGTAATATACCCACTATCTGTTAACAGACCCAACTTACGATTCGAACCTAAATGAGTAAAGACAAACTGTACTGGTTCTGCAGCATCATGAGGTACAGTAACAACCTGTACTTTAAGATCTTCACCAAGAATGTATTCCTGGCCTCCACTGATGACTTGATAGTCGTCCAGTTTTAAGGCACGGGCAGTACCAACGGTTGTCCAGACAGGTATAGCATATTTCCTTGCCAACCTGGTAATACCTGAACCATGATCCGAATGTTCATGTGTGACCAGAATGGCATTAATCTCTAGCGCAGAAACCGATAAATTTAACAGTCGCTTTTCAAATTGCACTAAAGAGTAACCACAATCAACCAATATACAGGTTTTTTCACTGCGAACTAACGTTGCGTTACCCTTACTACCACTTCCCAGAGACGCTAACATCATAAACTTGCTTTACCCCAAAAGCTTAAGCAGCTGTTTTAATCTAAAAAACAGTTAATTCATAAGAAACACTCAACTGTTCCAGATATAACTACCCTGACTGCAATTAAAAAGTAGCAATAACTATTCTGTATGGTCTGAAACAGACATACAAACCGTCACCTAAACTTCCTGTTAGAGTAATTATTCAGTCGTATTTAAATTACCCGTTTCAACAAAACGCCCGGTATTTTCTTTTGTACCCACTTTAGAGCCAGGTAAAATAAGGTTTTTATTGGATTCTCGACTGATTAAATCAGGCGGTATTTCCAATGTGGGTGCAATCATACTATCCTGATAATCATTATTAATATCCGAATTAGTACTACAGGCCTGCTGGGTTAAAGCAAAAACTACCAGTGCAATCCAAACTTTATATGTGGTCATAATATTCCTGTTGATTTGAGCACGCTTTCAAGCTGCTCGTGATATTGATCCGCTAGCGGTGTCAGGGGTAATCGAAATATATTTTCACACAGCCCCATTTTACTGACAGCCCATTTTACCGGAATTGGATTTGATTCGACAAATAACACACGATGTAATTCCATTATCTGCTCATCAATTTTTCTGGCTTTCTCAGCATCACCAGCCAAAGCTGCCTGACACATTTTAGATACCTGAGCTGGAGCCACATTGGCAGTTACTGATATTGTTCCATGACCACCTTGCAAAATAAATTCACAACTAGTGGCATCATCCCCGCTAAACAGTAAAAAATCATCAGCAACTAAATCCTGAATCTGCTGTAATCTCTGTAAATCACCAGTGGCCTCTTTAATACCGATAATTCCTTTTATTAAAGATAAACGCTGAACAGTCTCCGGTTGCATATCACAGGCTGTTCGTCCTGGTACGTTATATAACAACTGAGCAATATCAACTGCCTCAGCTATGGCCTGGTGGTGTTGATAAAGCCCTTCCTGAGTGGGCTTATTGTAATATGGGGTAACCAGTAAAGCGGCATCAGCCAATGCCTTTTTCGCACATTTTGTTAAGTGGATTGCTTCAGAGGTGGAATTTGCGCCAGTTCCAGCAATCATTGGAACTCGTTGATTAATAATTTCACGAGCTCTGTTCAAAAGCTGGCAATGTTCATCCATATTCAGAGTAGCTGATTCGCCAGTTGTACCAGCTATAACCAGTCCGTGACTACCACTTTCCACATGAAAATTTATTAGCTTTTCAAGTTTAGAGTAATCGATATCACCTCCCTCAGACATCGGTGTGACTAATGCCACTAAACTTCCATTAAGCATAACAGGTACCCCATTCTAAGTAAGTAAATTTTCAAGCAGAGTATGGTATAAAGACTGTCACTATTAAACAAGCAAACTATGAAAAAACAACACAAATAACTTTAAAAAGAGAGTAATTATGTCAACACCAGTTATAGGCTCAATTATTTCAAATTTTACTTTGCCTGCCACAGGTAATCAGGATATTAGTCTATCTGACTATAAGGGAAAAAATGTAGTCATTTATTTTTACCCCAAAGATAGCACTCCCGGATGCACAACTGAAGGTGGAGATTTTCGTGATCAAATAAAAAGCTTTGAAAAGGCTAACACAGTCATCTTAGGCGTATCTCGAGACACTATAAAAAAACATGAGAATTTTAAAAGCAAACAGCAATTCCCATTCGAACTGCTGTCGGATACTGAGGAAAAGCTTTGCAAGCAATTTGATGTCATTAAACTGAAAAAGCTTTATGGCAAAGAATACCTTGGTATTGAGCGTAGTACTTTTTTAATCGATACGAATGGAAAATTAGTGAAGGAATGGCGCAAGGTAAAAGTAAAGGGTCATGTAGATGAAGTTCTACAGGCAGCTCAGAATCTAAAATAATACCTGAGTTTCATTCTAATCCACAGTTGCTGGTATTTATTTTTGTCCCACCAGTAATCTTTTCTGAGAGGGCCAGGCATTGAGCACGGCCTGAATAAGCGTGGCGAGAGGAATCGCAAAAAATACGCCCCATATTCCCCATAAACTACCAAAAAATACAACGGCAACAATAATTGCAACTGGATGCAGATTAACCACTTCAGAAAATAACAATGGGACCAGTAAATTACCATCAAGAAACTGAATAATGCCATAGATCAAAAGCGTATAACCAAACATAGAATCAGTACCAAATTGAGCAAAGGCAATTATCATGACAGGAATAGTCACTACTGTAGCGCCAACATAAGGTACGATAACAGATAAACCTACCAGCAGGCTAAGCAGCATTGCATAGTTCAATCCCATCACTGCAAAACCTATATAAGTAGATATCCATATGATTGCAATCTCCATAAATTTACCACGAACATAGCTGGCAATTTTTTGATTGAGTTCAACCCATACATCCTGAACCAGTTCATGATCCTGAGGTAAAAAACGACCCAGCCAGTATAGAATCAAATGTTTATCTTTCAGAAAAAAGAATAACATTAATGGCAACAGGATCAGATAAACAAAGAAAGTAATCACACTAACAACAGATGACAGGGAAATCGATACTATTTGCTGACCAAGGTTCGTTAGTTCACTTCGAATAATAGCCAGCACTTCCTGTACCTGTTGGGCAGATACATAGTCAGGATATTTTTGCGGCAATTGAGCAACCAGATTTTGCCCTTTCGCCAGAATAATGGGTAATTCACGGAAAAGATCACTAATCTGGGCGGATAACAGAGGTAACAACACCAATAACAGTAACAATATCATTGTCAGAAACAATGCCGTCATTAAACTGGCAGATATGGTTCTATTGACTCCGACATGACCAAGTTTAACCACAGTTCCTTCAAAAAGATAAGCGATAACTATGCTCACCAGAATTGGCATAAGGTGCTTGCTCATGACAACCACCATCACAAAGCCAGCCACTAATATTAAAGCCAGTATAACTGTCTGCGGGTTGGTAAAATTACGAGTATACCAACGCTTTAAAACATCAATCATGATTGTAAATAGTTTTGGTAATGTTGCTCAAATAATACTTCCAGATCATCGATCACTTCAACTGCATCGCGACCATGTACAATATGCTGAGTCATTAATGAACTGGTTTCATTTAATAGTCCATCAGTATTCAGCATAAAGTATGTCGCTCGTAAACGCTTAATGGCATTAATGATATTTTCTTTATCTGGACGCGGATTATCAACAGGTTGTAATTTTTGCGGGGGCTCCAGTGACTGCTCCCCCTGTACAGATCTTTGCTTCAAAAATTCAGCATAATCAATAAGACTACGTTTATTTTCCTTGCTCATCCCATCCAGCAGTCGAGTGAGCCGCTGTAATTCATTACTCACTCAATTGCCCCATTTAGAATATGGACGGAATAAACCAGAAACATCATACTAATCAGCAGTTGATTCACAATAAGCTTTGGCAAAATCGAGTAATTCTTCCATGACTCTTACACGAAATTTTTGACGCTGTCTTACGAATGAAAATGGACGACTAAGTGGAGGATCCAGTTGAATTTCGCATAAAGTATTCAGCTTTAACTCTTTAGAGATAGTAGAACGAGACAACACAGAAATTCCCATACCGGCCTCGACAGCACCTTTTAATGCTTCAGGACTACCCAGTTCCAGGCAAAAATTCATATCGCTGACATTGACATTATTATCCTGAAGATACTTTAGAATAACTTCTCTGGTACCCGAACCTTCTTCCCGACAAATAAAAGGATAGTCTTTCAAGTCATCAGGTCTTACTGGCCCTGGTCGTTTAGACATTTCATGATCAGGAGGTGTTACTACAACCAGTCGATCATCATGGCACATTTCAACAATTAAATTCTTATTCGAAACAGATGCTTCTACAACACCCAGGTCAATAACATTATGTTCAACCATCGAAACAATACCATCGGTATTAGAAACTTTCAGACGAATATTTATGTCAGGATATTTAGCTTTAAACTGGCCGAGCAATGTCGGTAGCATATATTCAGCTATAGTGGTACTAGCACCAATAGTTAAAGCACCGGAAATTTCACCCGTTAATTCACGAACAGAATTCTCCATTTCGTCATACAGATCGAAAATCCTATCGGCAAATTCATATACTTTATTGCCTGCCGGCGTTAAATTTACTTTATTATGTGTTCTATCAAACAGTCGTGTATTAAAATACTCTTCCAGTTGGCGAACCTGAAATGTTACTGCAGGTTGAGTCATATGAAGAGCTTCGGCGGCTTTTGTAAAGCTAAGCAGCTTGGCAACCGCATGAAATACTTTTAAACGTCTATCACTCATTTAGCGTGGCCCCATAAATTTACGAGCGCAAGTATATATTATTTTTATGAATGACTACAGACTTTCTATTAATTATTTTAGTTATTAAGCAATTACTAATATAAAAAGTTGAATAAATTGTTATATTTATCAACTTCTTGCTGGCAAGATTTAATATCTTTTGTAAACTATAACTGTAATCACTAATATGCAGATATTCAGTGATTTTAAACTAAGCTTTATGTAAGCTATACATTTAAATCGGTTGAGTGTGAAAAAGAAGCGTAATAGCTTGATATGCAAGATCTAACTCAGGGGTGGCTGTATTAGAGCAATGCAGGAAGTATAAGATCGTGAAGCCTGTGTTTTTGATTTTATCAGCTTCAATAATCTATTACGTAAACGACCCACATGGACGTAGAAACAGCAGTTATTGTCTGGAACAAATAACTGTCTTTCTTGATTTAACTGATTTTTCAGGTTGCAGTAGTTCTATTACTTTCAGGCCCGAATGGGCTCTAATATAAAATAAAGGTATGTGCATGACACGTTTTCTTTTACCCATGATTTTCATCGTAAGCAATAGCTATGCGGCAGGCATCCAGAAATGGACCGATGAAAATGGAAATATTCATTATGGAGATGCTCCTCCAGCCAGGGTTAAAACTGAATCAATAAAAGTTAGTCGCCCTCCATCTAATCCGGGCAAACCTTTACCAAGATTAAATACCGAAAAAGATAAACAAAAAGATAACAAGAATCAGGCCGAAGAGAGCAAAAAAACCAGGGCTATTGATAAGAAGGAAGCCAGTAAAATTTGTGAACAATCCAGACATGATCAGGAAGTAATTACAAGTAACAATGTGATTCGAATGAAAATGGCTGACGGAAATGAACGCGTTCTTACTGATGAAGAAGTTGATAAGCGTTTAGCTAAAATTAAACTGGATATTAAAAAGTACTGTAAATAATGCCCTATTTAACCATCACCAGTAACAAGGTTCTCGACACCGATTCAAACCAGCTTAATCTTTTAAGTAAAACTGTGGCGAATGGTCTGAATAAACCTGAGTCCTACGTCATGATATCTGTTCAACACAATCCGGACATGCTATTTGCAGGCAGTAAGGAACCTCTCGCTTTTTGTGAATTAAAAAGTCTTGGTTTGCAATCATCTCAAACAGCAGAATTATCCAGTAAAATTTGTTCATGTATCAATAAGTTATATGATATTAGCTGTGAACGTATCTATGTGGAATTTTCCGCCCCTGCCAGGTCGATGTGGGGATGGAACAGTAAAACTTTTTAAACTCATGGACTTGCTTACAAGTTATACCAACTTTTATTGCAAACCCCATTGCCCTATCACTTACAAACTTTGAGAACTTTTCTATGAAAACCAGTTGTTTTCATCTATCTACTTTAAAAGAAACTCCTGCAGATGCTGAAATTATTAGTCATCAATTGATGTTGCGTGCAGGCTTAATACGTCGACTGGCTTCAGGTTTATATACCTGGCTCCCATTAGGCCTGAGAGTTTTAAGAAAAGTTGAAGCTATAGTCCGCCAGGAAATGGACAATTCAGGTGCACTAGAGATATTAATGCCAGCGGTTCAACCAGCAGAATTATGGCAGGAGTCAGCGCGTTGGGAGCAGTATGGCCCTGAACTATTACGCTTAAAAGATCGTCATCAAAGAGAATATTGCGTCGGACCCACACATGAAGAAGTCATCACCGATATTTTTCGTCGTGAGATAAAAAGCTATAAGCAGTTACCAATCAATTTTTATCAGATTCAAACCAAGTTTCGAGATGAAATCAGACCTCGTTTCGGAGTCATGAGAGCGCGAGAATTTCTCATGAAGGATGCTTATTCATTCCATATTGATCAGCAATCACTTCAGCAAACCTACGATCATATGTATACAACTTATAGCCGTATCTTTGATCAATTTGGTTTAAAGTACAGATCTGTAAATGCCGATTCAGGCTCAATTGGTGGCTCAGCATCTAATGAGTTTCATGTACTGGCTGATTCGGGAGAAGATGCAATCGCTTTTTCTGATCAATCTGATTATGCCGCTAATGTAGAGCTGGCCGAAGCAATCTGTACAGAAACCCGTCAACCGCCTCAACAGGATCTTAAAATATCCGATACTCCTGATCAGCATACTATCGCTGATATTACAGATTTCTTATCTATTGCAATTGAAAAAACTGTAAAAACATTGATCGCCTGTGGTGAAGACAATCAGTTAATCGCTCTTGTTTTACGCGGAGACCACGAGCTAAACACTATTAAAGCCGAAAAAATCCCGGGTATGGCGTCACCTTTTCAAATGGCTGATGCCGAAATAATTAAACAACAGCTTGGCTGTGAAATTGGTTCTATTGGTCCGGTAGGACTAAATATTCCAACTTATGTAGACCGTAGCGCTGCCGTGATTAATGATTTTGTGTGTGGAGCAAATCAGAATGAAAAACATTTAACCGGAGTGAACTGGGACAGGGACCTACCTGAACCCAATGTGGTTGATATCAGAAATGTCGTCAATGGTGATCCCAGCCCCGATGGACAGGGAACTTTGACTATTGTTCGTGGTATTGAAGTTGGGCATATTTTTCAATTAGGCGATAAGTATTCATCAGCTCTAAATGCCAGCGTACTGGATGAAAATGGTAAATCGGTTATTACTAAAATGGGTTGTTATGGTATCGGGGTCTCACGTGTAGTAGCAGCTGCAATCGAGCAGAATAATGATGAATCAGGTATTATCTGGCCAATGTCACTTGCTCCATTTCATCTGGCAATTTGCCCGATCAATTATCATAAGTCTGAACTGGTAAAACAGACTGCAGATGATTTTTATCTTGAATGTCAAAAAATGGGTATTGAAGTACTGCTGGATGATAGACCTTTAAGGCCTGGTGCCATGTTTTCTGATATGGAATTAATTGGAATACCCCATCGAGTAGTTTTCAGTGATCGTGGTTTAAAACAATCTCAGTGTGAATATAAAGGTCGCTGTGATGATCAATCTCAGGATATAGCTATCGATGATCTGGCTAAATTTATTGAGCAAAAATTGCACGACTAAGCATTATGATTGGCCGCAAACTCACACAAGGAATTTTACCGTTCTGTGTTTTGTGGCTTTTCGTTTTTAGCCATCCGGTTTATCCAGCTAACGAACAACTAGACCCTGAATTAAAAGAGTTATTACAACAGGCTATCAATAGCTCTAGTGGATTTCAGGATAAATTTGATGCCGAAGTCTGGTTGCACGACATGAATAATCGTCTGAGTCGCTTTATTGATGATCCCAGGGAAAGAATCTCTTTATTAAAAGCAGTTCATTATGAAGCGAAAAGAGCCAACCTTGAACCGGAGCTTGTGCTGGCAGTCATACAGGTTGAAAGCAATTTTGATCGCTTTGCTATTTCGAATTCAGGGGCCAGAGGATTGATGCAGGTAATGCCTTTCTGGCTTGATGAAATCAATTTATCAGATAAAAACCTTTTTAAAATTCGTACTAATCTACGCATGGGTTGTACTATTTTAAGATATTACATGGACAAGGAATCCAATAACCTTGGACCTGCTCTGGCCCGCTACAATGGCAGCTATGGGAAAACAAGGTATCCCAGGAAAGTGGTAAATGCATTGAATAAAAACTGGTTCAAACAATAACTTCAGGATGGATAAGAACGCTTAATGACTCAAAAATTAATATTATTTTTATCCATCTTATTGCTAACAGCTTGTGCCTATACACCAAAGCAAATCACTTATTATGATAAAGAATGTGGTGTAGTCTCAAAAAAATTTATTATTCATGAAGAAAAAATAGGATTAATTCCAACGGGCTTACAATGTACCAATGATAAATGCCGCGAAGTTTTTCTGGCCACTATATTGGGTAGTGCTTTTGTCGGAACGATATCTGCAATTATCTCTGGTACCATAGTGATAACCGGCAATACAATTTACTGGCTGGAAAAACAGACTAACTGTCAGGAAATTACTGAATAATTCAGTAATATTTAAATCAGAAAATGTGAGAATTTCATTATATCGAAACCCGACCAACAGGCAATTAAACCTGGAAAAATCAGTTAATCATGAAAGTCTACGTAACACCTTAATACAGCTGATACAATCAAAAACACGCCCATCAGCAATCATCCTGGAATCCGCAGTTGGGGAGTTGAAGCAGAAAATATTGGTAATGCTTTAGAGGTTGAACCTAGAATCCGCAGTTGGACGAGCTGATTGTGCGTTTGAGGTGGTGTAGATCAAGGCGTAACGACGCGGAATAGCGAGCTATTCCAAGGAGTTACAACGAAGAGATTCGCCGCCTCAAACGTGCAATTCAGTTCGTAGCGGGATTCACCAATTGGGTGATTATACACATCAACTGTCATGGTTTATGAAACAGTGGGTTAACGTCTATTGC
>JBNKKI010000120.1:0-134098 GCA_050291745.1 Gammaproteobacteria bacterium | reverse complement strand
ATGCCAGGTGATAATGTCAAGATGACAGTTAACCTGATTGCACCAATCGCGATGGATGAAGGCTTGCGCTTTGCAATCAGAGAAGGTGGTCGTACTGTTGGTGCGGGCGTCGTTTCTAAAATCATTGAGTAAATAAAACTCATTGCATCAGGGCGGGAGATGGGCTACCATCCCCGCCCTTTCGTTTGTGGCTTTGATGTTTTAGCTGCAAATTTTGCCAAATTATATTAGGACAGTGGCTCAATTGGCAGAGCAGCGGTCTCCAAAACCGCAGGTTGGGGGTTCGATTCCCTCCTGTCCTGCCATTTAATGTTTTACAGCAGGGGTTAATTCAGTGGTCACAAAGGCCGAGCAACAAGGTTCATCCGGATTTGATACTGTGAAGCTACTGTTTTCACTGTTACTTCTAGTCGCGGGTATAGTAGGGTTCTATTATTTTAGAGAAGAATCTCAGTTATTTCGTGTACTGGGAATGCTTGCTGTAGTTGTGGTTGTTTTTTTGATAGCCTCGACGACCCTGATAGGAAAAAGGTCTCTGGGGTTTGCCCGGGACGCTCGTATCGAAGTCCGTAAGGTAGTTTGGCCTACTCGACAGGAAACAACTCAAACAACAATTGCTGTATTAGTCATGGTGTTAATTGTGGCTATTATGATGTGGTTGATTGATATGTTTCTCGGGTGGGGCATAAAGTCTCTATTAGGATAGGAAAAAAATATGTCAATGCGTTGGTATGTGGTACACGCCTATTCAGGTTTTGAGGCCCAGGTAAAAAAAGTTTTACAGAGTCGTGCAGAAGCCTCTCCATTTAAGGATTTGTTTGGTCAGATTCTTGTCCCTACAGAAGAAGTCGTGGAGATGAGAGATGGTCAGAAGCGTCGTAGTGAGCGGAAGTTTTTCCCCGGTTATGTACTGGTGGAAATGGATATGACTGAAGATACCTGGCACATGGTTAAAGAAGTACCGAAAGTACTTGGCTTTATCGGCGGTACCAGTGATAAACCAGCTCCTATAACGGATGCTGAAGCAAATGCGATTCTTAATCGTGTAGAAGAAGGTGTTGATAGTCCCAAACCTAAAGTGTTGTTTGAAGTGGGTGAGGTTGTACGCGTTAATGATGGTCCATTTAATGATTTTAATGGCGTTGTTGAAGAAGTGAATTATGAGAAAAGTAAGATGCTGGTTTCTGTGCAGATCTTTGGTCGCTCTACACCGGTAGAACTGGACTTTTCTCAGGTAGAGAAAGGCTAGAATTTTTTATCTGACCGGTGTGCCAGCCGGTTGGTTTCATTGTGAATGGGGAGGGCGAATTCAGTAGTCCGCAAGCACCCGGGAGATAGTATTATGGCAAAGAAAATTGAGAATTATATCAAGCTGCAGGTTCCTGCAGGCGAAGCAAATCCAAGTCCACCAGTAGGTCCTGCACTGGGTCAACATGGTTTGAATATTATGGAGTTCTGTAAAGGTTTTAATGCGCAGACTCAGGAACTGGAAAAAGGATTACCTATACCTGTTGTTATCTCTGTTTACAGTGATAAAAGCTTTACCTTTATCATGAAAACACCACCTGCTTCAGTTTTACTAAAGAAAGCAGCTGGTATTCCAAAAGGAAGCGGTACGCCAAATACAACTAAGGTTGGTACAGTCACAAAAGCTCAACTGGAAGAAATTGCAACCACTAAAATGAAAGATCTTAATGCTAACGATTTAGATGCGGCGGTTAAGATTATTGCTGGTAGCGCTCGTAGTATGGGTTTGAACGTGGAGGGTATGTAAAATGGCCAAACTTAGCAAACGAATGAAAAATATTGCAGAAAAGGTTGATTCAACTCGCCAGTATGCAATTAATGAAGCACTTGAGCTGCTTAAAGAATTAAGTACAGCGAAATTTGATGAGTCTGTCGATGCTGCAATTAATCTGGGTGTTGATCCTCGTAAATCTGATCAGAATGTTCGTGGTTCTTCAGTATTACCAAACGGTACAGGTAAGACAGTTCGTGTAGCTGTATTTACTCAGGGTGATAATGCAGAAAAAGCTAAGGCAGCTGGTGCCGACGTTGTTGGTATGCAGGATCTTGCTGATTCTATGAAAGGCGGTGATATTGCCTATGATGTTGTTATAGCAAGTCCTGATGCAATGGGGATTGTTGGACAACTGGGTCAATTACTGGGACCTCGTGGTTTAATGCCTAATCCTAAAGTTGGTACAGTTTCTCCCGATGTGGAAGGTGCTGTTAAGAATGCTAAAGCAGGTCAGGTTCGTTATCGTACAGATAAAGGTGGAATTATTCACTGTTCTATCGGTAAATCCAGTTTTGAGGCTGATAAGCTGCGTGAAAACCTTGAGTTTCTGCTAGCTGATTTGCAAAAAGCAAAGCCTTCTTCTGCAAAAGGTGTTTATTTAAAGAAAATTTCTGTTTCCACTACGATGGGAGCAGGTTTAGCAGTTGATCAGTCAAGCTTAAAAATTGCTTAACTGAATAACTGTTGAAAAGATCTTTGAGAAAGTTAGCTTTCTATCGCTAACTGCTCGTCAAAGACCGTAGGTGTGTTGGCTAATCACTAGTTGATTGCCAAATGCTTAATGTCCTACGTAGATGATCCTCTGAGACAGGAATAACCTGGTTAAGAAGATCGTGAGGGAATTAATCTGGTTGAAAAACCGGGTTAGAAAGGGAAAGAGGCTGGATGAGAAATCGTTCAGTATTGTGGTTTATTAATCAGGAGAACTTGATATGCCTTTAAACCTACAGCAAAAACAGGCTGTTGTATCTGAAGTCGCTGAAGTTGCGGCAACAGCACACTCTGTAATTGCTGCTGAGTACCAGGGCTTGACAGTTGCAGAAATGACCGAATTACGGACATCTGCTCGTGAGTCGAATGTGTTCCTTAAAGTCGTTAAAAATACGCTTGCTAAGCGTGCTTTTGATGGAACAGATTTCGATTGCATGGGGGATTCGTTAAGTGGTCAGCTGGTGTTTGCATTTTCACTGGAAGAGCCTGGTAGCGCTGCACGCGTTATTAAGGATTTTGCCGGTAAAAATAAAAATCTTGTGGTGAAGCTGGTTGCCTTTGGTGGTGAACTGCTTGATCCGGAAGATATTAAACGCCTAGCATCTCTGCCAACTCGAGACCAGGCAATCAGCTTATTGATGGCCGTTATGAAAGCACCTGTCGAAAAACTTACTCGTACAATTAATGAAGTACCTGGCAAGTTGGTTCGTACAGTCGCAGCAGTACGTGATTCAAAGCAAGCTTAATTTTGTATTATTTTTTAAATATATTTCTGTTTTAGGAGAATAAAAATGGCAGTTTCTAAAGACGATATCTTGGAAGCAATCTCTAACATGTCAGTAATGGAGGTCGTTGACCTTATTTCTGCAATGGAAGAAAAATTTGGTGTTTCTGCAGCAGCGGCTGTTGCAGCTGCTCCAGCAGCAGCTGGTGGTGAAGCCGCAGCTGTTGAAGAAAAAGATGAATTTGACGTTATTATGTCCAGTTTTGGCGCTAATAAAGTTGCAGTCATCAAAGCAGTACGTGGAATTACAGGTCTTGGCCTGAAAGAAGCAAAAGCAATGGTTGAAAGTGCTCCTGCAGCTGTTAAAGAAGGTGTTTCTAAAGCTGAAGCTGAAGATGTTCAGAAGCAGTTACAGGAAGCTGGTGCAGAAGTCGAACTTAAGTAATTTGAAGCTCGATTGGGTGCTTGCACCCAGGCATTAAGATAAGGGCTGGTGGCTGTAAAAGTCATCGGCCTGCATCTGTTTGTTCGTTAAGTGTTTTTTAACGATGTATGAATATAGAAATAGTTTTATAAATAAATTCTTTATTTATTGAATTTTTCAATGAGGAAATTAAATGGCTTACTCATTCACTGAGAAAAAACGAATTCGCCGGGATTTTGGTAAACGCTCTGCGGTTATCAAAGAACCATACCTACTGGCGATTCAGGTCGATTCGTATAAACGTTTTCTTAAGTCTGATGGCGGCGGTTTTGAAGGAACTGGTCTGCAAAGCGCATTTAAGTCAATTTTTCCCATTATTAGTTTTTCTGGTGCGGTTGAACTCGAATTTGTGAGTTACCGGATCAGTGACCCTGTATTCGATGTAAAAGAATGTCAGGTTCGAGGTTTAACTTATTCTGCACCTGTTCGTGTGCTGGTTAAACTGGTTATATATGATAAAGAAGCTTCTGCTAAAAATCGTTCTGTAAAAGAGATTAAAGAGCAGGAAGTTTATATGGGTGAAATGCCCCTGATGACCGAAAACGGTACATTTGTAATAAATGGTACTGAACGGGTTATAGTCTCTCAATTACATCGATCTCCCGGTGTATTCTTTGATCATGATAAAGGTAAATCACACAGTTCAGGTAAACTGTTATTTAATGCGCGTGTTATACCTTATCGTGGTTCCTGGCTGGATTTTGAATTTGATGCCAAAGATGCGTTATTTGTACGTATCGATCGTCGTCGGAAATTACCCGCCACAATTCTGTTAAGAGCGCTTGGTTATGAAACCGAGGAGATGCTGGATATTTTCTTTGAACATGATACTTTCAAGTTAAAGAAAGACAGTATTGAAATGGAACTGGTGCCTGAGCGATTGAAAGGTGAAGCAGCTACTTTTGATATTGAAGTTAAGGGCGATATTATCGTTCCTCAGGGTCGACGTATTACAGCTTTGCATGTTAAGAAAATGAAAGCTGCCAGAATTAAAAATCTGACTGTTCCTGAAGATTTTCTTACTGGAAAAATTCTTGCAAAAGCTGTTATTGATAAAGAAAGTGGTGAGCTGGTAGCTAACGCTAATGATGAAATCACTCCAGAATTGCTGGATTTGATGCGTGAAAAGGGTGTTAAGGATTTCAATACTATCTATACCAATGAAGTTGATAAAGGGCCTTATATTTCAAATTCATTAGCTTTAGATCCAAGTACTAATGTGCTGGAAGCTATGGTTGAAATTTACCGTATGATGCGTCCAGGTGAGCCACCAACTAAAGATTCAGCGGAAAACCTGTTTCAGAATTTATTTTTCAACGCAGAAAGATACGATCTTTCAAAAGTTGGACGGATGAAATTCAATCGCCGTCTGGGTCGTGAAGAAGTGGAAGGTGAGGGTGTTTTATCTACGGATGATATCCTTGATGTAATGAAAGAGCTTATCGATATTCGTAATGGTAATGGCATTGTTGATGATATTGATCACCTCGGTAATCGACGTATCAGAAGTGTTGGCGAAATGGCCGAAAATGCCTTCAGAACCGGACTGGTTCGTGTTGAGCGTGCTGTTCGTGATCGTTTAAGTCTGGTTGAATCTGAAGGTTTAATGCCTCAGGACATTATCAATGCCAAACCTGTTGCTGCTGCAGTTAAGGAATTTTTTGGTTCCAGCCAGTTGTCGCAATTCATGGATCAGAACAATCCGCTTTCTGAGGTGACTCATAAGCGACGTGTTTCAGCTTTAGGACCGGGTGGTTTGACTCGTGAACGTGCTGGTTTTGAAGTTCGAGATGTGCATCCTACTCACTATGGTCGTGTTTGTCCTATTGAAACACCTGAGGGTCCAAATATCGGTTTGATTAATTCCTTATCGGTTTATGCTCGAACTAATAGTTACGGTTTTCTTGAAACACCTTATCGTAAGGTAATCGATAGTAAATTAACTGATGAAGTTGTTTATCTATCTGCGATCGAAGAAGGAAAATATAAGATTGCGCAGGCCAATGTGGATCTTGATAAGAATGATAGAATGATCGGTGATCTTATCCCCTGTCGTTTTCAGAATGAATCAATTCTATCTACTCCGGATAAAATTGATTATATGGATGTATCACCCAAGCAGATTGTTTCTGTAGCGGCTT
Organism: Gammaproteobacteria bacterium; assembly: GCA_050291745.1. Taxonomy (GTDB): domain Bacteria; phylum Pseudomonadota; class Gammaproteobacteria; genus JACNJF01. The sequence goes on along the minus strand of JBNKKI010000120.1, from coordinate 128,237 downwards.
CTATGATTCCATTCCTGGAGCATGATGATGCTAACCGGGCATTGATGGGATCAAACATGCAACGTCAGGCCGTTCCCTGCTTACGTGCGGATAAGCCGTTAGTTGGAACAGGAATGGAGCGTGCAGTTGCTGTTGACTCAGGAACGACTGTGAAAGCAAAACGTGGTGGTGTAATTGACTCTGTTGATGCCAGCCGTGTTGTTATACGTGTAAATGAAGATGAAACAGAAGCAGGTGATCCTGGTGTTGATATTTATAACTTCACCAAATACACGCGTTCTAATCAAAATACCTGTATCAATCAAAAGCCTATTGTTAAGCCGGGTGATGTTATTGCGGCAGGTGATGTTTTAGCTGATGGCGCTTCAACCGATCTGGGTGAACTGGCGTTAGGACAGAATATGCAGGTTGCTTTCATGCCGTGGAATGGATACAACTTTGAAGATTCTATTTTGCTTTCAGAGAGAGTTGTTAAAGAAGATCGTTTTACGACTATCCATATTGAAGAATTAAGTTGCCTTGCTCGTGATACCAAGCTCGGCTCAGAAGAAATTACTGCTGATATTCCTAATGTCAGCGAAGGATTGCTGTCCAAGCTTGATGAATCCGGCATAGTCTATGTTGGTGCAGAGGTTAAAGGTGGTGATATTCTGGTTGGTAAAGTTACACCAAAAGGTGAAACTCAATTAACTCCGGAAGAAAAACTATTGCGTGCTATTTTTGGTGAAAAGGCACTGGATGTTAAAGATACTTCTCTGCGTGTTAAAGCGAGTATGGTTGGTACCGTAATCGATGTTCGTGTCTTTACTAGAGATGGTGTGGAAAAAGATTCACGTGCTCTTGAAATTGAAAAAGCAGCAATAAAATCACTCCGAAAAGATCTGGATGATCAATTTAGAATTATCGAAGGTAATATCTATTCACGTCTTTCTCATCTGGTTATAGGTCAACAGGCAGATGGTGGACCGAATGGTTTGAAGAAAGGCACCGTGGTAACTGAGGAATATCTGAATTCTATTGCTAAGGAAGACTGGTTGAAAATTCGTGTTAGCGATGATGCGGTAAGTAAGCAGGCGGAAGATCTTGGTGAGCAATTATCCACACAACGTAGTAATTTCGACGAGCTATTTGAAGAAAAGAAAAAGAAAGTCGTTGCTGGTGATGATCTGGCACCTGGTGTTCTTAAGATGGTTAAAGTCTTTATCGCTGTAAAGCGTCGTATGCAGCCTGGTGATAAAATGGCTGGACGTCACGGAAACAAGGGTGTGGTCTCAATGATTGTACCTGAAGAAGATATGCCTTTCCGGGAAGATGGAACACCTGTCGATGTTGTGTTGAATCCGTTGGGTGTCCCTTCTCGAATGAATGTCGGGCAGGTACTGGAAACTCATCTGGGATGGGCTGCTAAAGGTATTGGTCTTAAAATAGGTAAAATGCTTGATCAGCATGTCGAAGCTGAGAAAATGCGTGAATTCCTGGGTAAAGTGTATAACTATCGCGCCGAAAAACTGGATCTTCAGCAATTTAATGATGCTGAAGTGATGGAAATGTGCAACAACCTGCGCAAAGGTGTACCTATGGCGACACCGGTATTTGATGGTGCAGAGGAAGAAGAAATCAAGCATATGCTGGATCTGGCTGAACTACCGAATACAGGACAAACAATCCTTTATAATGGGCAGACTGGTGAAGCTTTTGACCGTCCAGTTACCGTTGGTTATATGTATATGTTGAAACTGAATCATCTGGTTGATGACAAAATGCATGCTCGTTCTACAGGGCCTTATAGTCTTGTTACGCAACAGCCATTGGGTGGTAAAGCTCAGTTTGGTGGACAACGTTTTGGTGAGATGGAAGTATGGGCACTGGAATCCTATGGTGCTGCCTATACCTTGCAGGAAATGTTAACGGTTAAGTCAGATGATGTGAATGGCCGGAATAAAATGTACAAGAATATTGTTGATGGTAATTTCAGTATGGAAGCAGGAATACCTGAATCATTTAACGTGTTGCTTAAAGAGATTCGTTCTTTAAGCTTAAATATTGATCTCGAGAACGAATAAGCCACAGACTTATTTGAATCGATTTAGGCAACAGGAGATAAAATGAAAGATTTACTCAATTTGTTAAAACAATCCGCTCAGGATGATGATTTTGATCATATACGTATTGGCCTTGCCTCTCCGGATATGGTTCGCTCATGGTCTTATGGTGAGGTTAAAAAACCGGAAACTATTAATTACCGTACATTTAAGCCGGAACGCGATGGTTTATTCTGTGCAAAAGTTTTTGGTCCCGTAAAAGATTACGAATGTTTATGTGGAAAATATAAGCGTCTCAAGCACCGTGGTGTTGTCTGTGAAAAATGTGGTGTAGAAGTCACTCAGACTAAAGTCAGGCGTGAACGTATGGGGCATATCGAACTGGCCTGTCCTATTGCTCATATCTGGTTTCTAAAATCATTGCCGTCACGTATTGGTCTATTACTGGATATGACATTACGTGATATTGAGCGTGTTTTATACTTTGAAGGTTTTGTGGTTATTGATCCAGGTATGACGACCCTTGAAAAGGGGCAGTTACTGACCGATGAAGCTTATCTTGAAGCGATTGAAGAATTTGGTGATGATTTTAATGCCAAGATGGGTGCAGAAGCTGTTTTTGAATTATTGAAGGCAGTAGATTTGCATTCTGAAGCAATCTCTTTACGTGAAGAAATTGAATCAACCAAATCTGAGACAAAATTTAAACGTTTATCAAAGCGTTTAAAGCTGGTTGAATATTTTATCGATTCAGGCAATAAACCTGAATGGATGGTAATGACAGTATTGCCTGTATTACCCCCTGATTTACGTCCACTGGTTCCTCTTGATGGTGGTCGTTTTGCGACTTCAGATTTGAATGACCTGTATCGTCGGGTTATTAATAGAAATAACCGACTAAAGCGTCTTCTTGAATTAAGTGCTCCTGATATTATCGTACGTAATGAAAAGCGTATGTTGCAGGAATCAGTTGATGCTCTGCTGGATAATGGTCGTCGCGGTCGTGCAATAACAGGTACTAATAAGCGTCCTCTTAAGTCTTTATCCGATATGATTAAAGGTAAGCAGGGACGATTCCGTCAAAATCTGTTAGGTAAGCGAGTTGATTATTCCGGTCGTTCAGTCATCGTGGTTGGACCGACTTTGCGTTTACATCAGTGCGGTCTTCCAAAGAAGATGGCTCTGGAACTGTTCAAGCCATTTATCTTTAGCAAGTTACAATTACGTGGACTTGCTACAACTATTAAAGCAGCTAAAAAACTGGTTGAACGTGAAGTAACGGAAGTTTGGGATATCCTGGAAGAAGTTATTCGTGAGCATCCTATCATGTTGAATAGAGCGCCCACACTTCACCGTCTTGGTATTCAGGCTTTTGAGCCAACACTAATCGAAGGTAAAGCGATCCAGTTACATCCATTAGTCTGTACAGCGTTTAATGCTGACTTTGATGGTGATCAGATGGCGGTGCACGTACCTCTATCCATAGAGGCGCAATTAGAGGCACGTACTCTAATGATGTCTACCAATAACATTTTATCACCAGCAAATGGTAAACCGATTATCGTACCAACACAGGATATTATTCTGGGTCTGTATTACATGACTCGAGAAATGATTAATGTGCAGGGTGAGGGCATGATCTTTGCTGATGCTAAAGAAGTATTACGTGCCTATGGTAATCATTGCTGTAAATTGCAGGCTCGCATTAAATTTCGTGTGACTGAAGTTAAAATTGATGAAGAAGGCAATGAAATTCCAACAAGAAGACTTGTTGATACGACAGTTGGTCGTGCTATTTTAAGTGAATTATTACCAAAAGGAATGTCATTTGATCTGATCAATAAAGCACTGGATAAAAAGGCCGTTTCTGCCATGATCGATGCCTGTTATCGAGATGTTAGCCTGAAAGATACAGTCATTCTGGCGGATCAACTGATGTATACCGGATATCGTTATGCGACTCAGTCGGGGATATCTATTGGTATCAACGATATGGTTATCCCTGAAGAGAAAGCACAAATTCTTGAAGCTTCTGAAAAAGAAATTAAAGAAATTGAACAGCAATGGTCTTCAGGTCTGGTAACGACTGGTGAGCGTTATAACAAGGTTGTTGATATCTGGTCTCATGCTAATGATCGTGTAGCACGAGCTATGATGGATAAACTGGGATCAGAAATTGTTATCGATGCTGAGGGTAATGAAGTTAAACAGGACTCATTTAACTCTATCTTTGTTATGGCCGACTCAGGTGCTCGTGGTAGCCCGGCTCAGATTCGACAGTTGGCTGGAATGCGTGGCCTGATGGCAAAACCTGATGGTTCAATTATTGAGAATGCGATTACCGCAAACTTCCGTGAAGGTCTTGATGTTCTGCAGTACTTTATCTCTACTCACGGAGCACGTAAAGGTCTTGCTGATACCGCGTTGAAAACGGCGAACTCCGGTTATCTGACACGTCGACTGGTTGACGTTTCTCAGGATCTGGTTGTATCTATGGATGATTGTGGTACCGATGACGGTATTTTGATGCGTCCAGTTATTGAAGGTGGTGATATTACAGTTGATCTGGGTGAGCGTATTCTTGGTCGTGTAACTCAGGTTGATGTAGAAGATCTGGATGGCAATATTGTCGTTCCAAAAGGTACGCTGATTGAAGAGAAAGAAGTCGATATTATCCATCGTGCCGGTGTTGATGAGTTGCTGGTTCGTTCACCAGTTTCCTGTGAAGCTCGACATGGAATATGTGCTGCCTGTTATGGTCGTGAATTAGCACGTGGTCATCTGGTTAACAAGGGTGAATCGGTCGGTGTAATCGCTGCGCAATCAATTGGTGAGCCAGGTACTCAGTTAACCATGCGTACCTTCCACATCGGTGGTGCTGCGAGTAGTTCAGCTTCTATTAACAGTATTGAAATAAAGAATAAAGGTCATGTTAAATTTAATAATGTTAAAACCGTAACCAACTCTGCTGGAAAGAACATATCTGTTTCCCGTTCAGGTGAAGTCGGTGTAATCGATGTTGATGGTCGTGAAAAAGAACGTTATAAAATTCCTTACGGGTCAGAATTCAGTGTTAAAGATGGAGATAAGGTTGAAGTAGGACAAACTATTGCAAACTGGGATCCACATATGCATCCGGTTATTACTGAAGTAGCTGGTAAGGTTAAATTTAATGAATTTGTTGAAGCAGTAACGGTTCAGCATAAGACAGATGATATTACTGGTCTGAGTTCTATCGAAGTTATGGATGACTCTATTCGCTCTAATCAGGGTAAAGAGTTGCGTCCTGCTATCGAACTGATAGATGAAAATGGCGATACACTTTGCTATGCCGGAACCAGTATACCTGCCCACTATATGTTACCGGGTGGAGCTTTTGTAAACGTAGAAGATGGTGCCACTATTGAAGTTGGTGATGTACTCGCCAGGATTCCACAGGAATCTTCTAAAAACCGTGATATTACGGGTGGTTTACCACGTGTTGCAGATTTGTTCGAAGCACGTAAACCTAAAGAGCCTGCTGTGCTAGCTGAAATAAAAGGAACTGTTTCATTTGGTAAGGAAACTAAAGGCAAGAAACGTTTGATCATTACTGATGATAAAGGTGAATCTCTGGAAACATTAATTCCCAAGTTTCGTCATATCAATGTATTCGAAGGCGAGCATGTTGATAAGGGTGAAATGCTGGTTGACGGTGAGATGGATTCACATGACATCGTTCGAGTTAAAGGTGTTACCGAGTTAACCAATTATATGGTGAAAGAAGTTCAGGATGTTTATCGCTTACAGGGTGTAGGCATCAATGATAAGCATATTGAAGTTATTGTTCGTCAAATGTTACGTAAAGTAACTATTACCAATGGCGGTGGAACTCGTCTGTTGAAGGGTGATCAGGTTGATAAATCCCGCGTACTGGAAGCTAATGATAAGGCTATTGCTCATAATAAATTACCTGCGACCTTTACTCAGGATTTATTAGGTATCACTAAAGCTTCACTGGTTACTGAGTCATTTATTTCAGCTGCATCATTCCAGGAAACAACCCGTGTATTGACAGAAGCAGCAGTGAAAGGAGCAAAAGATCCTCTACGTGGCTTAAAAGAAAATGTCATTGTGGGTCGTTTGATTCCTGCGGGTACTGGTCAAAAGTATCATGAGGCTCGACGTCAGGAACGTATACAGCCATTGATGCCAGAAATGCCGCAAGATCAGGTTAGTGAAGGTGAGGCTGAGATGATATCCGCCCTTGCTGCACAATCAGATGCTAGTGGCGAAGAAAATTTGGCTGAATAAAAAACAGGCTGATGTATTTATATGCAAAGAAGAGCAGGTAGATAGCTTAAAAATTTTCCGATTTTGACTGGTTTGTTGATTGAATTATCAAAAGACTGGTCAATAAGGGGGAAATTTGACTGAAACAGAACCTGGTTTGCTCTTTTAGCTGAAATAATAAGCTTTAATTTTAGGTGTAATGCTATTTAGCTGTTGACAGAATAGGTCTACAGCCCTAGAATTCCGCCTCCCTAACGACAGCTCATGTTTTTGCATGATCTGTCGTTTATGTTTGGGACCAGACAGTTGTTAATATTTTAGTCGCGTTAACTGTAAAGTAGCTCGCAATATTGTTAAAACAGCTGGTCTTTCTGTAAGTATATTGAGTAAAAAACGACTACTCATGTAGGAGAAATGAACAATATGGCAACGATTAACCAGCTGGTACGTAAACCACGTAAGTCAAAAACTTATAAAAGTAACGTGCCTGCACTAGAAGCATCACCACAGAAACGGGGTGTTTGCACTCGTGTGTATACAACTACACCAAAAAAGCCAAACTCGGCTTTACGTAAGGTAGCGCGTGTACGTTTAACTACTGGCTATGAAGTTACATCTTATATTGGTGGAGAAGGTCATAACTTGCAGGAGCACTCGGTTGTACTTGTAAGAGGTGGTCGTGTTAAAGATTTACCTGGTGTTCGTTATCATACAGTTCGAGGCAGCCTGGATACACAGGGTGTTTCAGATCGTCGTCAAGGTCGTTCAAAATATGGTGCTAAGCGCCCTAAGTAAACCTTGTCTTAATAAGTAACAGGAATTAGAAAATGCCTAGACGTAGAGAAGTCCCGAAAAGAGAAATCTTACCTGATCCAAAATTTGGTGGAACACAGGTATCAAAATTTATAAACATGATTATGCGTAGTGGAAAGAAATCTATTGCGGAAAAAATTATGTATCAGGCTCTGAATTCAGTAGCTGATAAATCAAACCAGGATTCTGTCGAAATGATGGAAAAAGCACTGGAAAATGTGCGTCCTGTTGTAGAGGTTAAGTCACGTCGTGTTGGTGGTGCTACTTATCAGGTGCCTGTTGAAGTTCGCCCTTCGCGTCGTAATACACTGGCAATGCGCTGGTTGATTGATGCTGCCAAGAAGCGTGGTGAAAAAACCATGGCAAGTAAACTGGCAGGTGAATTACTTGATGCTGCAGAGAGTAAAGGTTCAGCTGTTAAGAAGCGTGAAGATACGCATAAAATGGCAGAAGCGAATAAAGCATTTTCACATTTTCGCTGGTAATTTTTTTAATTTAGAAATTTCTTTTTGAGGAAATAGTAGTGCCGCGTTCAACTCCGATTAGTCAATACCGTAATATTGGTATTATGGCTCATATCGATGCGGGTAAAACTACCACGACAGAAAGAATTCTTTTTTATACAGGTGTGTCTCATAAAATCGGAGAGGTGCATGATGGTGCTGCTACCATGGACTGGATGGAGCAGGAGCAGGAAAGAGGTATAACAATTACTTCGGCTGCAACAACCTGTTTCTGGAAAGGAATGGATCAGCAGTTTGAGCAGCACCGTATTAATATTATAGATACACCGGGTCATGTTGACTTTACGATAGAAGTTGAGAGAAGTTTACGTGTACTGGATGGTGCCTGTGCTGTTTTTTGTGCAGTTGGCGGAGTAGAGCCGCAGTCTGAGACAGTATGGCGTCAGGCCAATAAATATCATGTACCACGCATGGCATTCGTTAATAAGATGGATCGTGCCGGCGCTGATTTTTTGCGTGTAGTAGAGCAGATTAAGACTCGTCTGGGTAGTAACCCTGTGCCTATGCAGATTAATATTGGTGCTGAAGAGAGTTTTAAGGGTGTTGTCGACCTGGTTAAAATGAAGGCAATAATGTGGGATGAAGAAAACATGGGTGCAACCTATGTTGAAGAAGATATCCCTGCTGAAATGCTGGATGAATGTCAGAAATGGCGAGAAAACATGGTTGAATCAGCGGCCGAAGCCGATGATGAACTGATGGAAAAATACCTGGAAGAAGGTGATTTGGATGTCGATGATATTCATCGAGGGATTCGACTAAGAACGCTGGTAGGTGAGGTTGTTCCTGTTTTTTGTGGGAGTGCATTTAAAAACAAGGGTGTTCAGGCAATGCTGGATGGAATCGTGTTTTATATGCCTTCACCATTAGATGTGCCAGCAATTACCGGTATTCTGCCTAATGAGAAAGAGGCTGAGCGTCATGCTGATGACAAAGAGCCATTTGCGGCCCTGGCTTTTAAGATCGCAACCGATCCATTTGTTGGGAGTCTGGCTTTTTTCAGGATTTATTCTGGTGTATTAAAAACAGGTGATTCTGTCTTTAACCCGGTTAAAGGTAAGAAAGAGAGGGTTGGTCGTATATTGCAAATGCATGCCAATCATCGTGAAGAAGTAAAAGAAGTTTATGCTGGTGATATTGCAGCGGCTGTTGGTTTGAAAGAAGTAACTACGGGTGACACGCTTTGTGATAATAGTGCCCCGATAACGCTGGAGCGGATGGATTTTCCAGAACCTGTTATAGCTGTTGCTGTTGAACCAAGAACCAAGGCTGACCAGGAAAAGATGACGATTGCACTGGGTAAATTGACCCGTGAAGATCCTTCTTTTCGAGTGCGTACAGATGAAGAGTCCGGACAGACGATTATTTCAGGTATGGGAGAGCTGCACCTGGAAATCATTATTGATCGCATGCTGCGTGAATTTCATGTACAGGCAAATATTGGTAATCCGCAAGTTTCATATCGGGAGACAATACTTAAGTCTGTCGAGCAGGAAGGAAAGTTTATTCGTCAGTCTGGTGGTCGTGGTATGTATGGCCATGTCTGGTTGAAGCTTGAGCCGCTGGAAAGGGGTTCGGGATATGAGTTTGAAAATGCAATTGTGGGTGGTGTGGTTCCTAAGGACTTTGTGCCTGCAATTGATAAGGGTGTTCAGGAGCAGTTACATAATGGTGTTCTTGGCGGGTTTCCTGTCGTAGATGTTAAGGTGACTCTGTTTGATGGTTCATTTCATGATGTAGATTCTAATGAAATGGCATTTAAACTTGCCGGAATGGTAGCTGCGAAAGATGGTGCACTTAATGCGTCACCTATATTGCTTGAGCCCTTAATGAGTGTTGAAGTTGTCACACCTGAAGAATATATGGGTGATGTTATGGGTGATTTGAATCGCCGTCGTGGCGTGATGCATGGAATGGATGATGCGCCTGCGGGAAAAATTATTCGCGCTTCGGTGCCGTTAGCCGAAATGTTCGGTTATGCCACTGATTTACGTTCCGCTACTCAGGGTAGAGCAACGTATTCAATGGAATTTGAAAAATATGAAGAAGCACCGAAAGCGGTGACAGCTACTGTCGTTAAAGGCGGTAATTAGTTGAATTATTGTTTATCAGTTTTAATATTTAGTTTGTAAGAGGTATATAGGTCGTGTCAAAGGAAAAATTCGAAAGAAATAAACCCCATGTAAACGTGGGAACGATTGGTCACGTGGATCATGGTAAAACGACGCTGACCGCGGCGCTGACCAAAGTCATGGCCGAAGCAATGGGTGGAACCGCAAAAGCATTCGATGAAATCGATAATGCGCCTGAAGAAAGAGAGCGTGGTATCACCATTGCGACTTCTCACGTTGAATACGAAAGTGCAAATCGCCATTATGCGCATGTAGATTGCCCGGGTCACGCGGATTATGTTAAAAACATGATTACTGGTGCGGCTCAGATGGACGGCGCAATTCTGGTTTGTTCAGCAGCCGATGGCCCAATGCCACAAACTCGTGAGCACATCCTGTTATCACGTCAGGTTGGTGTACCTTATATAGTTGTTTACATGAACAAAGCGGACATGGTTGATGACGAAGAGTTATTAGAGCTGGTAGAAATGGAAATTCGTGAGCTGTTAGACCAGTACGAATTCCCAGGTGACGACACACCTATAGTTACCGGTTCAGCACTGAAAGCGCTGGAAGGTGATACCAGTGATATTGGTGTACCTTCAATCATGAGACTGGTTGAAGCACTGGATACCTATGTACCAGAACCCGAGCGTGCAATCGATGGTGACTTCATCATGCCTGTTGAAGATGTATTCTCAATCTCTGGTCGTGGAACAGTGGTAACTGGTCGTATCGAGCGTGGTATCATTAAGGTTGGTGAAGAAATCGAGATTGTTGGTATTAAAGATACAGTCAAGACAACCTGTACTGGTGTTGAAATGTTCCGTAAGTTACTGGATGAAGGTCGTGCTGGTGATAACGTAGGTATTCTGTTACGTGGAACCAAGCGTGAAGACGTAGAACGTGGACAGGTACTGGCGAAGCCGGGATCAATAACACCGCATACAAAATTTGAAGCTGAAATCTACATTCTGTCAAAGGATGAAGGTGGCCGTCATACACCATTTTTTAATGGATATCGTCCACAGTTTTATTTCCGTACAACAGATGTAACAGGTGCCTGTGATCTTCCTGAAGGCGTAGAAATGGTCATGCCAGGTGACAATGTCAAGATGACAGTTAACCTGATTGCACCAATCGCGATGGATGAAGGCTTGCGCTTTGCAATCAGAGAAGGTGGTCGTACTGTTGGTGCGGGCGTCGTTTCTAAAATAATCGAGTAATCAGATATGGCTAACCAAAATATTCGTATACGTTTGAAATCTTTTGATCATCGACTGATTGATCGCTCCGCAGCTGAAATCGTAGATACTGCGAAAAGAACGGGAGCTCGTGTTAAAGGGCCAATTCCTTTGCCAACACGTAAAGAGCGTTTCACTATATTAATATCACCGCATGTTAATAAGGATGCACGTGATCAGTATGAAATCAGAACGCACAAGCGATTAATGGATATTGTCGATCCAACTGATAAAACAGTTGATGCATTGATGAAGCTCGACCTGGCAGCAGGTGTTGATGTTCAAATCAAGTTAAATTAAGGCTTGATTGTATTTAATGATTAGAGGGGATGACGCGTTTATAAAAAACAGTAATTAATTTTGGAATAGTTCTTAACTATTTCGCAATATTCTGTTATAGTGCGCGCCCTCGCGGCCTGATGCGGTTCTCTGTATCAGGCCGTTAGTTTTAAAAAGCTGTGTAATATCAATAAGATATTATCAATATATATGATTAGGGGTTAGTAATGTCTCTCGGTTTAGTTGGACGAAAAGTAGGTATGACCAGGGTTTTCTCTGATGACGGTGTATCGACTCCGGTAACTGTTATTGAAGTGGAGCCAAATCGTGTGTCTCAGTTAAAAACTGTCGATACTGATGGTTATACAGCTGTTCAGGTTGTCTCAGGTTCACGACGTCCTAATCGTGTAACAAAAGCAATGGCTGGTCATTATAGAAAAGCCGGTGTTGAAGCTGGTCGGGTCTCTATGGAGTTCCGCGTTGATTCAGTTGAAGGATTAGAGCTAGGTTCAGAAGTTAAGCTTGATATCTTTGAGCAAGGACAGAAAGTTGATGTTCAGGGAACAACAATAGGTAAGGGTTTTGCGGGTGTTATAAAGCGATATAACTTCCAGATGCAGGATGCGACACACGGTAACTCGGTTTCTCACCGTGCGCCAGGTTCTATTGGTCAGAACCAGACTCCTGGTCGTGTTTTCAAAGGAAAGAAGATGTCTGGTCATATGGGTGCTGTGCAGCAGACCACGCAAAATTTAGAGATTTTTCGTATAGATTCAGAGCGCAATCTTGTGCTGATTAAAGGCCCTGTACCTGGATCTAAGAGTAGCAATGTCGTTATTCGACCTGCTGTAAAATAAGAGATAGAGTCATGGATATATCAATACATAACTCCAGTGAGTCAGTTTCAGTATCTGATGATGCCTTTACGGCAGAATTTAATGAAACGCTAGTACATCAATTGGTTGTGTCATTTATGAGTGCTGGCCGCTCAGGTACTAAAGCACAGAAAACACGTTCAGATGTACGTGGTGGTGGAGCTAAACCTTTTCGTCAAAAAGGAACAGGTCGAGCTCGTGCAGGTACTATCCGTAGCCCGTTATGGCGTAGCGGTGGTGTAACTTTTGCTGCTCGACCACGTGATTACAGTAAAAAGCTGAATAAGAAAATGTATCGCACGGGAATGAGAAGCATTGTTTCCGAATTAATCAGACAGGACAGGCTGATTCTGGTTGAAGATTTAAATATAGCTGAGCCAAAGACGAAGTTGATGGCGGCTAAAATGAATGACCTTGGCGTTGCTAAAGGACTTGTGTTAACAGATGGTCTTGATTCATCTGTTTATCTTGCAGCTCGTAATATTCCTAACCTGATGGTTATGGATGTCGCTGTAGTCGATCCACTAAGTCTTGTTAGTCAGGATAAGGTTGTAATTGATCAGGCCGGATTGAAAAAGTTAGAGGAGCGTTTATCGTGAATGATCAGAGAATTTTTCAGGTTATAAGAGCGCCTCATATTTCTGAGAAGGCCGCAATTGTCGGTGATGCATCTAATCAGCATGTATTTAAGGTTGCTACAGATGCGAAAAAGAATGAAATTAAAGAAGCTGTTGAGCAGCTCTTTAATGTTAAGGTTTCTAAAGTTCGTACGACTAATGTTAAAGGTAAGTCCAAGCGTCAGGGTGTTAGACTCGGAAAGCGTAGTGACTGGAAAAAGGCGTATGTCTCTTTAGAGCAAGGTCACGAAATTGATCTTTCAGTTGTAGGTGGATAAGAGACATGGCATTAATTAAAGCTAAACCAACTTCACCTGGACGCCGTTTTGTTGTTTCAGTTAAAACAGACGGACTGTATACAGGTAAGCCTTTTGCGGCGTTAGTTGAAAAGAAATCTAAGACTGGTGGTAGAAATAATGCTGGTCGTATTACGACTCGTCACAGAGGTGGTGGGCATAAGCAGCGTTATAGAACAATTGACTTCAAACGTAATAAAGACGGTATTGATGCGGTTGTTGAAAGAATTGAATATGATCCGAATAGAAGTGCTCATATTGCATTGCTTAAATATATGGATGGTGAGCGTCGTTATATAATCGCTCCTAAAGGTATTAAAGATGGTGATAAGGTTCGTTCAGGTGATGATGCTGGAATGAAACCGGGTAACTGTCTTCCTTTACGTAATATTCCTGTTGGTTCGGTAATTCATTGTGTTGAATTAAAGCCTGGTAAAGGAGCTCAGATAGCTCGTTCAGCTGGAACTTCAGTTCAATTTGTTGCTCGTGATGGTGCTTACTCTACATTACGTCTACGTTCAGGCGAAATGAGAAAAGTATTATCTGAGTGTCGTGCGGTACTTGGTGAAGTTAGCAATGGAGAGCATAGTCTGCGCTCACTTGGTAAAGCTGGTGCTACACGATGGAGAGGCGTTAGACCTACTGTTCGTGGTGTTGCAATGAATCCGGTTGATCATCCTCATGGTGGTGGTGAAGGACGTACATCAGGTGGTCGTCATCCAGTTTCTCCCTGGGGTGTGCCTACTAAAGGTAAGAAGACTCGTACCAATAAACGTACAGACAATTTAATTGTTCGTAGAAGGAATAAGAGGTAATTTGACGTGCCACGTTCTCTAAAGAAAGGTCCATTTGTAGATCATCATCTTTATAAAAAGGTAATGACTGCTGTTGAAACAAGTAATAAACGTCCAATTAAAACATGGTCAAGACGTTCAATGGTAATTCCGGATATGGTTGGATTGACTATAGCGGTTCATAACGGTCGTCAGCATGTACCGGTTTTGATTAATGAAAATATGGTCGGTCACAAGTTAGGTGAGTTTTCACTGACTCGTACTTATCGTGGTCATGTTGTTGATAAAAAGGCGAAAAGGTAATTATTGTTATGCAAACATCTGCAAAACACCGTAATGCTAAAATTTCAGCTCAAAAAGTGCGTTTAGTGGCAGACCAGGTTCGTGGTTTACCAGTGGATAGAGCGCTTACTCTGCTTAAATTTAGTAATAAAAAAGCAGCTGAGCTGGTGCGCAAAGTTCTTGAATCAGCTATAGCAAATGCTGAGCACAATGATGGTGCTGATATAGATGAGCTCAAGGTTTCTACAATTTTTGTAGATCAGGGGCCAAGCATGAAACGTATGCGTGCACGTGCCAAGGGCCGTGGTAATCGAATTTTAAAACGTACTAGTCACATTAGTGTGACTGTTGCAGATAGTTAAAGAGGCACAGATGGGACAGAAAGTACATCCAACTGGTATACGTTTAGGTATCTCCACAGAGTGGACTTCAACGTGGTATGCAGAAACTGGACAATATGCTGAATTTTTAAGTGAAGATTTAAAAGTACGTCAGTTTATTAAGAAAAAATTATCGCAAGCGGCTGTTAGTCGGATCGGTATTGCCAGACCTGCTAAGTCAATTGTAGTGACCGTGCATACGGCTCGCCCGGGTATTATCATCGGTAAAAAGGGTGAGGATATCGAAAAGCTGCGTAAAGAAGTTTCTGCTTTGGTAGATATACATCCTAACAATGTGAAAATTAACATTGAAGAGATTCGTAAGCCTGAGTTAGATGCACAGCTGGTTGCCGAAAGTATCGCGCAACAACTGGAAAGACGTGTGATGTTTCGTAGAGCAATGCGCAGATCAGTTAGTAATGCAATGCGTATCGGTGCAGAAGGTATCAAAATCAATGTCTCTGGACGTTTGAATGGTGCTGAAATTGCGCGTAATGAGTGGTATCGAGAAGGACGGGTTCCTCTTCATACATTAAGAGCTGATGTTGACTATGGTACAGCTGAAGCTTTGACAACTTATGGAATCCTGGGTGTAAAAGTCTGGATTTATAAGGGTGAAGTATTCGATCTTGAAGCTAAAAATTCTTCTTCTTCGAAGAAGACTGGTAAATAGAGTTTAGAATTATGTTACAGCCTAAACGCACAAAATTTAGAAAGCAGTTTAAAGGTCGTAATCGCGGCCTGGCGAATACTGGAAATAAAGTAAGCTTTGGTCAGTTTGGTTTACAGGCTTCCGAGCGTGGAAGAATAACTGCCCGTCAAATTGAATCTGCTCGTCGTGCTATGACTCGTCATATCAAACGTGGTGGAAAAATCTGGATTCGTGTTTTTCCTGATGTGCCAATATCGAAAAAACCTCTCGAAGTTCGTATGGGTAAAGGTAAGGGTAATGTTGAATATTGGGTTTGTAAGATTCAACCCGGAAAAATGTTGTATGAGATGGAAGGTGTAACCGAGCAGATAGCGCGTGAAGCTTTCAAGCTGGCTGCTGCTAAATTACCTTTCAAGACTAATTTTGTAATCAGGCAGGTAATGTAATGGACGCGAAAGAGTTACGTTCAAAATCCGATCAGGAACTACGTGATGAATTAATTGCGCTTTCTAAAGAGCAATTTAATTTGAGAATGCAAAATGCTATTGGTCAGGGTGCACGATCAGATCAATTTTCAAAAGTACGTAAAAACATTGCACGCGTTAAAACTGTCATGAATGAAAAACGTGCACAATCATCCAGTAACGGTGGTGAATGATCATGAGTAGTGAAGAAAAAGTTTTAAGAACGCATACTGGTTCTGTTATTAGTGACAGAATGGATAAAACAGCAACTGTTCTGATTGAAAGAAAGGTAAAACATCCTTTATATGGGAAATTTGTAAAAAAATCTACAAAGCTCCATATTCATGATGAGAATAACGAGTGCTCTATGGGCGATACTGTTCAAATTACAGAATGCCGACCAATGTCAAAAACCAAGTCCTGGACTTTGGTTAAGGTCGTTGAAAAGGCGAGCTAAGATAACCGAGATTGGATAGGGTTCTATTATGATTCAAATGCAAACAGTTTTAACCGCAGCTGATAACAGCGGAGCAAAAAAAGTACAGTGTATTAAGGTACTTGGTGGCTCTAAACGTCGTTATGCAGGTATTGGCGATATTATTAAAGTTAGTATCAAAGATGCGATACCACGCGGTAAAGTTAAAAAAGGCGAAGTATACAACGCTGTCGTTGTGCGTACTGCTAAAGGTGTTCGTCGTAATGACGGATCTTTAATTAAGTTTGATGGTAATGCAGCTGTTATTTTAAATAACAATCTGCAACCAATTGGTACTCGTATCTTTGGGCCTGTAACTCGTGAGTTACGTGGTGAGAAGTTTATGAAAATCATCTCACTGGCACCTGAAGTGCTTTAATAGTTAAGGTATTTACATGAACAAGATAAGAAAAGGTGACGAAGTCATCGTTATTGCCGGCCGAAGTAAAGGTCAGCGTGGCACTGTACTAAAGCGAATAGATGGAGAACGTCTATTAGTTGAAAGTGTAAATATGATTAAAAAGCACGTTAAGCCAAATCCAAATGCGGGTGAGGCTGGTGGGATTATTGATAGAGAATCACCTATCAATCAATCAAATGTCATGATCTTTAACCCGGCTACTAAAAAGGGTGATCGTGTTGGTTTTAAAACGTTAGATGATAATCGTAAAGTTCGATTTTTTAAGTCTAACGGTGAAGTAATTGATGTTTAACGGTAAGTTATCATGACCAGACTAGAAAAATTTTATAATGACACTGTGAAAGCACAGTTACAGGAACAGTTTAATTTTGCATCTGCTATGCAAATCCCTAAAGTAACAAAAATTACTTTAAATATGGGACTTGGTGAAGCTGCGGGAGACAAGAAAATTGTCGATAATGCCGTACGCGATATGGAACAGATTGCAGGTCAGAAGCCTGTTGTGACATTGTCCAGGAAAGCTGTTGCGGGTTTTAAAATTCGTGAAAATATGCCTGTAGGCTGTATGGTGACTTTACGTAAAGACCGCATGTATGAATTCATGGATCGACTGGTAAATTTTTCTATGCCTCGTATTCGAGATTTTCGTGGAATAAGTGGTAAGGCATTTGACGGACGTGGAAATTACAATCTGGGTCTGACTGAGCAAATCGTTTTCCCTGAAATCGATTACGATAAAATTGATAAAATTCGTGGACTGAATATCTCTATTACGACAACAGCTGCGAATGATGAAGAAGGACGTGCGTTACTTTCCGCGTTCAACTTTCCTTTTAAGAATTAATAACGGTAACAATTATGGCTAAATCTTCTATGGTACAGCGTGAAGTTAAACGTAGCAAAATGGTTGCTGTTTACGCTGCAAAAAGAACTGCATTAAAAGCGTTAATCAGTAATCCTGAAACACCTTTTGATGAAAAAATGGCGGCAGTTGATAAATTGCAAAAACTTCCAAGAGATTCATCTCCTGTAAGACATCGCAACCGTTGTAGTGTCACTGGTCGTCCTCACGGTTTTTATAGAAAATTTGGTCTAAGTAGAATTAAACTACGCGAAGCAGCAATGCGCGGTGATGTTCCTGGCCTCGTTAAAGCAAGTTGGTAAGAGAGTACTGATATGAGTCTACAAGATCCTGTTTCTGACATGTTGACACGCATTAGAAATGCGCAGAAAGCAACTAAAGTCAATGTGAAAATGCCATCTTCAACACAGAAAGTGAGTATCGCTAAAGTGTTAAAAGATGAAGGTTATATTAATGATTATTCAGTATCTGGCGATGCTAAAAAAGAATTAACAATTGAGCTTAAATATTTCCAGGGTAAACCGGTAATTGAACAAATTAAACGTGTTAGTCGTCCTGGCTTAAGAATTTTTAAATCTAAAGATGAACTTCCATCAGTTAATGGTGGTCTCGGTATAGCTATAATCTCTACCTCAAAAGGTATGATGACAGAAAAGCAGGCGAGAACTTCCGGTAACGGTGGTGAAGTAATCTGCACAGTCGTTTAGGGTAAAGACTATGTCAAGAATTGCTAAAAAACCTGTAGAAATGCCATCTGGTGTTAGTTTGTCTATTGACGGCCAGACTATCACTGCGAAAGGTCCAAAAGGTGAATTATCGTTATCTGTCAATGACAATGTTATTTTTGAACAGAATGATAATGTAATCAGTTTCAAACCTGCGAATGAAAACAAAAATTCAATGGCACTTACTGGAACAATGCGTTCACTGGTCAGTAATATTGTGACTGGCGTAAGTGAAGGTTTTACCAAAAAATTGAATCTTGTTGGTGTTGGTTACAGAGGTAAGACTTCTGGTAAAGTTCTTAATCTTTCATTAGGTTTTTCACATCCTATTGATTATGAGATTCCTGAAGGCATTACTATTGAAACTCCTTCACAGACTGAAATAATTGTTTCTGGTTGTGATAAGCAAAAAGTAGGTCAGGTATCTGCTGAGATTCGTGCTTTCCGTCCACCTGAGCCCTATAAAGGTAAAGGTGTTAAATATTCTGATGAACATATCATCAGAAAAGATGCTAAAAAGAAGTAGGCTAGTTATGGATAAAAAATCATCACGTATCAGACGTTCTCGTAAAACACGTGCAAAAATTCGTGAACTTGGCGTAGACCGTTTAACTATCTTTCGTACACCTCGCCATACTTATGCTCAGGTGATTTCTGGTGAAACTGGTAAGGTTGTTGCTTCTGTTTCTACGCTTAATAAAGAAATCAGTAAAGATTTAAAGTATACCGGTAATACCGCAGCCGCAATTGCGATTGGAAAAGAAATTGCTGCCAAAGCTTTAGCTTCTGGCATTGAATCCGTCGCCTTCGATCGTTCTGGTTATAAATACCATGGCCGTGTTAAGGCACTCGCTGATTCAGCTCGTGAAGCTGGTCTTAAGTTTTAAGTATAACGTTTTAAGTATAGAGATAGCACTATGGCTGATCCTCAAGGTTCAAACGACGATTTAACAGAAAAATTAGTAGCAGTTAACCGTGTTGCTAAAGTAGTTAAAGGTGGTCGACAATTTGGTTTTACTGCACTTACTGTAGTAGGTGATGGTAATGGTAAGGTTGGTTTTGGTTATGGAAAGGCTCGTGAAGTTCCATTAGCCATACAAAAAGCAATGGAAAAAGCTCGTGCTAATCTGGTTAATGTTGCCATTACTGATGGCACATTATATTACCCGGTCAATGCTCGGCATGGTGCTGCTAAAGTCTATATGCAGCCAGCTTCTGAAGGTACCGGTGTCATAGCTGGTGGTGCGATGCGTGCAGTTCTTGAAGTTGCCGGTGTTCGAAATGTACTTGCTAAATGTAATGGTTCAAGAAACCCTATCAATTTAGTAAGAGCCACTATCCGTGGTTTACAGGATATGAAAACACCGGAAATGATTGCTGCAAAGCGTGGTAAAACTGTAGAACAGATAACAGGTTAATATCATGGCAAAAGCTAAGAATAAAACTGTAAGTATAAAACTTATTAAAAGTTTAAATGGCCGTCTGGCATCACATAAAGCATGTGCTGCTGGTCTGGGAATCCGTCGTATGCATCAAACAGTTGAAGTTATCGATACTCCAGAAAATCGCGGTATGATTAACAAGATTCACTATATGCTTAGTGTTGAGGAAGTATAATGTATCTGAATACACTTAAACCTGCACCAGGTTCTACTAAGGTATCAAAGCGAGTTGGTCGTGGTATTGGTTCCGGTCTCGGTAAGACATGTGGTCGTGGACATAAAGGTCAGAAATCCAGATCTGGTGGACAAACCAAAATCGGTTTTGAAGGTGGTCAAATGCCTTTGCAGCGTCGGTTACCTAAATTTGGTTTTACCGCACGTAAATCAAGATTTTCAGCGGAAGTTCGTTTGTCAGAAATTTCATCTATGGATGTAGATGTTATTGATTTAGATGCTCTTATTAAAGCTGATGTTGTTCCAGCTTTTACTCGACAGGCTAAAGTTTTTCTGTCTGGTGAGGTTACTAAAGCAGTTACGCTTAAAGGTGTTAAGGCAACTAAAGGCGCGGCAGCGGCAATTGAAGCTGCTGGCGGAAAGGTAGAAGACTAGTGTCTACATCTGCATCACAACTTGCTTCTAGTTTATCAGGTGGAAGCCTGAGTGAACTTAGAAAACGAATTTTCTTCGTTATTGGTGCCCTGATCGTTTTCAGGATTGGTTCATTTATACCTGTACCGGGTATAGATATTACCGTGATGCAACAAATTTTTGAACAGCAGAAAAATGGTATCCTGGGAATGTTTAATATGTTCTCTGGTGGCGCTTTAAAGCGTATGTCTATTTTTGCTCTGGGTGTTATGCCTTATATATCTGCATCAATTATCATGCAGTTAATGACGGTTGCAGTTCCTACCCTGGAACAGTTAAAGAAAGAGGGTGAATCTGGAAGACGTAAAATAACTCAATATACACGTTATTTTACTGTCGTATTAGCTTCATTCCAGTCTGTGGGTATTGCGATAGCTTTACAGGGTCAGGGAAGTGGCGCAGATGCATTGGTGGTTAATCCAGGTCCCGGTTTTGTTTTCTCTGCTGCAGTAACACTGGTTACTGGTACATTATTTTTGATGTGGTTAGGTGAGCAGATAACAGAGCGTGGTATCGGTAACGGTATATCAGTTCTTATATTTTCAGGTATTGTTGCTGGTTTACCGTCTGCTATCGGTGGAACACTTGAATTGGTTAAGACTGGAGAATTAAATTCTCTGATTATCCTTTTCTTAATGGTTGCTGTGATTGCTGTGACTTTATTCGTCGTGTTTGTTGAACGTGGACAACGTCGAATTACGGTTAATTATGCTAAACGTCAGCAGGGTAATAAAATGTATGCGGCTCAAAGTAGCCATTTACCTTTAAAGTTAAATATGGCTGGTGTTATACCCCCTATATTTGCTTCGAGTATTATATTATTTCCAGCAACTCTGGGTAGCTGGTTTGGTCAACAGGAAGGAATGCGTTGGTTGCAGGATTTATCAGCAACACTTTCTCCCGGTCAACCTTTGTATGTAATTTTTTATGCGACAGCTATTATATTCTTTTGTTTTTTCTATACAGCATTGGTATTTAACTCAAAAGAAACAGCAGATAATTTGAAAAAATCCGGTGCTTTTATTCCAGGTATACGTCCCGGGAAGCAAACAGCGACTTATATAGATGGTGTTTTATCCAGACTCACTCTGGTAGGTGCACTGTATATTACACTGGTTTGTCTGTTACCGGAGTTTCTAATTTTATTCTGGAATGTTCCATTTTATTTTGGTGGTACATCATTATTAATTATCGTTGTTGTCGTGATGGATTTCATGGCACAGGTTCAGGCACATTTGATGAGTCATCAATATGATAGCCTGATGAAAAAGTCCAATTTCAAAGGTTATGGTAACAAGGGAATTTAATCCCTAGATAGGTATTATTATGAAAGTTAGAGCATCCGTAAAAAAAATGTGTAAAAACTGCAAGGTTATTCGCAGGAATGGTGCAGTTCGTATAATTTGTAAAGATCCACGCCATAAACAGCGTCAGGGTTAATTCATTTATTAAGTTTAATAATAGTTTGATTTTTAAAGGTTTGTCAGATAGAATCTGCGCCCTTTTTAATTAGCTTCAAGTTCAGGAGACTTTGTTTTTATGGCACGTATTGCAGGTGTAAATATACCCGATAATAAGCATACGGTGATCGCTCTTCAATCCATTTTTGGGGTAGGCCAGACTCGTTCGGCTAAAATCTGTAGCGCAACTGGTATCGATCCAACAACAAAGGTCCGTGAACTAACCGAAGAACAGCTGGATGCGATCCGCGATCAGGTAAATAGTTTTTCGACTGAAGGTGACCTTCGTCGTGAAATATCAATGAATATCAAACGATTAATGGATCTCGGTACTAACCGTGGTATTCGTCATCGTCGTGGTTTACCAGTACGTGGTCAACGTACCAAGACTAATTCGCGTACGCGAAAAGGTCCAAGACGTCCTATTAAGAGATAACGAGTTTTATTATGGCTGATAAAAAATCATCACGTATTAAAAAGAAAGTTAAACGTAATGTTTCGGATGGTGTAGCTCACATCCATGCAACTTTTAACAATACTATTATTACTATAACCGATCGTCAGGGTAACACTCTGTCATGGGCTACAGCAGGTGGTTCTGGTTTTCGTGGTTCTAGAAAATCTACTCCTTTTGCAGCACAGGTTGCAGCGGAAAGAGCTGGAATGGTCGCTCAGGAAATGGGTATGAAAAACCTGGAAGTCATGGTTAAGGGCCCTGGTCCTGGTCGTGATTCAGCAGTACGTTCGCTGAATTCAATTGGTTTTAAAATTTCAAGAATCGACGATGTTACACCCATTCCTCATAATGGTTGTCGTCCACCCAAAAAACGTCGAGTGTAGGCAGAATAAGTTATGGCAAGATATATTGGACCAAAGTGTAAATTAATGCGTCGTGAAGGAGTTGATCTCAACTTAAAATCTTCACGTCGTTCACTTGATACAAAATGTAAAATTGAAAATCCTCCGGGACAACATGGTGCAGGTACACGTAAACCACGTTTATCAGACTATGGTTTACAGCTACGTGAGAAGCAGAAATTAAGAAGAACTTATGGTGTGCTTGAAAAGCAGTTTCGTAATTACTATAAAGAAGCTTCGCGTTTAAAAGGTTCTACAGGTGAAAACCTGCTGCAACTTTTAGAATCACGTTTAGATAATATTGTGTATCGTATTGGTTTTGGTTCAACTCGTGCTGAATCGCGTCAACTTGTAAGCCATAAATCTATTTTGGTTAATGGTAAGACAGTTAATATTCCTTCTTATATGGTTAAGCCTTCAGATGTTATTAGCGTTCGTGAAAAATCACGTAAACAGGCTAGAATTTCTGAATCTATGTCCTTAGCAGAACAGATTGGATTTCCTGACTGGATTGATGTCAATCATAGTAAGTTCGAAGGAGTCTTTAAAGCATTACCAATGCGTAGTGAATTACCAGCAGATATCAATGAATCTCTGGTGGTTGAGCTGTACTCTAAGTAACTTTAGCTTTTTACAATTGCTTAATTATTAGGCTAAAAAATTAACGGGTCATCTATGTCATCATTAAAAATGTCGGAACTACTTAAACCTAAACAGGTTAAGGTAGAAGAGCAACAGACTTATCACGCAAAGGTATCTATCGAACCTTTAGAGCGTGGCTTTGGTCATACACTGGGTAATGCTTTACGCAGAATTTTGCTTTCATCTGTACCTGGTAGTGCCATCGTAGATCTTAAGATTGATGGTGTTTTACATGAATACACTACTATCGAAGGTGTTCAGGAAGATGTCATTGATATCATGCTTAATCTTAAGGGTGTTGGCATTATTATGCACAGCCGTGATGAAGCAACACTGACTATTTCTAAAAGTGGAATTGGTCCTGTTACAGCAGGTGATATCCAGTTAGATCATGATATTGAAATCGTTGATCCAGATTATGTCATTGCTAATTTAAATAAAGACATCGATTTCAATATGGAAATTCATGTTGTAAAAGGTCGTGGATATCAACCTTCTAATAGACGCAATTTATCTGAAGAAGAAACTGCGTTAGGGCACTTACAACTGGATGCTTCTTTTTCACCTATATTGAAAGTTGCCTATACTGTTGAAGCTGCTCGTGTTGAACAGCGCACTGACCTCGATAAACTGGTTATTGATATCGAAACAAATGGCACGGTTGATCCCGAAGAAGCTATTCGTATTGCTGGTAGCATCTTAAAAGATCAGTTGTCTGTATTTGTTAATCTTGAAGGATCTGAAGAAGAAGAACCTGAAGAACCAGAATCACTTATCGATCCTATTTTGTTACGTCCAGTTGATGATCTTGAGTTAACTGTTCGTTCTGCGAATTGTTTAAAAGCAGAAAATATTTATTACATTGGTGATCTTATTCAGCGTACTGAAGTTGAGCTGTTAAAGACACCGAATCTTGGAAAGAAATCACTTACTGAAATCAAAGATGTATTGGCTTCGTATGGTCTGTCTCTGGGTATGCGCCTGGAAAACTGGCCACCACCAAACATTGAAAATGATAGTAAGTTAGCCAGTTAATTGAGGTTTAAATAATATGCGTCATCGTAAGAGCGGTCGTCAACTTAACCGTAATAGTTCACATAGAAAAGCTATGTTCAAAAATATGGCTTCATCTTTGTTTGAGCATGAAGTTATCAAAACGACTTTGCCTAAAGCAAAAGAGTTACGTCGTGTTGCTGAGCCTTTAATCACACTGGCTAAAGAAGATAGTGTTGCTAATCGTCGCTTAGCATTCAGTCGTATTCGTGATAAAGCAATGGTTGGTAAATTATTTACTGATCTTGGCCCACGCTATAAAGAGCGTCCTGGTGGATATATGCGCATTTTAAAGTGCGGATATAGAACTGGTGATAAAGCACCAATGGCTTATGTTGAACTGGTTGATAGACCAGAATAAGTTAATTCCTGCTATATTTTAAAAAGGCCGGTTTATCCGGCCTTTTTTATGTCAGTTTAACTTCAAGCAGTATTTTTTAAGTTATCAGCTATATTGTTTGATTAGTGAAATTAATAGATCACGCTTTTCTTCCATTAAACTGATATCACCACGTGACTCTACATTTAATCTTAAAAGTGGTTCTGTGTTTGAGCTGCGTATATTGAATCTCCAATGTTTAAAGCTAAGTCCAATTCCATCAGCATTATCAAATTGATAATCCTGTCCATCAAAGTATGACTTAACTGCGCTAATCACTTTATCAGAATCATTGACAGTCATATTTATTTCACCACTAACTGGATAAGCCTCAATTCTTTCATCAACTAACTGAGCAAGACTTTTATTTTGATCTGACATCATTTCAGCAATGAGTAACCAGGGAATCATGCCACTGTCGCAATAGCCAAAATCACGGAAGAAATGATGTGCACTCATCTCACCCCCGTAAATAGCATTGATTTCTCTCATTTTCTCTTTTATGAAAGCATGGCCAGCTTTACTTTGTACGGCTTTACCGCCATTTAATGATGCCATTTCCTGAGTGTTCCAGATCAGACGTGGGTCATGAATGATACTTTCCCCCGGATATTGCTGCAGCATCTGTGCGCCCAGTAATCCGACGATATAATAGCCTTCAATAAATCGCCCTTTTCCGTCAAATAGAAAGCATCTATCGAAGTCACCATCCCATGCGATACCGAAGTCAGCGTTATTCTCAATAATAGCGTCGGTTGTAGCGCTACGTCCTTCCGGTAGTAAGGGGTTAGGTATACCATTTGGAAAGTGTCCATCAGGTTCATGCTGAATTTTGATGAATTCAAAAGGAAGCTGCTTTTCGAGCAGGTCAACAACCGGGCCTGCAACACCATTACCACTATTTACGACTACTTTGTAAGGCTTTAAATTATTGACTGTTTTTAAATAGGATAATAAATGTTTTATATAAGCTTCATTAAGGTCCGTTTTTATCAGCTGTCCTTTTTTATGAGTAGTTGCAAACTCATTGGCTTCCGCAATTTGTCTGATTTGATTAAGGCCACTGTCTCCACTTAATGGTTTTGCATTTTCACGCACAAATTTTAAACCATTGTAATCAACCGGATTATGGCTGGCTGTAATCATGATGCCTCCATCCAGTGATTGATGAAAGGCTGCAAAATATACTTGCTCAGTGCCACAGATACCAAGATCTAAAACATCAACACCACTATCCATTAACCCCGCAGTTAATGCGCTAAAAAGCGATTCACTGCTAAGTCTTACATCTCGACCAACTGCAACCTGCTGTGGTTTTAGAAACTCTGCATAAGCTCTTCCAATTCGATAAGCTATATCTTCATTAAGTTCATTGGGTACTTTTCCACGGGCATCATAAGCTTTAAAACAGGTGATTTTGTTAGTCATTTATTTTCCTATGTGTTGAATTGTTTTTATGGATCAATGTAATTACTTTAATAGAGGTTTAAGATACTGACCAGTATAAGATGATTTTATTTTGGCTACATCTTCGGGCGTACCGCAGGCGATAATTTCACCACCTTTATCACCACCTTCTGGTCCCAGGTCAATAATCCAGTCGGCTGTTTTAATCACATGTAAGTTATGTTCGATCACAGCAATGGTATTACCATGATCGCGTAGACGATGCAGTACTTTTAATAATTGTTCAATATCATGAAAATGTAAACCGGTTGTTGGTTCATCCAGAATATATAAAGTACGGCCTGTATCCCTTTTCGATAATTCTCTTGATAGTTTAATGCGCTGGGCTTCGCCACCGGACAGAGTTGTGGCGTTCTGTCCTAATGTAATATAGCTTAGACCTACATCCATTAGAGTATCCAGTTTACGTTTTAATACAGGAATCGCTTTGAAAAAATCGACGGCATCTTCTACCGTCATATCGAGTACCTGATGGATATTTTTACCTTTAAAAAGTATATCCAGCGTTTCTCTATTATAGCGTTTGCCTTTACAGACATCGCAGGTGACATATACATCCGGGAGAAAATGCATTTCAACTTTTTTAACGCCATCACCCTGACAGGCTTCGCATCGTCCACCTTTTACATTGAAACTAAAACGACCGGGTTTATATCCGCGTGATCGTGATTCCTGAGTGCCTGCGAACAATTCTCTAATGGGTGTAAATAACCCTGTGTAAGTGGCTGGATTAGAGCGGGGTGTACGTCCTATCGGGCTTTGATTAATATCAATAACCTTATCAAAAAAATCAAATCCGGAAATTTTGCCATGTTGTGCTGGGTGTAAGGCACTTTTATTAATATGAATTGCCGCCAGTTTATACAAAGTTTCATTGATCAGTGTTGATTTGCCCGATCCGGAAACACCTGTAATACAGGAAAAAAGCCCAACCGGTAATTCAAGCGTGACCGACTTTAAATTGTTACTGGATGCATTGTGAATTTTAACCAGTTTCTTTTTATCGCGAATTATTCTTTTTTCAGGTATTGCGATTTGTCGTTTTCCACTGAGATATTGCCCTGTTAGTGAAGCAGGGTTTCTGGCAATTTGTTTAGCATTACCTAAAGCGATAATTTCACCACCATGTACTCCCGCGCCTGGTCCAATATCAACGATATAATCAGCTGCTGCAATAGCATCTTCATCATGTTCAACAACGATGACTGTATTTCCAAGGTCTCGTAAATAATTCAATGTCGTTAACAAACGGTCATTATCTCTTTGATGCAAACCGATAGATGGCTCATCCAGAATGTACATTACACCGACAAGACCAGCGCCAATCTGACTGGCAAGACGAATTCGCTGTGCTTCGCCGCCAGAAAGAGTTTCTGCACTGCGACTCAAACTCAGGTAATCAAGCCCGACATTGACCAGAAAGCTAAGACGCTCTTTTATTTCTTTAGTGATCTTTTCTGCAATTTTTGCCTTGCTACCTGCTAATTTCAGGGTGTTAAAAAAATTGAGAGCTTCTCCAATGGGTAAAGCTACTATTTCAGGTAAAGTAATGTCATTGATATACACATGACGAGCGGATTTATTTAAACGGTCACCATGACAGGTCTGACAGGCTGCATCAGTCATGAATTTTGCTAACTCTTCCCGTACCACATTGGAATCAGTATCGCGATAGCGTCGCTTTAAATTAGGTAAGATACCCTCAAAAGGATGTACCTGTACGCGTTTATCGCCTCGTTCATTTTCGAATATGAATTCAATATCATCCGACGAACCATGCAATATAATATTCTGGATTTTTTTGCTTAATTTATTGAATGGTTTATCAATATCGAATTTATAATGCCTGGCTAATGAGCTTAACATTTGAAAATAATATCCATTGCGCTTATCCCAGCCTCTGATAGCGCCTCCAAGTAAACTCAGTTCAGGTGAATTGACCACAAGTTCTTCATCAAAAAACTGCATTGTGCCAATGCCGTCACAGTCGGGACAGGCTCCCACCGGGCTATTAAAAGAGAATAAACGTGGCTCTAGTTCAGTTAGTGAGTAACCGCATACCGGACAGGCAAAATTAGCGGAAAAAGTTATTTCTTCAAAATCATCTTCTGCATTCATAGCAGCGATTTTGACAATACCATCAGTCATGCTGAGAGCTGTTTCAAATGATTCTGCTAATCGAAGTTTTAAATCGCTACGTACTTTAAATCTATCTATGACGACATCAATACTATGCTTTTTACGAAGATCCAGCGATGGAGGATCATCAAGTTCATAGATTTCTCCATCAATTCTGGCGCGTAAATAACCCTGTCTTTGAAGGGAATCCAGTAACTGTACATGCTCACCTTTACGTTTACTTACAACGGGTGCTAGAAGCATTAGACGAAAGTTGTCTGGGAGCTGTAAAACCTGATCAACCATTTGACTAATCGTACTGGCTTCAAGCGTTATACCATGTTCCGGACAGCGCGGAGTCCCTGCGCGTGCAAATAAAAGGCGCAGATAGTCATAAATTTCAGTTATTGTTCCGACTGTAGATCGGGGATTATGTGATGTTGTTTTCTGTTCTATCGAAATAGCGGGAGATAAGCCTTCGATATGGTCAATATCAGGTTTCTCCATGACGGAAAGAAACTGACGGGCATAAGTAGATAATGATTCAACGTATCGACGCTGCCCTTCTGCAAAAATAGTGTCAAATGCCAGTGATGATTTTCCAGAACCCGACAATCCCGTTATCACAATGAGCTTGTCTCTTGGTAAAGACAGATCAATGTTTTTAAGGTTATGTGTACGAGCGCCCCGTATGTTGATTGAATTCATAAATTATTCGTTAAATATTTTGCTGCAAAGAAGTGCGTATTTTAAACCACTTTGAAAGAACATACCCTTCATTTAAGATAGTGTTAATTTTAACATGCGAAAATAAGTTGTATTTCCTAAGTCAGTTAACAGATACATACAATAACTGAACTTTCTGTATTAATGCAGGTCGTCTTTGTAACACCTTTATGCTCTAAAGGGTTATTCTTATACAGCTTATAACGCGTGCTGATGAATTTACCAGTATGACGCTCATGCTTTTTGATAATGCAGCTGTGCTAACATGCTTTTTTTAATTGAATTGATTGAATACATTAATGCTTAAAACCGAGAAACAGGCAGCGCTTTCATTGGCACTGGTCTATGCATTTAGGATGATTGGTCTGTTTATGATCTTGCCAGTTTTTTCCTTATACGCGTCTAATTACTCAGGCGCTACCCCGGTGCTGATTGGTCTGGCTATAGGTGTGTACGGGTTAACCCAGGGCTTATTTCAGCTTCCTTTTGGCTTTTTATCTGACAGGGTAGGCCGAAAGAAAATGATTGTGATCGGCTTATTACTATTTTGTACGGGTAGTATTGTTGCTGCCACAGCAGCCAGTATTCAACAAATTATATTAGGTCGGGCTTTACAGGGAATGGGCGCGATTGCCGCAGTCGTTATGGCACTGGCGGCAGATTTATCTCGCGAAGAAATTCGTATGCGAATTATGGCAATTATTGGCATGTCGATCGGGCTGGCTTTTATGGTATCGATGATTATGGGGCCGATTCTGGCAGCCAGTATAGGTGTATCCGGCATATTCTGGTTTACCGCTGCTTTAGCTGGTCTCAGTATATTGGTCATTCTTTTTATTACACCAAATCCCATACAACAACGCTTTCACCGTGATACTCAATTGTCTTTGAGTGATATTTCTAAAGTACTGGTAAATAGAGAGCTCCTGCGTCTGGATTTTGGTGTTTTTATTTTACATATGGTGCTTTCAGCGACATTTGTTTTATTTCCCCTGATATTACGGGATCAATTACATATTGAGATTTTGCAACACTGGAAAACTTATCTTCCTGTATTTGTTTTGTCTATTTTTATCATGGTTCCAATGATTATTGTGGCGGAAAAAAAACGTCAAATGAAACCAATGTTTTTAAGTGGAATAATGATTGTTTGTCTGGCTGAAATCGGCTTATATTTTTTTAGTGGTTATTCTGCGTTATTTTTGATGCTGGTTTTATTTTTTGCCGGTTTTAATTTTCTGGAAGCTTCCATGCCTTCTCTGGTAGCGAAGATTTCTCCTGCAGATATGAAGGGGACGGCGATGGGGTTATTTTCCAGTGCGCAATTTTTTGGCGCTTTTAGTGGTGGATTAATTGGTGGCGTTTTGCTGGCTTATGATTCTCTGCATGAAGCCTTTTTACAGTTAGCATTGCTGGTTGTAAGCTGGTGGATAATTGCTTTTTTTATGGAAAAACCTAAGGCAGTGACTTCACGTATTGTTTCTTTAGGGGGGCTTGATGAGATGGCCATGTTAAATTTCAGTGAAAAAGCTGAGTTACTGCCCGGCGTACAGGAAATAACAGTTTATATAGAAGATCAAATTGCCTATATGAAAATTGATAAAAAACTATTTGATGATGATGCACTTGCAAATTTGATGTCAAAATAAATCAATTGCTATTGCAAATTAAATACAGATCATTATTCTTTGCTATGCAGAATCTTATCTGTAAGCTGTCTTAGGTATGAGCAGTTTTAGGACAAATTCAATTGGATGTGAATAATTAAGGACTCAAATATGAAAATTATTAATCTAACCGCTGTTATCGCAGCAATTCTTTTTTCCAGCAACATTTATGCTACCCCTGTAAATATCAATACCGCCACTGCTGATGTTATTGCTAATTCTTTAACTGGAATTGGTATGAATAAAGCTCAGGCAATTGTGAATTACCGTAAGGAAAATGGTAATTTTGCAAAAGCTTCTGATATTGTTCAGGTAAAGGGGATTGGTCATTCTATTTTTATTAAAAATAAAACTGATATTTTGATTAAATAAGCTGGATTTGGAGAATTAATGGCATGGATGCCATCAAAATATAGTTATTTTATTCGCAGTACTTGTCACTTCTCCTTTAAGGTATGTAAACGACTCGTAAAACACGATCATAACGAATACAATCATCAGCCTTATCTATTCAACAAATATAGCCGGTTTATGACAAGTTACGATTTATTTAATGGCGATGCAGATGGGATATGTGCATTGCAGCAATTACGCTTACAGTACCCAAAAAACTCAACACTTATAACGGGTCTTAAAAGGGATATAAATCTGTTTTCAAAAATTAAGGCTGAAAATGGTGATGAAATCACTGCTCTTGATGTTTCCTTTGATAAAAATCGTCAGGGTGTACAGGATGCTATTGATGCTGGTGCTCGTGTTTTTTATGCTGATCATCACTTCGCCGGAGAGGAAATAGAATCAGAACAACTTGAGTTACATATCGATACTGATGCAAATACCTGTACCAGTTTAATTATTAATGATTTTTTAAATAATCAATTTTACAGATGGGCAATTACGGGTGCTTTCGGGGATAACCTGTATGATTCAGCTGAAGCATTGGCTGACCGTTTTGATATGAGTCAAGATGAAAGGGAAGTATTAAAGCAACTGGGTACCTGTTTAAATTATAATGGTTATGGTTTTGATATAGAGGATCTTGTTTTTCATCCCGCTGAGTTATTTAAGCTGGTACAACCATTTTCTAATCCTTTGGATTTTATTGAAACTGAAGAATATAGAACATTATCTAATGCCTACCATCAGGATCTGGATCAAACGCATCAGTTAACTGCGCTGGAAGCACGCGAAAATGGAGCCATTTTTATTCTACCGGATGAGCCCTGGTCAAGAAGGGTTAACGGTGTCTTTTCCAATGAATTGGCACGTGATCATACATCGCGAGCACATGCAGTACTGGTTGAATGTGGACTTGATTGTTATAGGGTTAGTGTTCGAGCTCCTATGGATAATAAAACCGGAGCTGATGAATTATGTAGAAAATTTGATTCAGGTGGAGGTAGAAAAGCGGCAGCGGGCATAAATCAGCTCAAAGCGAGCGATCTCGCCAAATTTACTGACTACTTTTTTAAGGCTTTTTAGTGAAATTTGAGTTAATCAGAGTTTTAGAAAATATTGAGTGGCAATAAATTATTGTGTTTTTTGTCGAATAGATATCGTTAAATGTGTAGACTATAGCGCGCAATTTGGGCTGGCTTTTTAATTTATGTCATCCTGAATATATGCAACTTATAAATTTAAACCAGAAAGTTATCAGAACCGGGGAAAACCATGGCAAGAGGCGTAAACAAAGCAATTATCGTTGGAACACTTGGAAAGGATCCAGACGTTAAATACACGGCCGGAGGAAGTGCTGTAGTTAATGTATCGGTTGCTACCAATGAATCATGGAGAGATAAAAGTACTGGCGAAAATGTCGAAAAGACTGAATGGCATAGAATAGTCATCTTTGGCAAACTGGCTGAAATTGCTGCACAATACCTGAAAAAAGGTTCTCAAGTTTATTTTGAAGGAAAAATTCAAACCCGGAAATGGCAGGATCAAAGCGGGCAGGATCGATATTCAACTGAAATAGTCGCGAATGAAATGCAAATGCTAGGTGGGCGTCAGGATGCATCCGGTGGCACTGCACCATTTAAACCACAACAAAGACCACAGGCGCAAACTCCAGCGCAATCTTCACAGTTTGATGCTCCACCGGCTGATGATGGCTTTGATGATATCCCTTTTTGATTGTTGCTCAGGGCTTTGTCCTAAGGGGATAAGATAAAGTAAAGTAATATGTCAGTAGATCAGGGAAATGGATTTTTCAATATAAAACATCATGGCGCAGTAAATGGTGTTACAGGTTCCTGCCATGAGCTGGAAGTGATCCAGGAAGGTGATCGACCAGCTGTTCTTATTGATTGTGGTCTCTTTCAGGGTGCAGAAATTTCGAGTGAAATTGATGGGCTTGATCATCTTAAGATAGAGTTTCCCGTTGAGCATATTCAGGCACTGATTGTAACCCATGTGCATATTGATCATGTTGGACGTATTCCTTATCTACTGGCAGCGGGGTTCAGCGGTCCCATTATTTGCAGTCAGGCTTCAGCCATATTATTACCTTTAGTATTAAAAGATGCACTGAAAATAGGGCTTACCCGCAATGAAAGATTGATTGAGTCATTTTTAGCAAAAATAAAAGCGCAAATTATTGCGTTGGATTTTAACCAGTGGCATAGCATTATTTCGGCTAAAAGAACTAGTGATAAAGCAGAAGAAAATCAGTCGGATGAAGAAGTTTCATTAAAAGTAAAATTGAAAGAGGCTGGACATATTCTGGGTTCAGCTTATGTGGAATTTTCTATTAGCAAAGGCTCAGCTAATCAACGAGTCGTGTTTTCAGGAGATCTAGGGCCGCCTTATACACCTCTGTTGAGTGCTCCAAAATCCCCCTATCGTGCAGACTGCCTGGTTATCGAAAGTACCTATGGTGATAAATTGCATGAAAACAGGCGTACAAGGCTGCAAAGGCTTAAAAGCGTTATTCTCTCTGCACTGAAAGATAACGGGGTTATTTTGATACCGGCTTTCAGTATTGGTCGCACTCAGGAGTTACTTTATGAAATTGAATCGCTAATTCACCAGTTAGCAGGACAAAAGCTAACCCGGAATTTAAACTGGCAGGATCTTGAAGTCATTGTTGACTCTCCGTTAGCTGCTCAATTTAATGAAGCTTATCGTCGTCTGAAACCCTATTGGGATGCAGAAGCCAGGGCAAAACTGAAAGCAAAACGTCATCCTCTTAATTTCGAGCAGTTGCTCACTATCAATGATCATGACACGCATCTACAAACGGTAAAGTATCTTGCCAAAACAGCCAGACCCGCAATAGTAATCGCCGCCAGTGGTATGTGTACTGGAGGTCGAGTGGTGAATTATCTAAAAGCACTGCTGCCTGACAAAAGAACGGATGTCCTGTTTGTCGGTTATCAGGCTCGTGGTACAGCAGGTCGAAACATTCAGAAATATGGGCCGCAAAATGGCTATGTCGAGCTGGATGGAAAACGTTATGAAATTAACGCCGCTATTCATACATTGGGTGGATATTCTGCACATGCAGATCAATTTGATTTATTAAAGTTTATCCAGCGTATACGGCATAAGCCCCGAGAAATCCGGGTTGTGCATGGCGATGATGATGCAAAACTGGCATTGAAAAAAGCGATTGAAAAATCCTTTAATATCGAGGTCACTATTCCTCGTGCTTAGTAGATTAAATCTATCGATTATAGTGCCCAAATCCACAGGCAAGTCTGCAGAACTTACACTATAATAAATTTTCTGGCTATTTAACTAAATAATGTGTACTAAATCTCAGTCCGCAGTTATTACCCTCGTGTTTTGCTGGTGTATTGAGTAGAATACGCCCGGTTTTAATAGGTAATGGTTACCTGTCAGTCGCTTATAAACTGATAACCTCAGTTTAAATTTTACTAAAAATATTGGAAAAGAGGTTTTTGTGAA
Source organism: Gammaproteobacteria bacterium (assembly GCA_050291745.1). Classification (GTDB taxonomy): domain Bacteria; phylum Pseudomonadota; class Gammaproteobacteria; genus JACNJF01. The sequence goes on along the minus strand of JBNKKI010000120.1, from coordinate 93,740 downwards.
AATTACAGTTGTAGGAACAGGTTATGTGGGGTTGGCAGTATCGATGTTACTGGCACAAAACCATGAAGTAGTCGCTTTGGATGTAGTTGCGGAAAAAGTGGATTTACTAAATAACAAAAAATCCCCGATAGCTGATACTGAAATAGAAGACTTTCTGGCTAATAAAGAATTGAATTTTGTGGCAACACTCGACAAACACTTAGCCTATAAAGATGCCGACTTTGTCGTCATAGCCACACCCACAGACTATGATCCTGAGACGAATTATTTCAATACATCTTCAGTAGAAGCTGTTTTAAAAGATGTCATAGAAATAAACCCAAAAGCGGTAATGGTGATTAAGTCAACCGTACCAGTTGGTTTTACATCAGGTATTAAACGTAAATTTTGCAGTAATAATATTATCTTTTCACCAGAATTTCTTAGAGAAGGTCAGGCCTTATATGACAACCTGTACCCATCCAGGATTATTATTGGAGAAGAATCTGATAGAGCCAAAGTCTTTGCTGACCTGTTGGTCGAAGGAGCACTAGCAGAAGATATTAAGGTTCTGTTTACAAAATCAACCGAAGCAGAAGCTATCAAACTCTTCTCAAATACTTATCTCGCCATGCGGGTTGCCTATTTTAACGAGCTGGATACCTATGCAGAAGTGCATGAATTAAACAGTAAGCAGATTATCGAAGGTGTTGGTCTGGATCCCAGAATTGGTTCCCATTACAACAATCCATCCTTTGGATATGGTGGATATTGTCTACCAAAAGATACAAAACAATTACTTGCAAACTACAAAGATGTTCCGAGTAATATTATCAATGCAATAGTTGATGCAAATACAACCAGAAAAGACTTTATCGCCTACTCTATACTTGAAAGAAATCCAAAAATAGTCGGTATCTACCGACTGGTGATGAAAACAGGGTCAGATAATTTTCGTGCCTCTGCTATCCAGGGCATTATGAAAAGAATCAAAGCCAAAGGTATTGAAGTGGTTATCTATGAACCTGTATTTGAAGAAGCCGAATTCTTTAACTCAAGAGTGGTCCGGGATCTTGAAGAGTTCATGAAGATTTCAGATGTAATCGTAGCAAACCGCATCACGGATGAAATAAGCAGTGTAAAAGATAAGATTTATACACGCGATATTTTTGGGAGTGATTAAATGAAAGTACTAGTAACCGGAGCTGCCGGATTTATAGGTTCTGCGCTATCAATCAGGCTGCTTGCAAGAGGTGATGAAGTCATAGGGATTGATAATCATAATGATTATTATGACCCGGCCCTAAAAGAAGCTCGACTTGCCCGTCATATTAATGAGCCAAACTACACGCATATTCGCATGAACCTGGAAGATCGTGAAGCTATGGCGGATTTATTTAAAACGCATCAGTTTGAAGGCGTTGTTAACCTGGCAGCGCAGGCTGGGGTTCGATATTCTCTGGAAAATCCACTGGCTTATATTGATACCAATCTGGTCGGCTTTGGTCATATTCTGGAAGGTTGTCGCCACAACAAAGTAGGACATCTGGTTTACGCTTCGAGTAGTTCCGTGTATGGATCAAATACCAAACAGCCTTTTTCAACACATGATAATGTCAATCATCCGGTTAGCCTGTATGCAGCGACTAAAAAAGCCAGTGAACTAATGGCGCATACTTACAGTCACCTGTATGAATTACCAACAACCGGACTGCGATTCTTCACTGTTTATGGCCCCTGGGATAGACCCGATATGGCCTTACAGAAATTTGCCAAAGCCATGATGGCAGGTGAAAAGATCCAGGTCTTTAATTACGGAAAACACCGTAGGGATTTTACCTATATAGACGATATAGTCGAAGGCATCATTCGAGTTCTGGATAGACCGGCTCCACCGAATCCAGACTGGGATAGTAATAACCCGGACACGGCAACATCGAAAGCGCCCTATCGTATTTACAATATTGGCAATAATAATCCTGTAGAATTAATGGATTATATTGAAGCTCTGGAAAATTCACTGGGTGTTAAAGCTGAAAAAGAACTACTTCCACTGCAACCGGGTGATGTACCCGATACCTATGCGGATGTCGATGACCTGGTCAATGAGTTTGGTTATAAGCCATCGATGTCTGTTACGCAGGGTGTTGAGAATTTTGCTAAGTGGTATCTGGATTACCATAAATGAAATTTTTGGTAACTGGTGGTGCAGGTTTTATTGGTTCAGCTGTTATACGGCATTTGATCAAAGATCTTGATCATGAAGTTGTTAATCTTGATAGCTTAACCTATGCTGGAAATCTGGAGTCACTAGTAGATGTCGTCGACACTCCAAATTATAAGTTTGAAAAAGTCGATGTGTGTGACTTTGGAAATGTTCAACGAGTGTTTGATGAGCACCAACCAGACAAAGTGATGCATCTAGCTGCTGAATCTCATGTGGATCGATCCATCGATGGTCCTGCTGATTTTATTCAAACTAATATTGTTGGAACCTACATCATGCTTGACGTTGCACGTCAATACTGGATGAAATTACCTGAACAAGATAAAAGCAGTTTTCGTTTTCATCATATATCTACTGATGAAGTCTATGGAGATCTGGAAGGCACTGATGATTTGTTCTTAGAAACAACAGCTTATGCACCTAGTTCTCCTTATTCTGCATCTAAAGCCAGTTCTGATCATCTTGTCAGGGCCTGGAACCGAACTTATGGATTACCTATGGTAATTACAAATTGTTCAAATAATTATGGCCCTTATCAGTTTCCAGAAAAATTGATCCCACTTGTTATTCTTAATGCCATCAGTGGAAAAGCTTTGCCAGTTTATGGAAAAGGAAATCAGATAAGAGATTGGTTGCATGTAGAAGATCATGCTCGAGCTTTGGTAAAAGTTGTGCTGGAAGGTGTTGATGGTGAAACCTATAACATAGGTGGACACAATGAAAAAACAAATTTGGATGTAGTAAAGACGCTCTGTCAAATACTGGATGAGTTGGTTCCTAATCATCCAGTCGGTATAGAGCGCTACGAAGACCTGATTACTTATGTAAAGGATCGTCCAGGTCACGATGTGCGTTATGCCATTGATGCGACTAAAATTGATAAGGTTCTTGGATGGAAACCTGATGAGACCTTTGAAACTGGAATCAGAAAAACGGTTGAGTGGTATCTGGATAATAAGTCATGGTGGGAAAGAGTTCTGGATGGAAGTTACCAGGGTGAAAGGCTTGGTTTGGGGGATCAGGAGTGAAAGGTATTATTCTAGCCGGTGGTACAGGGACTCGTCTTTATCCCGTAACCAAAGGAATCTCAAAGCAGTTACTTCCGATTTATGATAAACCAATGATCTATTATCCGCTTTCTGTGCTTATGTTAGCAGGGATAAAAGATATCTTGATTATCACTACAGAAGAAGACCAGAGTGGTTTTATTCGCATGCTTGATGATGGGGGAGATTTTGGGATTAATCTTAACTATGCTGTGCAACCTCGCCCAGATGGCCTTGCCCAGGCTTTTACTATTGGTGAAGAATTTATCGGGGAGAGTAGTGTTTGTTTAGTACTGGGAGATAATATTTTCTGGGGACAAGGCTTTTCACCTATTCTCGAACGTGCTGTAAACCGTGTGACAGGCTCAACTGTATTTGGTTATCAAGTAAAAGATCCAGAACGTTTTGGAGTGGTAGAGTTTGATATTAATCAAAAAGCGATTAGCATCGAAGAAAAGCCCGAAAAACCTAAATCAAACTATGCGGTGACTGGTCTTTATTTCTATGATAATGACGTGGTTGAATTTGCCAAACAGGTTGTGCCTTCAGAAAGGGGTGAGCTTGAAATAACTGCCATTAATCAAATGTATATGGATAGAGGTGATCTTAATGTTGAGTTGCTGGGACGAGGTTTTGCCTGGCTTGATACTGGCACTCACGATAGTTTACTCGAAGCAGGCCTTTTTGTTGAAACTATTGAAAAACGGCAAGGATATAAAATAGCTTGCCTGGAAGAAATTGCTTTCAATAATGGCTGGTTGAGCATTGATGACTTAAAGCGAATAGGTCATGGATTTAGTAAAAATGGTTATGGCCAATATTTGCTAAGTTTAGTGAAGGGTAAAGAATGAACCTTTTCGAGTGGATTGATTTACCCTCTCTAGGTGATGACCGTGGTTCACTTATCGTCTTTGAGGGTAGTAGAGCTGTTCCCTTTGAAATTAATCGCGTTTATTATATGTTTGGAACTAAACAGGGTGTGACACGTGGCTTTCATGCACATAAAAATCTTCTACAGGTTGCTGTCTGTATTGTAGGAAAGTGCCGCATGATTTTTGATGACGGTGTTAACCGTGAGGATACATGGTTGGATTCTCCAAGTAAGGGGCTGTTTATTAAAAATATGGTCTGGCACGAAATGCATGATTTTTCTGACGACTGTGTGTTGTTGGTTCTGGCTAGTGATCATTACGATGAAACAGATTACATTCGTGAGTATGGTGAGTTTATAGAGTTATGCGGTCATGAGTAGTATTCATTCTTTGGCAGATATCGCAGAATGTAAAATCGGTAAAGAAACAAGAATATGGCAATATGTGGTTGTTCTTGAAGGTGCTGTTATTGGTGAAAACTGTAATATATGTGCTCATACCCTGATTGAAGGTAATGTTGTTGTAGGTGATAGAGTTACTGTCAAATCAGGTGTGTTTTTATGGGATGGTACACGAATAGAGGATGATGTGTATATCTGGCCCAATGCGACTTTTACAAATGACAGTCATCCTCGCTCGAAAGCTTATCCTGAAGAATATAGGGGGATTACGGTTAAGAAAGGCGCGAGTATTGGTGTGAACGTAACGATGCTTCCCGGGGTAACCATTGGAGAGAATTCAATGATTGATGCTGGTTCAGTTGTTGTTAAAGATGTTCATGCAAATGCTGTTGTAGTAGGCAACCCTGGTAGAATAATAAAGTACCTTTAAGATGATTTCATTTCTAGATCTAAAATCGATAAATGAACTCCATCGTGAAGAGTTAATTCAGGCTGTAGCTAGAGTTATTGACTCGGGTTGGTATATTCAGGGCCAGGAAGTGAAAGCTTTTGAAGAAGAATTTGCTGCATATTGTGGAACAAAACATTGTGTTGGAGTAGCCAATGGGCTAGACGCGCTCACATTGACATTACGTGCATGGAAGGAACTCGGCATATTAAAAGATGGTGATGAGGTAATTGTTCCCGCTAATACCTATATTGCATCAATTCTCGCAATTACAGAAAATCGGTTGAAGCCAGTTCTTGTTGAGCCAGATATCTCAACTTACAACATAGACCCGATTAAAATTCTTGAAAATATAACGCCTCATACAAAAGTAATACTTGTAGTTCATCTCTATGGTCAACTTGCACCTATGACAGAAATTATGAACCTGGCTAATCAGTATGATTTGCTGATATTAGAAGACTCGGCTCAATCTCATGGTGCCTGCTTAGAGGGCCGTAAAGCCGGAAGTTGGGGGAATGCTTCTGGTTTTAGTTTCTATCCGGGAAAAAATTTAGGGGCACTCGGTGATGCTGGGGCAGTGACAACAGATGATGATGAATTAGCGGCTACCATCAGAGCCTTGGGGAATTATGGGAGCTTGAAAAAATATGAGAATATGTATCAGGGAGTGAATAGTCGTTTAGACGAAATTCAAGCAGCGATATTGCGAGTTAAGCTCAAATATCTGGATATCGAAACACAGCAGCGACGTAATATTGCTAAAATCTATCTTACTGGTATCAATAACGCTGAAATAAGTTTACCGAAAGTGTGTAACGAGGAGCTTCATGTATTTCATTTATTTGTAATACGAACAAAAAAGCGTGATCAATTAAAAAAGTATCTTAGTGGGAAAAATATTCAAACATTGATTCACTATCCAATTGCTCCACATAAACAAATAGCATATCTATCATGGTCAAGCTTGAATTTTCCCATCACAGAACTGATTCATAATGAAGCATTGAGTTTACCTATAAGTCCTGTATTACGATTCGAGGATGTTCAGGAAATTATTCGGTCTATAAATGACTATTAAGAGTACATTTATCTTTACTACAATTCATACGGTCATAAAAATTATATCTGGCATCGTAATGAATAAAGTTATTGCAATTTATTTAGGTCCTTCGGGCCTTGCTTTGATTGGTCAGTTCCAGAGTTTTTCTGGCATAGTGACTGCTTTTTCCAATGGATCAATACAAACCGGATTAGTGAAAAAAACTGCTGAAAGTGATGTACCTGAGGATAAAGAAAGTGTTTGGGTAAATGCACTGTTGTTGAGTATTGGTTTTTCGGTCTTTACTAGTCTTATCGTTTTTACGATGGCTGGGTATTTCGCCAAAGCTGTAATGTTTGATGTGGGTTACACCTCACTTATGCAATTTTTTTCGTGTTCAATTATCTTTTATTCTCTAAATCTATTTGTTTTATCGATTTTGAATGGGCTTGGTGATATTAGGCTTTATTCAATTGTTAACATCTTTGTCAGTTTTTTTTCATTGTTGGTTGTGTCGTTATTAACTATTTTTTATCAATTAAAAGGTGCGTTAATTGGGCTCATAATAACTCAGTCATTGGTTTTTTTAATGTCTTACCTGTTTATTTATAAACGGTATAAGAATTTATTTTTCAATGTATTGCTCTCTTATATTGATAAAAAAATAATTATAACTTTGCTAAAGTATGGGGTTGCATCATTTTCAAATGGAGTGATTGTAGCCTTTATGATGATTTTTGTGAGAAACATTATCACGGATAGCACATCCTTAAATGAAGCGGGTATTTGGGAGGCGGGTATAAAGATAGGGATATATTTTAATTTGCTATTCGCACTTCCTATTTCTATACATTATCTTCCTGAGTTTTCTAAAGTAAAAGATGGCTTAGGGTTGAAATCATTAATAATGCAGGCAATTGTTTTTGTTCTTCCGCTAATGATAGTGACGATATTGGGTTTTTATCTATTTTCAGATGTTGCCATTTCAATTCTTTTTAGTGACGAATTTCTAGTGTTAAGTAAGTTTTTAATGTTTATACTGTTAGCGGAAATAGTGAGGGTTATTTCAGGAGTATTCTCTACCCTACTATTTGCAAAGCAATTATTGATGGTACCGGTTAAGAATGAGCTTTTACGGTCTTCTTGTTTTGTTGTAGTAACCTTTCTGTTAATGGATGTGTATGAATTGCAAGGCGTTGCACTGGCTTATTTGCTTTCATCGTTTTTATATTTGGTGGCGAATTTTTTGGATTGTAGAAAATTTTTGCATGTAAGTAAAAGTTAATATTGAGAATATATCTATATAGTACTCAATATTTAAACTGGATGCATCTAGCAAATTTGGGACGCATTGTTTGTTATTGTTCTTTATTAACTGAACAGAGAAATTTATTGTTTAAATGTTTGTTTCGGTGTTTCTTCGTCATGATGGTAGAGTTTTTGGTGTAAAGCAACTGACAGGTGAATTTATTTTATGGCTTTAGTAAATAACAATATTAAAATCTTGGACTGTACCTTGCGTGATGGTGGTTATTATAATAATTGGGATTTTAGTCGAGATCTCATCCAAGAGTATTTACAGGCTATGGCAGCTCTTAGAGTAGACTATGTTGAAATCGGATTTAGAGGTTTAATAAATAAAGGATATAAAGGTGGATGCGCTTTTAGCACCGATAATTTTATTAACTCTTTTTCGATTCCTGTTGAATTAAAAAATAGTATTGGTGTAATGATTAATGGGGCGGAGCTGTTGCCAAGTCCATCAGAGCAGAGAGCAGAATTACCGCTAGATGTTATTGAGAAGCAAATATATAGCTCACTTGGAGCGCTATTCACACATACTAAAAAGTCTCCAGTTACACTAGTTCGTATAGCTTGCCATGTTCATGAGTTTGAGTACTGTTTGTTAGCCGCTAATTGGCTAAAAGAACAAGGATATTTGGTTGGATTTAATCTAATGCAGGTTGCTAGTAGCACTGAAGCAGAAATTTCTCGTTTAGCTTATACGGCAGAAAAATTTCCAATTGATGTTCTATATTTTGCGGATAGTATGGGAAGTCTCAATGCTTATCAAACTTCAAAAATTATTAGTGCATTAAAAAAGTCCTGGAAAGGGGAGTTAGGAATTCATACGCATGATAATATCGGAAATGCTTTAGGGAATTCTATTCAGGCAGTGAGTGATGGTGTTACCTGGGTGGATGGTACTGTATTAGGTATGGGAAGAGGTGCTGGTAATGTTAAAACAGAGTATTTGGTCATTGCACTTGAGGAAATTAGAAATGTTAAGCCCAAGATAACAAAGTTACTGGAAGTGATTGATAAATACTTTAAGCTATTACAGAATCAGTATGGTTGGGGGAGTAACCCATATTATTATTTCGCCGGAATATATGGTATTCATCCATCTTTCATCCAGGAAATGTTAGCTGATAGTCGCTATAATATTGAAGAAATTTTGATTGTTTTGGAGCGGCTTAGAACTGAAGGAGGTAAAAAATTCAGTTTAGGGGCATTAGAAATGGCCCGGAATTTTTATTCTGGTGAGCCTTATGGTGACTGGAAACCTATCGAAGCTATCGATGGAAAAGAAGTGCTTATTTTGGGAAGTGGTCCTGGTGTGTTATCTCACAGGAAAGTTATTGAAGCTTATATTAATAAGTACAAACCCTATGTAATTTCTCTAAATACGCAAAAAAGTATATGCGAAGATCTAATTAATATAAGGTCAGCATGTCATCCTGTTAGGCTATTAGCTGATTATCAAGAATATCAGAGATTACCTCAACCACTTGTAGCACCAATAGGAATGTTATCTGAAGATATCCAGAAAGAGTTAGAGAGTAAGCAAGTTTATAATTATGGTATTACAATACAATCTGGTGTTTTTGCTTTTCATGATACTCATTGCATTTTACCATCACCACTGGTGATCGCTTATTCACTCGCTATTGCTACCAGTGGTAAAGCAAAAAAGATACTTCTATCTGGGTTTGATGGATATGGGGCGGATGATCCAAGACGAAAAGAAATGGACCAAATTTTTAATCTATATATGAATGCCGATAACTCTGTACCAATTATATCGGTCACTCCCACAAGATACGAAATTCCTGAAGTATCAATTTATGCGTTTGAGAATGAGCTATGAAAACAATAGTTGTTATCCCTGCAAGATATAAGTCTTCCCGTTTTCCGGGTAAGCCGCTTATTCCATTATTAGGTAAACCAATGATTTTATGGGTTGCTGAGCTAAGCTCGAAAGCTGTTGGTCAGGAAAATGTTTATGTCGCTACTGACGATAATCGAATTTCTGGAGTAGTAGAAGAAGCTGGCTTTCAAACTATTATAACTAGTGATCAAGCTTTAACTGGTACTGATCGTCTGGCAGAGGTGGCTCGGAAAATTGAAGCGGATATTTATATCAATGTGCAGGGTGATGAGCCCTTGCTTGATCCGCTGGATATTTTAAGAGTAATTCAAGATAAGGAAAAAAACTTTAATGATGTTATTAATGCTTATTGCTCGATAAGTGACCAGGAAGACCCCAATAGCATTAATATACCGAAGGTTATCTTTACTGAAGATAAAAGAATGGTGTATATGTCTAGAAAAGCTTTACCCGGATGTAAGGAAAAAACGAATGAGCCAATAAAATACTTTAAACAGGTTTGTATTTATGCATTTAGCCGACAAGAGTTGTTAAGTTATGGAGCTTTTGGGCGAAAAAGTGTTCTCGAGCAGTCTGAAGATATTGAAATTTTACGTTTTTTAGAATGGGGGCAATCCATTCGTTTGATTGAAACTGGTGCTGGTAGTCTTGCTGTTGATGTGCCAGAAGATGTATACATGGTTGAAGCTGCTCTAAAGAAGACTCAGAATGTCAATAATTGATTTAAGTAAGTACAAATCATTTGTTTTTGATTGTGATGGTGTTGTTTTAAATTCTAATCAAATAAAGACTGATGCATTTTATAAAGTGGCAAAAGAATATGGTAGTGAATTTGCTGAGAAGCTAATACGCTACCATGTGAAAAATGGTGGGGTATCTCGGTATAAGAAATTCCAATATTTCCTGGCTGATATTGTAGGTGTAAATAATAGAGAGGGGGAGTTAAATAGATTACTTGAGAATTTTGCTTGTGAGGTGAAAAAAGGATTGATGAACTGCGAAATTGCGACTGGTTTGGAGTATTTACGTGAGTTAACGAGGCATGCTAATTGGCTTATTGTATCAGGAGGCGATCAAGCTGAACTTAGAGATGTATTTCAGGCTAGAAATCTAGATGTTTACTTTGATGGTGGAGTATTTGGAAGTCCTGATGATAAGGGTTTGATTCTAAAACGGGAAATGGTTTTCAAAAATATAAAACTACCCGCTTTGTTTTTTGGTGATAGTAAATATGATTATCTTGTTTCAAGTGAAGCAAAAATTGATTTTGTATTTCTTCATAATTGGACAGAAATACAAAATTGGGAAAAGTGGGTTGAAAAAGAGGGTATAGTTTCAATAGCTAATTTCAAAAGTATATTTTCTCAAGAGACTATTTAGTATACTAATATGTCAGGTGAAAATTTGAAAAAATCATATAAAGTTGTGGATCTATCAGGGTATTCCTTTTCAGGGAAAAGCGCTGTTTATGATTTATTGAATGAGTTTGATGGATATATAAGTCATTCAAAATTGTTTGAGTTTGAATTATTAAGAACTGCAGATGGTGTTTTAGATTTAGAAAATGCATTGGCGCATAATTGGTCTCCTGTCAGGTCATCTGAAGCAATAAGACGATTTAAAAGATTAATTAATAAGTATGGCGGTACCAACTCAATATGGTCCAGGCTTACTTCCATCGGCCATCAATACGACACTTTTTTTCCTGGATTTACTGAGATATCTAAGGGTTATATACGTACTTTAATTAAGGCTAGTTGGGAGTCTGATTGGCCTTTTGCATTAAATGATTTGCCTATATCCTCAGTTCTCTATCGGAAGTTTATACGAAAGTTGGGAGTTAAAAGCTCATTTGAGTTTGAAGTGTATTTATCGAGAATATCAGATAAAGAGTTTATCAATATTACTAAAGCTTATTTTCATAACTTGTTTTCCAGCATATTAGGGGAATCAGATAGGGCAATTGTATTAAATAATTCATTTGAACCATTTTTTCCATTAAATTCGCATAAATTTTTTTCTGAGCCCAAAAGTATTTTAGTCGACCGAGACCCAAGAGATATATATGTTTCTGTATTAAAACAAGGCATTGTTCAAGGCGCAAATGTAGGTAAAGCTGTATCTGGTTCTAATGTTAATGATTTTATAAATCGCTTTTTAATTTATAGGACTGGTAATGTAAATGATCATGAAGACATCTTGAATCTAAGTTTTGAAAGATTAGTACTTGACTATGAGTCATCAAAGAGAATGATAATCAAATTTTTAGGAGAGGATGAGAGTGTTCATATTTTTCCGAAAAAATATTTTGACCCTACTATATCAATAAAAGGGATCGGATTATGGCGAAATGTATCGGGGCAACTCCAGAAAGAAGTTAATATTATTCATTCTGAGTTAAAAGAATTTTGCATTGAAATATAAGGTAAAAAATGAAGGTTTTATTATTAGCAGGTGGATATGGTACACGCTTAAGTGAAGAAACTGATCTACGTCCAAAGCCCATGGTTGAAATAGGCGGGAAGCCAATTTTATGGCACATAATGAAAACTTATAGCAAATATGGATTTAATGAATTTGTAATTTTACTTGGTTATAAGGGGTATTACATAAAAGAATATTTTGCTAATTATTTTTTACATCAGAGTGATGTGATAATTGACATTAAGAATAATGATGTTGAAATTTTAAATAATGCAAGTGAGCCCTGGAAGGTAACACTGCTGGATACCGGTGTAAACACTATGACTGGTGGGCGAATTAAACGAGCTCAGGATATAGTAGGTGATGAGCCGTTTATGTTGACTTACGGAGACGGGGTATCCGATGTTGATATTGATGAATTAATCAGCTTCCATAAAGGGCATGGTAAATTAATGACCATGACCTCGGTAAAACCGGAAGGGCGTTTTGGGGCATTAGATATATTGGCTAACAATCAGGTGCATGATTTCAATGAAAAGCCAAAAGGTGATGGGAATTGGGTAAATGCAGGTTATTTTGTGTGTGAGCCTAAGGTATTTGATTATATTACTGAAGGTGATTCAACTGTTTTCGAGCAACAACCTTTGAAGAATCTGGCTTCTGATGGGCAAATTTTTACATACAAGCATAATGGGTTTTGGATGCCTATGGATACTTTGAGGGATAAATTTACACTTTCTAAAATGTGGGATAGTGGAAAAGCACCTTGGAAGTCATGGAGTTAAAACAAAAGCAAATAGTATTCTGTTTTCCTTATAGAAAGGGGCCTGGGGGAGTTAGTATGCTTTTTCTCAGGCTAGCAGGATGGTTGAATGATAATGGTTATAAGGCAGTAATAGTCGATTATATTGATGGTGATATGGCTAAAAACAGGGAGCCTTCCCTGTCCCTTATTAGTTATTCAGATGATGAGCCAGTGCTTATTCCCCAAAATTCTATTTTGGTTTTACAGTCAATGACCCCATGGTCAATTTACCCCATGTTGAAGATTGATGATTCAAGCCAAGTGTTTTTTATAACTACTCTTCCTGGAAATTTCTATGCTGTATTACCAGGGGTTTTAAGAAATGTAATGAATGAAGCAGGGCTTGTTGCAAAGCTGTTTTGGGCTACTATTTTAAAAAATGAATACTTAAAATCGAAGCGATTTTTGAAACTACTTGTGAAGAAAAATGGGGTTGCTTTTTTGGACTCTAATATAGTTTGTAACCTTGAAAAAGGGTTGAAGTTGAATTTGCCATCACCAAATTATATCCCTCTTTTTAGTCAAGATGTTGGTGTAAATGAGTATGAAAATACTAACAGAAAAAACACCAAATTAATCAAGCTAGGCTGGGTAGGGCGTCTTTCAGATTTCAAAATATCAATATTAAATAAAGTTATTGAAGATGCCTCAAATTTTGCTTATAAAAAAAGACATAAAATAGAGTTTGTTGTTGTTGGTAGTGGCGAATATGAAGTTAGTTTGATTGATGAATGTCCATCAGAATTTTTTAGTCTCATAAAGGTTCCTTATGTAAAGCCGGATGAATTGAATACATTTATGATAGATCTGGACATGTTATTTGCAATGGGTACCTCTGCTTTAGAGGGAGCAAAGTTAGGCATTCCAACTATCAGACTGGATTATAGTTATTCAAAAATCCCAGAAGATTATTTGTATAAGTTTTTTTATGAAATAAAAGGTCATAGTCTGGGGGATAGGTTGAAGGGAAGTTGTTTTCAAAACGGTAATCATACTTTTGATAGTGTAATGTCTGAGTTACTAAATAACAGAATCAGGCTTTCTAAAATGTGTTATCAGTGGTACTCGGACAATCATTCAATTACTAATAGTGCTTTTCTCTTTTTAAGTTATCTCGAAAAAAACTATCTGGTCTGGAAAGATCTCAAGGATAATAAGTTACTCTTCAGTTTTGCTTATGACATGATGAAGAAAATCCGAAAACTTGTATTTTGATTTGATTTATATGTGCTGAAAGAGGATATTTGAGTGTTTAATGAAGTTTATAGTGGTAAAAAAGTATTAATTACTGGGAATACTGGTTTTAAAGGATCCTGGCTAACTACCTGGTTGTTAAAGTTAGGCGCAAATGTAGTTGGTGTATCGAAAGATATCCCAACGAATCCTTCAATGTTTGAGGAATTGAAACTTGAACTTAGAATTAAGCATTATCAGGCGGATATTCGTGACTTAGCAGGAATATGTGACATTATATTGGATGAAAAACCAGATTTCATTTTTCACCTGGCCGCTCAAGCTATAGTTTCGACATCTTATGTTGAACCTATTGAAACTATTTCTTCCAATGTAATGGGGACGGCCAATGTTCTTGAGGCACTAAAGGCATCAAACCATAATTGTGTTGCTGTTATTATTACTAGTGATAAAGCCTACGATAATGTTGAGCAGGTTTGGGGGTATAAAGAAGATGATAAAATGGGTGGTAAAGATATCTATAGTGGTTCTAAAGGAGCTGCTGAGTTAATTGTAAAATCATATTTTTATTCTTTTTTTAATAAACCAGAGTGTAATATTAAACTTGGTATCGGTAGGGCTGGTAATGTTATTGGTGGTGGTGACTGGGCAAAAGATAGAATTGTTGTCGATTGTATGGAAGCTTGGAGTAAAGGTGAGAAAGTTGAAATAAGAAGCCCTAATGCAACTAGGCCATGGCAGCATGTATTGGAACCATTAAGTGGCTATTTGAATTTAGGCCAATCTTTATTACTTCATGATGTATTAAATGGAGAAGGCTTTAATTTTGGGCCACGGGCAGAGCAAAATCATACTGTCGAAAATCTGCTTAAAGATTTAAGTCGATACTGGGATATTATAGATACGGATCATGCTTATCTTGTTACAGATAATATTCCTTTTCATGAAGCTGGCTTATTAAAGTTAAATTGTGATAAGGCATTGTTTTATTTAAAATGGCAGGCAACTCTCGAATATCAAGATACGATTAAGTTTACAAGCGAATGGTATTTCGAGCTTTACAAAACAGGGAATGATATTTTCGTGAAAACTCTGAATCAAATCGATGCGTATGAACAAGCAGCAAAAAAAAGAGGTTTGAAATGGACGGAATAGTATTAACCCCATTAAAACGGATTCGCAACCCGAGAGGTGATATTTTTCATGCAATGAAAAAGTCGGACATAGGGTATAGTGGATTTGGTGAGGCCTATTTTTCTACGGTTTTAAAAGATGAGATAAAAGGTTGGAAGAAGCATACTCGAATGACTTTAAACTTAATTGTACCAATAGGTGAAGTAGAGTTTGTTTTATTTGACGACAGAGAGGGCTCGGCATCAATTAATGAGTTCTATACAGTAAACCTATCACTAAGTAATTACCAGCGGCTAACAGTTCCCAGTGGAGTATGGTTATCTTTTAGAGGGGTTGGTACAAGTGTTAATATGTTGTTAAATGTTGCTAGTATCGAACATGACCCTTTGGAGTCAATTTCTGTAGAACTGAAGGAAATAGAGTATGAGTGGTGAAAGAGTTTTAATTACTGGTTCGGGTGGTATGGTCGGTAATAGCTTGTTATCGATATTGTCTGACAGTTATACAGTTGTGGGATTGAATAGCACGGTTGATATTACAGATTCAGATATTATTCATGAAAGATTAAGTTTAGAAAAGCCTAGTATTATTATCCATTCTGCCGCATATACAGATGTAGACGGATGTGAGGAAAACATTAATAAGGCATATAAAGTTAATACTATTGGTACACACAATTTTGTGAATTACTGCATTGGTAAAAATATTTTATTTGTTTATTTGTCTAGTACTGGAGTTTATGGAGAGGGAAAGAAAGAAGCTTATACTGAATTCGATAAAGTTAAACCAAGCACTATTCATCATAAGTCTAAATATGAAGCTGAAAAGATTATTCAGAATCATTTGTCTAAATATCTAATATTAAGGACTGGGTGGTTGTATGGTGGGAATAAGCATCATAAAAGAAACTTTGTTTACAAAAGATTGTTAGAGTCATATGATAATGAGATCATATATTCTGATAATTCACAGCTTGGTAACCCTACTAGTATCAATGACCTTGCGGCGCAGTTAATACTATTGATTGAACGTCAACAATATGGACTGTTCAATTGTGTTAATAAAGCCAGACAAATATCGAGGTTTGATTATGTTAAAAAAATAATTGAACTATTTGATTCAAAATGCAGTGTTCAAGTGGGGAGCACCAATATGTTTAAAAGGCGAGCTCCTGTATCTAAAAATGAGTCGGCAGTAAATTACAAGCTTGAATTACTTGGTCTTAATGTAATGAAAGAATGGGATGAATCTCTCACTGAATATATTAAGCAGTTACAATCTGAGTTATAGTACGCCAGATTTTTTCTGAACTAGCTCTTACAAAAATTTGATGAGTTTTTTGTGCAAAAAATTTCAATTTTAATGAACTGTTATAATGGTGAAGCTTATTTAAAAGCGGCAATAGATAGTATATATGCACAATCATATAAAGATTGGAAAATAATATTTATTGACAATTGTTCCACCGATGGGAGCGCAGAAATAGCTAAATCCTACGGTGAAAAACTAGAGTATTATCGAACAGAAAAGAATTTACCATTTGGGGAAGCTAGAAATTATGGTCTCCAAAAATGTAGAGGTGAATATATTTCATTTTTAGATGTGGATGATCTTTATTATGAAAATACATTACGAGTACTTATGGATGAAATTGAGGGTACTGAGTATTTACTGGTATATGGTGGACATAAGAATATTGATAGTTCAGGTAAGGTTATAGGGACTTTTTTACCAGATAGAAAAGAGGGGTATATATTTAAAAAATTATTATTACAATTTGATATTCCAACTGCATCTTCGATAATAAATTTAAACCGGTTTAGAGAGATTGGTTTAAATTATGATTCTAATATGTTTGTATCGGCAGAGTACTGTTTGTTTTTACAGCTATCGGTGAAAAATAAAATTAAATGTATTCATAGAGAGATTGTGAGCTATAGAATTCATGGAGAATCCTTAACAAGCAAAAACTTGTCGTATCTGTATCACGATAGGATATATACATTAAATAAAATTATATCTGAGAACTATGGGATTAAAGATAAGTATGAAAAAGAATTTAATGAGGCCTATGCGCGAGCTGATTACTACAAGGTGCAACACTTAATGTCAATGAATAAAAGGCAGGAAGCTAGGGCGCTACTAAAGAAACATATGTTACAGGATTTGAGATATTTTTTCCTGAATGTACTTCTTTTTTTTCCTTCCCCTATTTGGAACTATATTCTAAATAAAAAATATTCAAGATGATTTTTGAGTATTTTCACTTTTAAGTTTAAAAACTTTAGTCCAATTTAAATGCCTATATACTTTTAGGTGTATTTTTTTGCTGATGAACAGATAGGTTATGTTTTATATATGAAAGGCATTATGTCCGATAATGGTTGGAGCGTTTAATGCGTAAAGTTGTGTATGTTTTGATTTTTTTATTACTAATATCAAGCTATGGAATAAGTTCCACTTTTATATCGTACCTAATTGCATCTGTATTAATGATTATAACAGTATTTAAAATCATCACTTCTCAATCTATTCCTAAACTTAAGGGGCTGTTTGATTATTTCCCCTTGTTAATGATATTGGTTTGGGCTTATGGTGTTGGTTTGGGATTTTTAAAAGGAAATAATCCTTTTTTTGTGGTTAGTAATTTTGCTGGAATGTCATTGTATTTTATATATTATACCTTTCATTGTTTTAAATTAAATGTATTTATTTTATATAAGATTGTCTTCACAGCTTGTTTAGTAAACATAGTTTACGCATTTATTGAGCTTTTTATTTCCGGATATGCAAGTCCATTCTATGGATTGGAGCTTAATTCATTTAGAGTTTATTACTCAACTGGATTGTTAGTTACGGCTCCAATTATTTCATTAATAATTGCAAGATATATATTTGGAATAGATAAATTTATACTATCCTCTTATATAAATCATAAGTTTTTAGGTTTTATCGTATTGGTATTTGCCATAAGCGCTTTGGTTGTTCTTTCAGTATCAAAAGGATTTTTTTTGAGTCTTGTAGCTTTGTTGTTGATTTTTTTGAGTATTGTGGTCAGTAAAATATTCTTATACGGTAAATTGAGAGAATCTGAGTGTTTGTATATATTTATTGTTGTAGGTATTGTTTCCATTATTGTTTTATCTTTTCCAGAGATTGTTAATGTGGTTGTTTATACCTTCTCAGATTTGGAACCAAGTAACTTGACACGTTCAATGCAAAAAAGTTATATAGTTTCAGAACTTTCCTTTTTTGGCAAGGGGCTTGGTGGTGTCTTAGAAGGGGGATATATTAGAAATGAACTTTTACCTTATGCTTATGAGTTAACATATCTAAATTTAGTTCATAAAGTTGGTGTTTTTTCCTTAGTACCTTTTATTATATATATTTGCACATGTGCCTTAGCATGGATCGATATTCTAATTTTGAGAAATATTTTTTACCCTGCTTTAGCTTTAGGGGCAATGATGTTTTTAATACCATCTTATGGTAATCCCATGTTGTTTTCGCCTATCTCAGTAGTCCTTCATTGCCTGGCTTTGTATTGGTTACGTAGAGATTCAATCTTAAAGTTTAGAAGAGGTTTATATGTTTTTAAGTAGAGTGCTGCTTATAACGGGCGGGACAGGATCGTTCGGAAATGCTGTATTAAATCGTTTTTTAGATATGGAAATTGATGAAATTCGTATTTTTTCTCGAGATGAAAAAAAACAAGATGATATGCGCAAGAAGTACTCGAACCCCAAGCTAAAGTTTTATATTGGTGATGTACGTGATTATCAAAGCGTTTTAAATGCAACTAGGGGTGTCGATTATATTTTTCATGCGGCAGCTTTAAAACAGGTACCTTCATGTGAGTTTCATCCAATGGAGGCAGTAAAAACTAATGTTTTGGGGACTGAAAATGTTCTTGAAGCTGCGATTCAAAATAATGTAAAAAAAGTAGTTTGCCTGAGTACGGATAAAGCTGTCTATCCTATCAATGCAATGGGTATCTCTAAAGCCATGATGGAGAAGGTTATGGTGGCTAAATCCAGAAATGTTGATGATACTAAAACTATGATCTGTGGTACTCGCTATGGCAATGTTATGGCTTCACGTGGTTCAGTTATCCCTTTGTTTATTGAGCAGATCCACGCAGGTAAACCCCTAACTATTACCGACCCTAATATGACACGATTTATGATGACGTTGGCGGATGCTGTAGATCTGGTTATGTATGGCTTTGAGCATGGTAATAATGGGGATATTTTTGTGCAAAAATCTCCAGCTGCAACTGTCGAAGTTTTGGCCAGGGCTTTAGTTGAATTAATGGGTGTACCTGATTTCCCTATTAATATTATAGGTACACGTCATGGAGAAAAGTTGTATGAAGCTTTGTTGAGTCGTGAAGAAATGGTAAATGCAGAGGATATGGGGGATTATTTTCGTGTACCTCCAGACTTACGTGATTTGAATTATTCAAAATTTGTGGAGGTTGGTGAAGAGAAAATATCTCGTATGGAGGATTATAATTCCCATAATACTGAACGCTTAGATGTTGAGGGGATGAAGAAGCTATTAATGAAGCTTAAATTTATGCCAGCTATAATTCATGGAGAACATGTTATCGCTGAGGAGTAGGGATGAAGGTTTTAATAACTGGTGCCAATGGTTTTGTCGCAAAAAATTTAAGAGCGCATTTATCTGAACGTAACGATATTAATGTGGTTACCTTTACTCGTGAACACTCGATTGATGATCTGGCATCATTTATTCAAAGTGTAGATTTTGTTTTTCATCTGGCAGGTGTTAATCGGCCTAAAAATATTGAAGAGTTTAAGCAGGGCAACACAGATTTGACAGTTACCTTATGTGATATGATCGAGCAGTCTGGAAAAATGTTACCTATAGTATTTGGTTCGTCCATTCAGGCTGAGTTAGACAATCCTTATGGACAAAGTAAATTGTCTGCGGAAAAAACATTATTGGGTTTTTCTGAACGAACTGGAAATCCTGTTTATATCTTCCGTTTACCCAATGTGTTTGGTAAGTGGTGTAAGCCAAATTATAATTCAGCGGTGGCTACTTTTTGCCATAATATTGTGAATAGTTTGCCCATACAGATAAATGATCCATCCACTTTGATTCAACTTGTTTATGTGGATGATGTTATCAGCCGGTTTGTCTCCATTATGGATGGCGCCATTGCAAAAGGGCCATATTGTGATGTAGACCCGGTATATAAAGTTTCGGTCGGGGATTTAGCCGAAAAAATTACATCATATAAAGAAAGTAGAGCTACTCTAGTAACCGAACGTGTAGGTACCGGGTTTGATCGGGCTTTGCATTCGACTTATTTAAGTTATTTGTCTCCTGAAGGTTTTTCATATAATTTGGTTAAGCACGGTGATTCCAGAGGTGTGTTTGTAGAGATGCTCAAGACCAGGGATAGTGGGCAGTTTTCCTTTTTTTCTGCTCATCCGGGTATCACGCGAGGTGGGCATTATCATCATACTAAAACAGAAAAATTTCTTGTGCTGAAAGGTGAGGCATTATTTAAGTTCCGTCATATTATGAGCGACGATTATTACGAGTTGAAAACTTCTGGTTCAGCCCCCACAATTGTTGAAACTGTACCCGGCTGGACCCATGATATTACTAATATTGGTGATGAAGAAATGTTTGTCATGCTATGGGCCAATGAAATATTTGATAGAGAGCATCCAGATACTTATGCAAGGCCCTTATAAGGTATTAAAATGAAAAAGTTAAAAGTTTTAACTGTCGTTGGCACTCGCCCTGAAATTATTCGACTATCAAGGGTGATGGCGAAACTGGATGCTTTTTGCGAGCATATTTTGGTACATACGGGGCAAAACTACGACTACGAACTGAATGAAATTTTCTTTACTGATCTAGGCATTCGTAAGCCTGACTATTTTTTAAGTGCTGCTGGAAATAGTGGTGCTGAAACCATCGGTAATGTCATTATTGCGGTAGATAAAGTATTGGCTGATGTGCAGCCAGAAGCTTTGTTGGTTTTGGGTGATACCAATAGCTGCATGGCCATTTTACCTGCCAAGCGCCGAAAAATCCCTACTTTTCATATGGAAGCAGGAAACCGATGTTTTGATCAACGTGTACCAGAAGAGATTAATCGCCGCATAGTCGACCACATGGCAGACATTAATCTGACTTACAGCAGCATTGCGCGTGATTATCTTTTGCGTGAAGGCTTGCCGCCCGATATGGTGATTAAAACAGGCAGCCCAATGTTTGAGGTGCTGAATACTTATCGTGAAGGCATTGATGGATCTGATGTGCTTGAGCGATTAAGTTTAAAAGAGCATCAATATTTTATCGTAAGTGCTCATCGTGAAGAAAATGTCGACTCAGATAAAAATTTTTTAAATTTCGTGGAAACGCTCAATACGATTGCAGAAACCTACCTGTTAC
The DNA here is from genome assembly GCA_050291745.1 of Gammaproteobacteria bacterium. Lineage (GTDB taxonomy): Bacteria > Pseudomonadota > Gammaproteobacteria > JACNJF01. The sequence goes on along the minus strand of JBNKKI010000120.1, from coordinate 72,558 downwards.
CAATTATTGTTTCAACGCATCCTCGTACTCAAAAACGAGTGGATGCTATGGGGGTTACTTTTAATCCATTAGTACAGTTACTGAAGCCGCTTGGATTTAAAGATTACAATAAATTACAGCTCTCGGCTAAAGCATCCTTGTCAGATAGCGGAACAATCAATGAAGAGTCCTCTATTATGAATTTCCCCGCCCTTAATCTGCGTGAAGCCCATGAGAGACCGGAAGGTATGGAAGAGGGTTCGGTCATGATGGTTGGATTAGGTGTTGAAAGAGTCATGCAGGCATTGTCGATTATTGAAAGCCAGCCTAGAGATGAAAGCCGATTGTTGAGACAGGTCGGTGATTATTCAATGCCAAATGTTTCGGATAAGGTAGTTCGCATCATTCACAGTTATACCGATTACGTAAATAGAGTAGTCTGGAAAAAATATTAATGGGGAAACGTGTTTTATTAATCACTCAATGGTTTGATCCTGAGCCTACTTTTAAAGGGTTGCTTTTTGCAAAAGAACTAACGAAACATGGTTTTTCAGTTGAGGTAGTAACAGGGTTTCCTAATTATCCAGGAGGGAAGGTGTATGAAGGTTATAAAATTCGTTTAATTCAAAGGGATGTTATTGATGGTGTAAGAGTAAACCGTCTGCCCCTTTTTCCAGCTCATGATTCATCGGTGTTGAAACGAATTTTTAATTATGTCAGTTTTGCTGCTTCATCACTTTTCTATTGTTTATTTATGGCAAAACGAGCTGATGTAATCTACGCCTATCATCCACCTTTAACTATTGGTGTAGTTGCTGTAATTACCCGTTTTTTCAGAAGAATTCCGGTAGTCTATGATATACAGGATATGTGGCCAGATACATTACGCTCAACGGGGATGCTCAGTAATGAAAAAATCCTTTCGTTTATTGGCTGGGTAGCTAGCTGGGTGTATAAGCGAGTTGATCAATTGGTGGTTCTTTCTCCAGGGTTTAAACAGTTATTGATTGAACGAGGTGTGCCGGAAAGAAAAATTGAGGTTATCCCTAACTGGTGTGATGAAAAAGCATTAACTGAAACACAACCACTTCAAGATAGTCTATTTTCAAATGATGGTCGTTTGAGAGTTGTCTTTGCTGGTAACATGGGCAAGGCCCAAGCATTAGATATCGTAATTGAATCGGCTGAGGAGTTGCAACAACAGAAGGTGAATGTCGTATTTTATATGATTGGAGGGGGGGTTGATGTAGATCGATTGAAAGGGCTTGCGACTGACAAGGAATTGGCGAATATTGTTTTTCTACCTCAAGTGGCTATGACTATGATAGGCGCTTACTTAAAACAGGCTGATATTTTATTGGTTCATCTGAAAAAAGATCCTTTGTTTAAAATAACTATTCCATCAAAAACGCAGGCCTATCTATCAATTGGAAAACCTATTTTAATGGGGGTGGAAGGGGACGCAGCTGATATTATTAATAATGCAAATGCTGGCATTGTATTTGAACCGGAGAACTCAGGTGCATTAACTAAGGCTATTTTATGCTTACTTGAAAATTCGCCTGAAGAACTTCAGGTGTTTGGTGAGAGAGCGAAGGAATATTACTCTATTAACCTTTCGCTGAATTCAGGTACTGGATTTTTTGCCAGATTATTTAAAGATATAACGCGAAAGTGAGTGATTATTTTGAAACGATTTTTTGATGTTTTATTAGTGTTACTTTCTCTGCCTATATTGATTCCTGTGCTTTTAGTATTAGGTGTACTGGTCAGGTTAAATCTGGGTTCGCCCATTTTTTTTTCACAAATACGCCCAGGTTTAAATGGTCATGAATTTAGAATGGTAAAATTTAGAACTATGACAAATGATACTGACGCTGAGGGTGATTTGTTGCCTGACAAGGCACGGTTAACAGGCTTTGGTAAATTTATGCGAAGCACCAGTCTGGATGAGCTTCCAGAGTTATGGAATGTTTTAAAAGGTGAGATGAGTTTAGTCGGCCCTCGTCCTTTGTTGATGGAATATTTACCTCTTTATAATTTAAGTCAAATGCGTCGCCATGAGGTTAAACCTGGTATTACAGGATGGGCGCAAGTGAATGGTCGCAATGCGATCTCATGGAATGAGAAATTTAAACTTGATGTTTGGTATGTTGATAATCGAGCATTTTTGCTAGACTTGAAAATATTGTTTAAAACCGTTGTGAGAGTTTTTCAACGGGATGGTATTAATGAAGAAAATCAGGTTACAATGTCAAAGTTTAAAGGTAACTAAAATATTTGGTTTTTAATGGTGATTCAAGGTTATGACGAAAAGTAAAAGCGATCTTTATGAAGTATTTTGTGAGGCTCTTAATGTCTCTATAAGTCGTGTTAATGATGAGCTGTCTTATAATACTATTCCTGAATGGGATTCAGTAGCGCATATGGCGCTAGTAGCGGCACTAGAAGATGCGTTTGATATAATGATGGACACTGATGATATTATTGATATGAGTTCCGTGGGTAAAGCTAAAGAGATTCTTGAAAAGTACGATGTAGTATTTACGGAATAAATATGTTACTCAGAGATAAAGTGGTATTTATTACTGGAGCGACCAGGGGTATAGGTTTATCAATTGCGCGGCTATTCGCTACGGAGGGAGGACATGTGGTTTTAACAGGAAGATCGACCGAAAAGTTGGAGATTGTTAAAGCTCAAATTATGGATGAATTTCCGTCTTCCGTGATAACAACATTAAAACTAGATGTGTCTAATCCTGAAAGTGTTCGAGATGCCTTCCAGGCCCTGTTTAAATTAACTAAGCGGTTAGATATTCTGGTTTCAAATGCAGGGGTTTTAGATGATGCCTTAATTGGAATGGTCTCGCCGGAGCAAATTAACAGTGTATTTAGTATTAATACCTATGGAGTTTTATACTGCTCGCAATACGCTAGTAGATTAATGGCAAGGAATGGTGCGGGCAGTATTATTAACCTGGCATCGATTATAGGTACAAATGGTAATTCCGGGCAGGCTGTTTACGGAGGTAGCAAGGCTGCAGTAATTGGTATTACCAAATCTCTCTCGAAGGAATTGGCTGCATCTAATATCCGTGTCAATGCTATTGCACCAGGTTTCATTGATACCGATATGGCTCGCTCTATAGGTCCTGAAAAATATGATGAACGTGTAAGTTCTGTAGCAATGGGGAGGGCCGGTGAGCCAGAAGAAGTTGCTAAGGTTGCTTTATTTCTTGCTTCAGACCTATCGTCTTATGTTACTGGGCAAACAATAGGAGTTGATGGGGGAATGTTGATCTGATGTTTGCTCATAGTTTGGCTGGTTTTACCGATAGAACCGCCATGATAACTGAGGATCATGAGGTTATCTCCTATCAGGATCTTGCTCAACGAGCCGATAATATCTTTAACATAGAAGGTGCCCCAGAAAAAAATAGTTCATTAATCGCAATAGAATGTGCTAATAAATTAGATACTATATATGGTTATCTTGGGGCTTTACGGCAAGGGGTACCTGCGTTACTGGTCGATGCTGAACTGGATTTGGATCTAAAATCAAGACTGTTACGTCATTATAATGTCTCTCATTGTTGGGGTGTAGAGGGGCAATGGATCGAGTATGAAGGTGTTGAAGGCCCTGAGGTTCACCCTGATGTTGCTATACTGTTGTCAACATCGGGCAGCACTGGCGCACCGAAACTGGTGAGATTAACATTAAAGAACCTTCGTTCGAATGCTGCTTCAATAGCTCAATATCTTGGACTTGACCACAAACAACGCCCAATTACGACGTTACCATTGCATTATTCGTATGGATTATCCGTTCTTAACAGCCATTTGATGATTGGGGCTACTATTATCTTGACGGGGCAGCCAGTTACTTCCAGGGCTTTTTGGGATTTGTTAAAAAAGCAACGAGCGACTAGTTTTGCAGGGGTACCCGCTACCTATAAAATGATCAAACAACTCAGGTTTGAAAGAATGGATTTGCCCTCACTTCAAATGATGACACAAGCAGGTGGAAGATTGGATCCCGATATTGTTCGTTGGTATGGTGAGTTGACTCTGTCCCGGGAACAGAAATTTGTTGTTATGTATGGTCAAACCGAAGCAACCGCTCGAATCAGTTATGTTCCGCCCGAAAAGCTCCTGGATAAAGTGGGCTCCATTGGAAGGGTAATACCAGATGGGGTTCTGGAGCTAGTAGATGAAAAAGGTAATCTAATCGAGGAAATTGGTGAGGTTGGGGAGTTACGTTACACTGGGCCCAATGTGATGATGGGGTATGCTAATAATGTTAAGGATCTAGCTCTACCTGATACGCAAAATGGTGTGTTGTCTACAGGTGATCTGGCCTGGCGCGATCATGATGGCTATTTTTTTATTGCCGGTAGACTGAAGCGTTTTATAAAAATATTCGGTAATAGAATTAGTCTGGATGAGGTTGAGGGTAATCTACGAGAGAAAGGATTTGATGTTGCGGTGACGGGGATAGATGACTTGATGGTTATTGCTGTTATCACTGCAAGTGTCGATGATGAAGAGAAGCTTATGTTATCGGTTACTTCGAAATATCACCTTCATCATTCTGCCATTCGAGTAGAAAGAGTTGATACTTTTCCGCACTCATCTTCAGGTAAAATTAAATACACTGATTTGCTTAGTCAGTTTTTACCTTCTGAGGGGATCTAGTCTGTGTCATTGTTACAAGAGCAAGACTTTTTTAACTGGCCGGTTTATGGTGTTGCGAACGAGGATAAGACACAGTTAATTTCCAAAAAACTCAACATTCTTACTAGACATCATGAGAATAACTGTGAGCTCTATTCTAAAATATTACAAGCACATGGTTATGAAACTGCTTCCGACCAGGGCTTGGAAAATATCCCATTTATTCCGGTTAGGCTATTTAAAGAGTATGAGCTGAGTTCAGTACCGGCAGAAATGGTATTCAAGGTACTGACTTCATCGGGTACAACATCACAGAAGGTGTCTCGCATTATTCTTGATCGTGAAATGGCGAAGATGCAAACAAAAGCTCTTGTCCGGATTCTTCAGCAGTTTTTAGGAAAGTCTCGGTTGCCAATGCTAATAATTGATCATCCAGAAGTTATTAAAAACCGCCTCTCGTTTTCCGCTCGAGGGGCTGGGATTCTTGGCTTGTCGAATTTTGGTTATGATCATACCTATGCTTTATCTGGTGAAGATATGATCCCCGATCTAAATGTTATACAGTCATTTTTAGAACGAAATAAGGGCAAACGTATTTTTATTTTCGGTTTTACTTTTATGGTCTGGAAGTATTTCTACCAGGCTCTAGCCAAGTTGCCATCTGCCCCAAAATTTGAAGAAGCAATCTTAATCCATAGCGGTGGGTGGAAAAAGCTACAAGATGAGGCTGTAGGTAATCTGGAGTTTAAGCGTGCATTATCAGAATGCTTCAATATAAATCAGGTTCATAATTTCTATGGGATGGTGGAACAGGTTGGTTCCATCTTTATGGAGTGTGAGCATGGTCGATTGCATACGCCATCTTATGCTGAGGTGTTAATTCGTGATGCACAAGATTGGTCTGTATTACCCAAAGGAAAAAAAGGGGTTGTCCAAGTTTTATCTGTATTGCCATCCAGTTATCCTGGGCACAGTTTATTGACTGAAGACCTTGGCGAATGGATTGGGATAGATGACTGCCCGTGCGGCAGGTTGGGCAAAACATTTCATATTCATGGTCGCTTAGCAAAAGCAGAGTTGCGTGGTTGTAGTGATACACATGCCTCTGATTTTTCACAACAGAATTGATGAGTTTTGTCCTGATGTCTGAATATGAAGAACTTCTATCGAACTCACCATCACCCGAGCTACTTTCGGACTCGGTGACATTATCACCTTTTTCAGAGTTATCACTTAATTTTGTGGGGGCGGTCTCATCGAATCTAATGCGGAACCCACGGTCTCGAGATTATCCAGAACTCATAGCTTTGGCTTTTTGGATGAGGAGAGCAAACCTGCTAAAACTGCAAGATATGTTTGAACGGTCTTCATCAGGTATGCTTCTTGTTCCGAGAGGAACAGTATTCCATATTTCACCTTCTAATGTAGATACGATTTTTGTATATTCGTGGTTTTTGTCTTTACTCTCTGGGAATAGGAATATAGTTCGCCTTTCATCTAAAATTACACCCCAAACTGAATTGCTTTTACAGACTATTAGTCAGGTGCTTACTAATGAGGGTCATGTTGAAATTGCCTCGAGAACAATTCTGTTGCGATATAAACCGGATACTCAACTAACAACTAGACTGTCGGGAGTCTGTGATGTCAGGGTTATTTGGGGTGGTGATAATACTGTCGGTGAGATTCGGAAAATTCCGCTACCTGCTACCTCAATAGAAGTCGCATTTGCCAATAAATATTCGCTCGCAATTCTTAAGGCAAGTTTTTGGCTGTCAATTAATGAGGAGAAGAAAGAGGAGTTAATCGAGCAATTCTATAATGATACCTACTGGTTCGATCAAATGGCTTGTTCTTCCCCTCGAATGTTTCTATGGGTCGGTAGTCGTGCAGATGTAGGTCGATCTCAAGCAGATTTTTGGCCTCGATTTGAACTATTTATTTCTGAAAAGCATGACCGTTTTATTGATGCGGATTATATAAATAAACTGGTTGCCAGTGATGTTTTAGCCATAGAAGAAGAAGTTTCTGTTAAACAGTGCGGGACTAACGACTTGGTCAGAATATGGATGGAAAAACCATCTCTTCATGAAAATGAACATTGTGGAGCGGGTTTGTTTTTTGAGTCAAGGCTAAATACTTTGGATGAGATATGTGGGGTGTTAAATCGAAAAGTTCAGACTGTTTCGTATTCAGGGTTTGATCAGGAAGAATTGAAAGCGTTCGTTAAACGATCATCTCTTTCTGGTATTGATCGTTTTGTACCTTTTGGCAGGGCCCTCGATTTTTCGCTAGTCTGGGATGGCTTTGACTTAATTCGAGTATTTATGCGTGAAATAACAATTAGTTGATTATTCAAAGAGTATAGAAAGGAAATTTAATGCCATTGATAAGTTCATCAAAAATATCTTCTGTTGTGATAGCTGGTGCTGGTGGTTTCGGCCTGGAAATCTATGATTATCTTAGAATGGAAGAGAAGCAAGGAGGGGTAACCGTTGCAGGTTTTATTGATGACAATGGAGATGTGCAGTTACCTGAATCTGTGGCCGGACCAATTCTTGGCGGGATAAATGATTTTATTCCAGATTCAGCTTCGCAGGCTGTAGTTGTTGCGATTGGATCTGTAAAAAGTCGAAAAGCTGTAATTACTAAACTTTCGAAAGCAGGGGTTTGTATGCCTGCTTATATTCATGAGTCAGCAATGGTCTCTGAGTCTGCTATGATTTCAGAGGGGGTTATAGTGTGCCCATTCTCCATTATAAACGCTCATGCTTACCTGGCGAAAGGTGTGGTTGTAAATGTCCACTGTAGTGTGGGGCATGAGGCAATGGTTGGTGATTTCTCGATATTATCCCCATACGCTGCATTAAATGGTTGTGCCTCAATAGGTTTGAATTGCTTCCTAGGGACTCGATCAACTATTTATCCAGGTGTCTCTATTGGTAATGGATGTGTTGTGGATTCACATGCAGGTGTTCGGTCAAATGTAAATGACTTACATTTGATATCATCTCGAGGAAAATATATCGTAAATCCAATACGTATTAGATGAAGCAATAGAACACTGCGATAGTGTGATGTAAATTGATATTTAAAAATTTTTAAATATTGAAGCACAAAGAAACAATGGTAAATAAGAATTTCTTTTTTATATAGTAAATATTAGAAGAAGTTGATATCTTTTGGATCCCAGATTTTAAGGGATTTAAAGTGCCGTGAGTGTAAATCTTTATATATTTTTGGTATTGACTTAGAAGTGGAATAACTTAACTGAACAGGTTCGAGGAGGTGTTGCTACAACTTGGTATAATTGTTGTGTCTGACAGTATCCCACCATATAAGTGTTGCAGAAGTGGAATTTATTTATGACTAATCCCGGTTTTTCATCTTGGCCTTCATATACAAATGAAGAGGCTGATGCCGTTTCCGAAATATTACTATCCAATAAAGTGAATTACTGGACAGGCAAAGAATGTCGTGATTTTGAATCTGAGTTCGCCGCTTGGACTGGGACTGAATATGCAGTCGCCTTGGCTAACGGTACAGTGGCATTAGATATAGCGCTGAAGGCTCTAGGTCTGGGTGAAGGTGATGAGGTCGTGGTTACATCTCGAACCTTTCTTGCGTCAGTATCTTCAATAGTAATAGCAGGGGCTGTCCCAATTTTTGCTGATGTTAATGCCGATAGTCAGAACATTTCTGCCGATTCAATTCGAGAAGTTTTATCTGCTCATACAAAAGCTATTATCTGTGTCCACTTGGCAGGTTGGCCATGTGAAATGGATGAAGTTATGGCTATCGCTGATCAGTTTAATTTAAAAGTTATCGAAGACTGTGCACAAGCTCATGGTGCAACGTATATGGGAAAATCTGTAGGGTCTATTGGGCATATTGGGTGTTGGTCATTTTGTCAGGATAAAATTATGACTACAGGTGGCGAAGGCGGCATGGTCACGACGAATGACGAAGAGCTTTGGTCTAAGATGTGGTCGTATAAAGATCATGGGAAATCATGGGAAGCAGTTTATAATCGAGAGCATCCCCCTGGTTTTAGATGGCTGCATGATACTTTTGGGACTAATTGGCGTTTGACTGAGATGCAGTCGGCAATTGGTCGGATTCAATTACGGCGAATGCCTGAATGGTCTGCAAAACGGCAAGCTAATGCGCAACAAATTTGGGAGGCGGCAAAAAAGTACCCAGGTTTACGTGTACCAGTTTTACCAGCGTATATATTACATGCTGCCTATAAATGCTATGTTTTTGTTAAGCCGGAGGATTTAAAAGAGGGTTGGAATAGAGATCGAATAATGGGTGAAATTAATGCATTGGGAGTGCCTTGCTTCTCCGGCTCTTGTTCCGAAGTTTACCTGGAAAAAGCTTTTGATGGTACAGGCTTTAGGCCTGTCAAAAGGCTTCCTGTTGCGAAAGAGTTGGGTGAAACATCTTTAATGTTTCTCGTACACCCAACACTAACCCAGGAAGAAATTAGCGCAACAATAGTTGCTATTCAGACAGTTATGGCGCTAGCAAGTAAATGATGTTTAAGCTAAGCTTAATTTTTAATTACTCAGCCATAAAAAAATTGATACCTGCTAGCATCATCACGGCTTTCAGGCAGATAAATTGGACAAGCATATCATGCTCACCGCTCTTTTATAGGCCATGTTTCTAACACAAGCCCCAGATTTCCTCTGTAATAATAAAAGCGTACGCGCGAAGTAACTGGTCATCCTGGAACTACGTCCCAAAATGACCGGTTACTTACCGCTTATCACGCCTACTGATCGCACTGACTCAGAGAGTAAGGCCGATGGGAGTTACAGCAAAGCGCTCCAGGCGCTCTCCAAACTGGGTTTGCTGATCATGGATGACTGGGGGCTGGAACCGTTAAAAGCCCTCAGAGGAATGACCTGATGGAACTTATGGATGATCTACATAACAGCTCATCAATGCTGATGATCAGTCAATTATCCACTGATCAATGGTATCAATCGGTGATAACACCCTGGCTGACGCCAGCCTTGATCGACTTATGCACAACGCTCATAGAACTAAATTAAAAGGCGAATCGAAGAGAAAAAAATACGGAATCATTGACTGATCGTGAACACTTGAGGTAAAAAACAAATCAGCCCAATGCGTAGAAATCGGGTGTTCATGATCGCTAGAATATGCATAATGCAGGAGCAATTGCCGAGAAATCAAAAACACCGAAGTCACCTGATTGGTGAAGAGCGTGTTTTTGATTTTATCAGCTGCATTAAGGTGTTACGTAGACTTTCATGATTCAACTGATTTTTCTAGGTTTAAAGTAATATGAGATGATTTTTACTGTAAATAAGAGTATTTTATTGAGAGGTATTTTAACTTTAGCTATATTAAAAGAAATAATCTTTTGTGAGGTAAACTATGGGGCAGCCAGATATATCTAATTTACCGCATTATACCTGGGATGATTATCAATGCTGGGAGGGTGCCTGGGAGTTGATAGATGGAATTGCCTATGCGATGAGCCCTGCGCCATCAATTCAGCATCAATCTATTAGTAATAACATAGCCTGGTTATTAAAACAGCAACTGGATGGATGTGAAAATTGTATGGCATTGTTACCGGTTGACTGGCGAATAGATGATGATACTGTTGTACAACCGGATAACCTGATTGTTTGTGGAAATACGAGTGGGAAGTATTTAACCAAAGCTCCTGTTTTAATCGTTGAGATTTTATCTAAAGCAACCGCTCATAAAGATAAAACCACAAAATCCAAACTGTATGAAAAAGAGGGTGTTAAGTTTTACCTTATTGTTGATCCCGAAACTACTATAATTGAAATTTATGATTTGTTTGAGGGGCGTTTCATCAAGCGTCTTGATGCAAGTAACGAAGTTTTAGGCTTTGAATTTGATGAGTGTAAAATTACTCTGGATCTGGCAAAAATCTGGTCGTGAGTTGGAACTGACATTAACGGAAATTTCTAAAGGGAAGCGGCCTGATAAAGCGATGAGATGGGGAAGCTGACTCCTAAAATTTTTTAAATGTTTTTTGCTTCTCAATCTTTTAAATACAACATCAAAATCAACACTCACAGGGCAAGTTAAATTATCAAAATGATAAATTTCAAATTTAAATTTTTCGTCCCGCTTAGCGGTCGAGGAACTACTGCTACGATCAGTTCAGGCGATTTAGTGATATAACTGTCATTGGGTTCATTACAGATTAATACGATATCTGGTTTAAGCACAGTATTTTCATGGATCTTCCAATCCTCTTTGCTAATCAGAACACCGTTTTCACATTCTCCCAAGTTTCTAGTTTCAAATAAGATATTACTGGCTACTATTTGATGGATGATTGTTGGTGATGGCGACATAGCTAAAGAAAACCTTCAATTAACTCCCATTTTCCTTCCCAAAGAGCATAGACATCATATGTATTGTTTTCTATTGCTTGCATCAATATCACCCCAATATTTATTGTTAAAACTTTCTCAATCATATTCCGTTTTGAGAAAGATATTGATATTAAATTAATTAAGCAAATATCATCCAGATGAGTTCTAAATTCCTGGTATATAATTTTTTTACAGATTGCTTAAATTCACTTTTTCACTTTTTTCTTGTGCAAGTACTACAGCGTATAAAACGCCAAAGGAAATCATTGTTTCTTTTATGCTAAGCATGTCATCTCCGAAAGCCGATATAAAAATGGTAAGCACCAATACCTGTTTTAAGAAGAGTATCTCTTTATCTTTCAGGGGGGGGGTCCATACTGAGTAAATTAAGAATAAAAATAAAAATAAACCAGATATACCCATATTAACATATGCGGTTAGATATGAATTATGAAGGTGAGGCTGTACTTTTTTAACAGCTTGGGTACGAGCATTACTTGCTTTCATTTCAGGATAAATGTCACCTGTTCCTGCACCATATAGAAAGCTATTTTCAGGTTGTTTTAAAATATCATGAGCTAAAGGGTACATTGCAATTCTAGTTCCGAAACTTGTATTGTAGTCATCAGAATCTTTAATTTTCTCAAGTGCAACAAACGAAGCATTCATCCTTGTCTGAATAGCGTCATCTAATGAGAATACCAGTGAAAATACTATGATGGGGAAAATTAGTAATTCTAAAAAATTTTTTATTGTGATTTTGTAATAGCTAAATAGAAGAATCAGCAAGCTCCCAAAATAAGCTGCATATCCCGTTCTACCTCCTGATATGACAAGATTTGCAGTCATGGTCATGAAAAAAATGATATAAATGCCTTTAATAAAAATATTCTTAAAATTTTTGGCCTGGAAAAGTATCAGTATGGCTGTAAAAGCGACCAATACGCTATAAGGTATATGGTTAAGAAATCCAACAGGCCAATGGTGTGCTTTGGAATACTCAGTCTGGTATAAGTTAAAATAAATTAAGTAAGAAATTATTTCATTTATAAACATGCCTATGACAAAAGCACTTATGATATATTTTAAATTATATTTGTTGAGCACTGTTGCAAGCAGTATTAATGGAATGTAAGTATATCTTATAAATGTACTGATAAAGTCTGCTCCTTCGGCTACATGCTCGCTCCATAACAAAGATAGTACATGCATCAGAATATATAAAGTAAACGCAATGATTACTTTTTGTTTAAAAATGTACTTAATGTCATTAAGCTTTACTGTAAATAACCATAATAAAACAATTAAAACGAGTATTTTCCTGCTATATTCATTACCAAATGGAATGCTAAAAGCCAGACACATCATTAAAAAGAGTAAAGTGTTATATTTTTTACTGTTCTTCCTGAGGAGATCTATATGATGATGTATATATGTCACAATAAATTATTCATTCCGTTCAAAAGAGGATCTTGTTGGTAGTATTTTTTCAAGCACCTGTTTAATAAAATCTTTACTCTTATCAAATTCCTTGATAGCGATATCTTCTGAGCTAAAGCTTGCCCCAGATATTTCGTCATTGAGGAAGAGCATTTCATATTTTTCTTTATTTATTAATTTTGCAGTTCTTGTTGCAACATTCTGCGTTCTTAATTCTATATATTTACGTTTTTTATAAGCTTTTTCGTAACTATCCGGGTAGAATTTTCCAGTTGCAAACTGCCAGTATTTAAATAAATATTGACTGACATCTGAATAACTTCTGAATTTTGAACTCGAGACAGTAGTCAATTTTTTACTTTCTTTCTGCCAGACTTCTATAAATGTGTTTTTTAAAAATGGTTGTGGATGGTGATATTTTTTAAATCCGGTAAAAGCACTCCATGGCATCAGGGTCAGTGTTTTAATAATGTGAAAATGATATCCAGGATAAAACCACTTGAAAAAATTCCTGAATATGATGCTATTCTTCCTTAATTTTTTGTTAATCTTTTTATTGAAATTTTTATTAATTAAACCAACGTTATTTACTGCTATATATGCACTTTCTCCAGTATTAGTAATATTTGAAATAGCCGCATTAACAGGTAGGTTTTTTTTAAAAAATACAGTCTTGTCAATGGATTTTAATAACAAGGTATCATCATTAAAATAAACGAATTGTTCACTCAAACCTTTGATTTTGTATAAGTTTACTTCTATTGCACAACTGTTAAAAGTGGGCAGATGTTCTTTAGGCATAATGTCTTCGTGTTTAACTATAACTAATTTGTTATCTGTCATGTCTAACCAGGAGGGTATATGCCCATAAGTCACAAAATAAATTTTATTTACCCAGGCTGTGAATTTTTCAAAAGCACGAAATAAGTACTGCAGGATATCCCAGTTTCTAAATCTCTTTGGCCTGGAGTCTCGGTCACTTTTATTATATTTATTGAAGTCTTCAATCCAATAAGGATCATTATCCTCAACCCATGTAAGAACAAAATCTATTTTTCCACTATTCATACCTATCGATTTCTGATTATTAATTTATTCTGGTTTGTTTAGATGAGATAAAAGGCTTAGAAGTTTATCAATAGTTGTTTATTTAGCCAGTAAATTTTTTCTTAAAGCTGGGAATTGCTATGCTTAGATTCATTTTTCTTGAGAGAAAGACTTCATTGACTAAAAATCAGATAAACAGCCTTTTCCAGAGTAGATATTTCCCAAATCCGAGAGGTTTCAACCTAGAAAAATCAGTTGAGCGTGAAAAAGATGCGTAACAGATTGATCTGCCTGGTCTAAGCCAGGGATGGCTGTAGTTAGAGCAATGCAGGAGCAATTGCCGGAATATCAAAAACACCGTGGTCACCTGATTGGTGAAGAGTGTGTTTTTGATTTTATCAGGTGCATTAAGGTGTTACGTAGACTTTCATGATTCAACTGATTTTTCTAGGTTCAAGGAGGGGCATCTGTTTTCAGTTTTAATCAGAATTCTTAAATCATTGATTTGATCGCTAATAAATGCATCTGGAAGGTGCTTTTGTCATACCAGCTATCAATAAGTCCACTGTTAATATTCGTCATTATCTAACAGGATTGATTGAATAAGAGAGATTGATCCTGGTTGAAGTGAACTTGATTGCTATGGTAATTTCTGATGTTGGATTAAATATCTGTTTTTTAATGCAATAATTTCTAAAGTGTACTTGAAGTACCTGTGGGTGCAGCGGGATGAAAGTGACTTAATTGTGAAACTTACAGGTAAAAATTGGTTATAATAGCTTACATACTTAAAAAGTTTTCTTATCCATTTAAAAAATCGAATGACAAATAAACTTATCAACTGGTTTCTTGGCCTGGATCGTTCCTTTAAACGACTGTTTATTCTGGGACTGGATTTTTTCATGGTGCCTGTTGTTTTATGGCTGACATTTTCCATCCGTCATGATCATTTGTATCAACCAACAGCTCAACAGTTTTGGATATTTTTAGCTGCTCCATTAATCGCCATACCTGTTTTTATTCGGTTAGGGCTTTATCGAGCCATTATGCGATATATTGGGTTTAAAGCGCTATGGGCTGTTGTTAAGTCGGTAATTCTTTACGCCATAATCTGGTCTTTATTGGTGTTGCTCGCTAAAGTAGATGGCATCCCAAGATCAATATATATTTTAAATGCTCTTATAGCCATGCTTTTTATTGGTGGTAGTCGAATGGCTGCGCGATGGCTATTTAGTGGTCGGGCTGTATCGACGTTTCGTATGGGAAGTGGGGAGCATAAAAAAGTCGTTATTTATGGGGCTGGTTCTGCTGGTATGCAGCTTGCTTCAGCTTTGATGATGAGTTCCGAGCAGCAACCCATTGCCTTCATAGATGATAATCCATCTCTGCAAAACCTCCATGTCAATGGCCTTAAAATCCATGCCTTTTCTCATTTGAGTTATCTCATTGAAGTTTTTCATGTTCAGGAAGTTTTACTGGCCTTACCTTCAATATCAAAAAGTCGCCGGAAAGAAATTATTTCGTTACTGGAACCTTATTCGGTACATGTGAGAACTATTCCGGGTGTTTCAGAGATGGCTCAGGGAAAGATTAAAGTTGAGGATATCCGTGAAATCGATATAGGTGATTTATTGGGACGTGACTCAGTTGAACCGAATATTGAATTATTGAATTCGAATATTAAAAATAAATCAGTGCTGGTAACAGGTGCTGGTGGCTCTATTGGTTCTGAGTTATGTCGTCAGATTATTATTCATCAACCAGAGAAGCTGGTTCTTTTTGAGCAAAGTGAATTTCAGCTTTATGCCATAGAAAAAGAATTAAGCAAAATTGTTTCAGATATTAAGTTGATTCCAATACTGGGATCCGTGACCAATTTATCTCGTATGACCGAAATCTGTAAAGCTTTTGATGTTCAAACCATATACCATGCTGCGGCTTATAAGCATGTTCCTATGGTTGAACGAAATCCAGGTGAAGCAATTTATAATAATATATTCGGAACTTTACGTTCAGCTCAGGCTGCTATTGAAGCGAAGGTTGAAACCTTTGTACTGATTTCTACCGATAAAGCGGTTCGTCCAACTAATACTATGGGGGCGACTAAACGCTTTGCAGAGTTAATATTACAAGCTTTAAGTCTTGATAAGAACTTGTCGAGACAAACTCGCTTTACGATGGTTCGATTTGGTAATGTTTTAGGGTCATCAGGCTCTGTTGTGCCGCTTTTTCGTGAACAGATATCAAATGGCGGACCTGTAACCGTAACCGATAGTAAAATTATTCGTTATTTTATGACTATTCCTGAAGCGGCTGAATTAGTTATTCAGGCCGGTGCAATGGGGCGGGGTGGTGATGTATTTGTTCTTGATATGGGAGAACCTGTTTATATTGTTGATCTGGCCAGGCGCATGATTCGTTTAAGTGGCTTTGAGGTATGTGATGAAGATCATCCAAATGGTGATATTGAAATAGTTTATACCGGATTGAGACCGGGTGAGAAACTGTATGAAGAACTCTTGATTGGTGATAATGTGTTGCCAACCAGTCATGAGAAAATAATGAGTGCAGAAGAAGAAGTTATTATCTGGAGTGAACTTG
The DNA here is from genome assembly GCA_050291745.1 of Gammaproteobacteria bacterium. Classification (GTDB taxonomy): domain Bacteria; phylum Pseudomonadota; class Gammaproteobacteria; genus JACNJF01. Next base: position 56,422 of record JBNKKI010000120.1, on the reverse strand, counting down.
AATTGATGATTAATCAATTGCAGAAGGCGACTGACTTGAATGATTTTGAAGAGGTTAGAGCAATATTACAGAAGGCAGTATCTGGTTATAAGCCACAATGCGATGTGGTGGATGAGTTAACTCTAGCAGTTACTGGTACAAAAAAAAGTTTATCGAATGTTGTTCAATTATAATTGAAAAAAATTTTGATCGAACAGTTTGTCCACTTGGAGAATCACATAAAAAGGCTATTATATTGTGATACTTACTCTCATCTGTATTCCAGTTTATTGTTTTTCTGAATGAAATAAAGTTTATGTTTAAGGATAGAAAAATTATTGTGCTGGGCTTAATTGCCTATCTATTATGCGTTTATGTAACTTATATTTTATATTCACCAAAAATATCTGTAACAGCCATTGAGCAAGCTCTTCAGCAGAAAAATGTTGAAAAACTGGATTATTATATTGATTATTCCTCCATTCAGCAGGGTCTTATTGCGCAACTTAAAACAGAACTTATATTGAAAGCTTCACAACGAAGTGGGCAGTTGGATGCAACAGACCCAATAACTGTGGCGAAGGTTTCTTATGCGACCAAGGTGGTAGAAGATTTTGTCCATCTTTTTTTTTCATCTAATGGATTATCACGCTTATTTGAGTTAGGTGAAAGCCAGTCAGAAAATGAAATAACGGTAAGTGCCAAAAAATATATTTCCAATTTGCAGTCACCTTCTTTTATCGATTTTGATGGTTTTGAATTTATCTCTTTGAATTCGATTTATGTAAAAGGAGAAAGTCTTGATGGGAAGCAACATCATTTTATATTTACTTTCAGGTACACTCGCTGGGTAATGACGGATATTCTTATGGACTTAAGGAGTATAGACAGTAAAAAAGTTGTCTCTTTTATCCAGTCTTTTCAATAATGTCAATATTTAAAAAATTAGATATATATATGTTCGAAAATATTGGAAAAAATATTGGTTCGGGTGTATGTTGCTGCATTTTTCAATATTTGATCGTATTATGACAGATCATGTCTTTATAAAAACTCACGGTTGCCAGATGAATGAGTATGATTCAGCTAAAATGCTGGATGTACTCAATGAGCAATGTCAGTTAACTCCAACTCCAGATGAAAAAAATGCACAGGTTTTATTGCTAAATACCTGCTCAATCAGGGAAAAGGCGCAGGAAAAGGTTTTTTCTCAGTTGGGTCGCTGGCGTAAGCTGAAAGAAAAAAATCCGCTTCTTGTTATTGGTGTCGGAGGTTGTGTGGCGAGTCAGGAAGGTGAATTGATACGTCGCAGAGCTCCTTATGTAGATATCGTCTTTGGGCCGCAAACTTTACACCGATTACCACAAATGTTGGCAGAGGTACGGAATGCTCATCAACCTGTTGTTGATGTCAGTTTCCCGGAAATTGAAAAGTTTGATCACCTGCCTGAACCAAAGTCAGATGGTGTTAAAGCCTTTGTTTCAATCATGGAAGGCTGCAGCAAATATTGTAGTTTTTGTGTTGTACCCTATACACGAGGAGAAGAGATCAGCCGTCCGCTGGATGATGTTATTGCTGAAGTTTCTTCTCTGGCTAAACAGGGAGTTCGTGAAGTGAACCTGCTAGGACAAAATGTGAATGCCTATCGTGGTTTAATGGATGATGGCGAAATAGCTGATTTATCTCTATTAATTCATTATGTAGCTGCAATTGAAGGAATCAACCGAATACGTTTTACGACATCTCATCCTGTGGAGTTTTCTGACCGGTTGATACAAACTTATGCCGAGGTTCCTGAGCTGGTAAGTCATATTCATTTACCTGTTCAAAGTGGGTCAGATCGAATTCTGATGCAAATGAAACGTGGACATACGGTTCTGGAATACAAGCATAAAATCAGGCAATTACAGAAAATCCGTCCCGATATCAGTATTTCATCTGATTTCATTATCGGCTTTCCTGGTGAAACAGATGCGGATTTCAGTGCAACGATGAAATTGATTGAAGATATCGGTTTTGATACTTCATTTAGCTTTATATACAGTCAGCGCCCCGGTACACCTGCAGCTGTTATGCCTGATGATGTTAGCAGTTCTGTTAAGAAAGAAAGGCTTTCTATTTTACAGAATAGAATCTTACAGTTTGCCAGCGAAATATCTCATCATATGGTTGGGACAGTTCAAAATATTCTGGTTGAAGGCCACTCAAGAAAAGATGAGAAAATACTTTCTGGAAGAACTGAAAATAACCGTGTGGTGAATTTTGAAGGATCTGATGAATTAATTGGTCAGTTTGTAGAGGTTGAGATTACTGAAGCGCTCAATAATTCACTCAGAGGTCAACTGCTTGATAGTTAAATTGGATATATTTCTAAAAATAGCCTTTAAATTTCACTGGAAATGAAAAAATCAGGGAATGTTAAAAACTTATCATGTAATTCTTGATATATAATGTCTAACTGCATTAATCAAGAACCTATGAAATATTATATTTTGACAAAAGTTGATAATGAACAATATGAATAAAGAAACGGCACTACCTCCACAAGTCTCTTATCAACAATATGTTGAAATGGATGATGAAATTGATATTAGCGAGCTATTTAATAAAATCTGGAGCCGCAGATTATTCATTGTTGCTTTTGTTTTTGCTGCCGCTGTCATTACGCTTGGTATTTTATCTTTTAGTTTATTGAAAAACCCACCTGAAAAACGCTATTCAGAAATATTGAGATTCAATTTTCCAGAAGCTGAAAAGGGTCTTTATCCTGCCGGGCAAATTTTTTCTTACAATGATATTGTTTCATCGAAGGTCCTGGCGAAGGTTTATGATAAAAATGATTTAATCAATAAAGACATAAAGTTCGACCAGTTTAGTGACTCTATATCAGTTAACCCCTTTTCGGAGAATGCCGCATTTATCAAGGAAAAGTATCAAAGTCTTTTAGCCAATAAACAACTTAGCCGCCCGGAGATAGAGTCTCTGGAAAAGTCCTACCTGGATGAACTGGGTGCCGCTCAATCCCGATATGCCAGGCTTTCCTTACTTGATACAAAACATTTGGGGTTAGATGAAATTACTATTCAGAAAATATTGATGGATATCCCCCTTGTCTGGTCAAGGATTGCGATTGAGGAACTGGGTGTTCTGGACCTTAAGGTAGCTGGTGCTGATTTTTATCAGGCTAACTTAATCGATAGATTTGAGTATTTACAAACACTTGAATACCTTCAGGATAGTTCAAAATATCTGGAAGGAGCATTAGACGTTCTGGTGGAAGATTCAATTGGAGGACTGGTACGCAGTCCGGTATCGGGGAAAAGTGGTTATGATCTACAGGTGCAATTGAAAAATCTGGTTGATTTTGAAATTGAACCATTATTTTCAACTGTCACCAACCTGGGGATAACCCGGGATGCTGATAAAGCAATTATTTACTTAAAAAACACGATTCAAAACTTTCAGGATAAGAAAGAAGTATTAGTGAAGAAAGCCCAGAATTTTGAAATGATAATTGATCAATATGCTAATAATAGCTCAGGTAAGCAGGTTAATAAGCAGGAAGGGGCTATGGGAGGTTTTGCCCAGTATGACAGTACCTTCCTGGATAAATTTACAGCATTAATCGAAGAAAAAAATGATAAAGCATTTAAGCAGGACCTACTCAATCAGCGACTGGTCGTATTACAGGGTATTGAAGATATCGAAGGTAATATTATTAAGTTCCAGCGGGCTGAAAAAAGATTGCTAAGTAGTGCGGAGAATATTTCTAAACAAATTAGATCTGATGTTATTAAAGATATAGCTTTAGCAAGACAAAACTTTGAAGTACTTGTTGAAGAATATCAGGGTTTACTGGCAGTGCATAATCAACAGGTTTTGGGTAATAACGCTAGTTTGTATCAGGTTACCAGTCATGATGTACTGGTAGAAACCAACTTGAAATCCCGCTTGAAGACAATATTACTGATTACCGTTTTGACATCTTTTGTCGCCTTAATGGTTGCAGTTGTAATTGCCCTTTTTCGTAAATCTCCTGTTAAAATTAAGCAAGATAACGCGGTAAATGAGTGAGTTTAGTATAGATTTTGCTGAGCTAAATACAGTTCAGCGGGCTTCTCTTTTTGGGGAGTTCCATAAAAATATTAAGGATCTTGAAACCTGGTTCAATGTACAGTGTAAGCAGCATGATTCAGAAATATCGGTACAGGGTGAAACTGGAAATGTTGAAACGGCTAGTGCCTGTTTAAATCGTTTTATTCAGCTTGTAAAAGACGATGCTCTGAATGATAGAAAGGTTTCAGAAGTTTTAATGATGTTTAAAAACGGACACAACCCGACTGATCTCAATCAGTTGATAAAACTCAGGAAAACCCTGATAAAACCCAAATCTCTGCATCAGAATGAATACCTTGAGTCGATACAGAGATATGATATTAATTTCGGTGTTGGCCCTGCGGGCACTGGTAAGACTTATCTGGCAGTTGCAAAAGCTGTTGAGGCGCTGGAGCAGGAGCAGGTTTCAAGGTTGGTATTAACACGACCAGCCGTAGAAGCGGGTGAAAAACTTGGCTTTTTACCAGGGGATCTTGCGCAAAAGGTAGATCCGTATCTACGTCCGGTGTATGACGCATTATATGAAATGATGGGCTTTGATAAGGTGGAAAAATTAATTTCCAGGCATGTTATTGAGGTTGCACCGCTTGCCTATATGCGAGGGCGTACTCTGAATCATGCTTTTGTTATTCTTGATGAAGCTCAGAATACAACGCCACAGCAAATGAAAATGTTTTTAACCCGGGTAGGTTTCGGCACTAGAGCTGTCATTACAGGCGATATCACACAAACTGATTTACCTGGACATCAGGCTTCAGGTTTAAAGCAGGTTTTGAATATTCTCAATGGTGTTGAAGGTATCGGATTTAATTATTTTTCTGCCGAGGATGTTATTCGTCATCCTCTGGTTCAGAATATTGTTAAGGCTTACGAGGCCTATGAAGACAAGCTTAGTTAAGATTGATCTGCAAAATGACCATAATATACCTGATGTGCCGTCAATTGAGTTAATTGAAGACTGGGTTAAAAGTTCATTGATTTCAGATTATCATCAATTGGAGCAAACTATTCGAATTGTTGATGAGGCGGAAAGTTGTTCACTTAATAATACCTGGAGAGGTATAAATAAGTCGACGAATGTTTTATCATTTCCTGCTGATGATTCCGACTTTCTGGGCTATGATTATTTGGGTGATCTGGTGATTTGTGCTTCAGTTGTGACTAGGGAAGCAATTCAGCAACATAAGACGCTGGATTCACATTGGGCGCATATGGTGGTACATGGAATGCTGCATTTACAGGGTTTCGACCATATTTCTGATGATGAAGCTCAACAAATGGAAGCTAAGGAGATTGAAATTCTGGCGAGTCTGGGTCACACTAATCCTTATTAGATAGATATGAGAACAAAATGGCTGACGCCGAAGTGAATGGATCGACCAGGGGGTTGGTTGAGCGCTTAATGAGTGCTTTTTCAGGAGACCCCCAAAATCAGGAGCAACTGATCGAGTTATTGAGAGTTTTTCATCAACATCAAATTATTGGTGCGGATGAATTATTCATGATTGAAGGTGTTCTGCAGGTTTCTGATATGCAGGTGCGCGATATTATGATACCTCGTGGCCGTATGACAGTACTTGATCATTCCAGCTCTTTGGAAGAAATTACCGAAGTAATTAATGACTCCGGGCACTCCCGGTTCCCCGTCATTGATGATGATAAAGATGATGTTGTTGGTGTCTTGCTGGCCAAGGATTTATTACAACTTTCTCTAAGTAAAACTGATGAACGTTTTGAAATAAATGATTATATCCGTCCTGCAACTTTTATCCCTGAAAGCAAAAGATTAAGTGTTTTACTGAAAGAATTCCGCATCAACCGTCGACATATGGCGATGATTGTTGATGAATATGGTGGTGTTTCCGGTTTAGTCACAATTGAGGATGTGCTGGAACAGATAGTCGGCAAAATAGATGATGAACACGATGATGATGAAGATGAAATTGATATCCGTCAACATGGTTCAAATCGTTTTACTATTCGTGCTTTAACTCCACTTGATCAATTTAATGATTATTTCAAAACCTCATTTTTTAATGATGATGTTGAAACCATTGGGGGTTACCTGATGAGTAAGATTGGTCGACTGCCAAGTCGGGGTGAAAGTTTTGATTTGGATAATTTAACTTTCCGGGTGATGAGTGCCGACAGCCGGAAGGTGCATTTATATCAGCTTATAGATAATAGTGTTGAATCTTCAGAAGTAGATAGATAATTCATCATGTTATTACATTTGCTAATAGCCTTCGCGGCGGGTGCTGGCATGCCGCTGGCATTTGCACCTTTTTTTTTCTGGCCGATTGTTATCCTGTCGCCGGCATTATTAATATTTCAGCTATCCTTTTTAAATAACACCAAACATGTTTTTCTACTCGGTGTTTTTTATGGTTTAGGCTATTTTGGCTTTGGCGTTAACTGGATTTATCACAGCCTTTATAATTTTGGGCATGCTCCAGCACTGGTAGCAGCCGCTTTAACTGGCTTAATGATACTGACATTGTCGCTGTTCATTGGTGCAGCACTCATTGCATATAAGACCTTAATGAAACGCTATCCCGGTTACTGGAGTAGCTGGTCATTACCATTAATCTGGTTTTCGATGGAATGGTTTAAAGGCTGGGTATTAACCGGTTTTCCCTGGCTTAGTGTTGGATACGCTCATACAGGCTCACCACTGGCTGGTTTTGTTCCGCTGGTCGGAGTTTATGGGGTCGGAAGTCTGTCAATATTGATATCCTTATCGATGGTTAAATGGAAAAAGGAAAAATCTCCAGTCTATCTCATATTAATTGCTGCTATTGGCCTGTCTGGTTTTGGTTTACAACAGATTAGCTGGACTGAGAAATTTTCCGATCCTCTGAATATCACCATGATTCAGGGTAATATTCCTCAGGAAATGAAATGGCGTCGGGAGGATAGAAGAAAAATTCTCGATATTTACCAGGATGCAACTCAATTAAACTGGAACAGTGATTTAATAGTATGGCCTGAAGTCGCCATACCGGGTCGATCTGAAGATTTGCAGGATAATTTTTTAACGCCTATGTCATTGCAGGCTAGTGAAAATAACAGTAATTTATTAGTCGGTATTCTGGTTTCAGACTGGATGAGGCGAATATATTACAACAGTATGATGTTAATGGGGGATCATCAGGGGGTTTATCACAAACGTCATCTGGTGCCCTTTGGGGAGTATTATCCGTTTCGTCGATTACTCTCTTTTATGCGGCAATATATTGATATTCCGATGTCAGATATGACTGCTGGACCGGATGAGCAGGCTGTTATGTCAGTAAAAGGAATCAAACTGGGTGTTTCAATTTGTTATGAAGATGTTTTTAGTCGGGATATTAACCTTGATTTACCTGCAGCCAATATTCTTGTGAACACCAGTAATGATGCCTGGTTTGGTGATTCGCTGGCGCCGCATCAGCATCTGGAAATCGCCCAGATGCGCTCTCTGGAAACCGGCAGACCAATGGTGAGAGCGACTAATACCGGACAAAGTGCATTTATCGATCATAAAGGTGTTGTGACCAGTAGTATGAAACAATTTGAAATGCAAACATTAACTGCTCAGGTACAGGGGCGAAAAGGGGCTACACCTTTTCTGACTTTTGCTAAAGTACAACCTGTACTTGCCGGGTTAATTTTCATTGTTTTAACGGTTTTACTCTTTTTTAGACGAAAAGATAAATCCTGATTTTTGCAGGTTTAAGCTTTATGTCCAGAGCGCTCTGGAGTATGCTTTGCTGCTTTTTAATACGCCACATTCTGAGTAATTATGGATCAACAATACGACCCTAAAAGCTGCGAATCCAAAGTCCAGGAAATCTGGGAAAAGGATGAATCCTTTATTGTTACCGAACAGCCCGATAAGGATAAATATTATTGCCTGTCTATGTTTCCCTATCCCAGTGGAAAATTACATATGGGGCATGTACGAAATTACACCATTGGTGATGTTGTTAGCCGGTATCAACGTATGCTGGGTAAAAATGTAATGCAACCTATGGGTTGGGATGCTTTTGGTCTTCCGGCAGAAAATGCAGCAATCAAAAATAATGTTGCTCCTGCAAAATGGACCTATGAAAACATTGATTATATGCGTGATCAGTTGAAATCTCTGGGTCTGGCATATGACTGGAACCGGGAGTTAGCAACCTGCCATCCACAATATTATCGCTGGGAACAATGGTTTTTTACCCGCTTGATGGAAAAAGGTATTGCCTATAAAAAAACGGCTCCGGTTAACTGGTGTCCGAATGACCAGACTGTACTAGCTAATGAGCAGGTTGAAGATGGAAAATGCTGGCGTTGTGATACAGTCGTTGAAAGGCGTGAGTTATCCCAGTGGTTTTTGAAAATTACCGATTATGCCGATCAATTGCTGGAAGATCTGGATAAGGTAGAGTGGCCCGAAAAAGTTAAAACCATGCAACGTAACTGGATTGGTCGTTCTGAAGGGATGGAAGTTGACTTTGAAGTGCCAGGTAGTGAACCGCTAAAAATTTATACGACAAGACCGGATACTTTGTATGGCGCCACTTTCATGGCGATTGCTGCAGAGCATCCATTATCTTTGACCAATGCTGCCAATAATTCAGAATTAAGCGAATTTATTGAATTATGTAAGAAAACAAATACTGCTGAAGCCGAACTGGAAAAAATGGAAAAACTAGGGTTTCCATTAGGAATTAATGCTATTAATCCGGTTAATGGTGAAGAGATTCCTATCTATGTCGCTAATTTTGTTCTTACTGGGTATGGTACCGGGGCTATTATGTCGGTGCCAGCTCATGATCAGCGTGACTGGGAATTTGCTAAAAAATACGGTATCAATATTCGTCAGGTCGTTGCACCTGCTGATGGATCAAGTGTTGATCTGGATAAAGAAGCTTTTATTACTAAAGATGGTATCAGCTGTAATTCAGAAATGATTAATGGTTTAGATTTTCAATCTGCCTTTAATAAAATTGCCGATGATCTGGAAGCCAGAGGAAAAGGAGAACGAAAAGTTAACTTTCGTTTACGAGACTGGGGAGTTTCCCGTCAGCGCTATTGGGGAGCCCCGATTCCCGTTATAAATTGTCCTGATTGTGGTTCGGTCGCAGTGCCGGCACAGGATCTGCCTGTAGTTTTACCTGAAGATGTTGAATTTGATGGGGTTGGCTCGCCCATCAAAAAAATGGATTCATTTAAAAAAACGACTTGTCCGAGTTGTGGTAAAGCGGCTGAAAGAGAAACGGATACTTTCGATACATTTATGGAGTCATCCTGGTATTACGGTCGATATGCCAGCCGCGATCAGCAAAATGCAATGCTCGATTCGCGTGCTGATTACTGGGCTCCGGTTGATCAATATATTGGCGGTATAGAACATGCGATTTTGCACCTGTTGTATGCACGTTTTTATCATAAATTATTACGCGATGAAGGTCTGGTACATTCTGATGAACCTTTTAAAAACCTGCTCACTCAGGGCATGGTATTAAAAGAAGGTACCAAAATGTCTAAATCAAAAGGCAATACGGTTGATCCACAGGAATTAATTGATCGGTATGGTGCTGATACTGTACGCCTGTTTATCATGTTTGCTTCACCACCAGAGCAATCACTGGAATGGTCTGATGCGGGTGTGGAAGGCGCTCATCGATATTTGAAACGTTTATGGAATGCAGTATTTGAGCATGTTGAAAAAGGTAGACCAGAGCATAAGGTTGATGTCGCCACTCTCAATAATGATCAGAAAGCAATTCGCTTAAAATGCCATGAAACCCTGAAAAAAGTGAGTGATGATTTTGGTCGACGCCTGACTTTTAATACAGCTATTGCGGCTAATATGGAATTATTAAATCATTTATCCAAATTCACCGATGAGTCAGATCAGGGGAAAGCAATTCGACAGGAAGTTCTGGAAAGTATTGTTTTAATGTTAGCGCCCATTATTCCGCACTTAAGTCATCAACTTTGGGAGGAACTTGGACATGACAGTATCATTATTGATCATCAGTGGCCTCAATATGATGAATCTGCTCTGGTTAAAGATACGATTGAAATGGTAGTTCAGGTTAATGGAAAGGTTAGGAGTAAGATAGAAGTGAGTAGCTCTGCTGATAAATCTATTTGTGAAACGACAGCACTTGAAGATGAAAAAGTCCTGCGTTTTATTGACGGTAAAGAAATTCGTAAAGTGATTGTTGTTCCTAATAAACTGGTTAATATCGTTGTTTAAATGACCTTAATTAAATCCAGCAGGCTGTTTTTAACTATGCTGCTAGCATTGCAGCTGACAGCCTGCGGCTTTCATTTACGTGGTAGTTCTCAAATAGCAAACCGATACAATCCTTTATTTGTTGTAAATAATAATCTCAGTTCTGAGCAGCTTTCTTTATTACGAAAAGAGCTGGTTAATTCATCTGCAGAATTAACAGAGAATAGCAAAGGTGCTAATCAGCTGTTGGTCACTATTGCGCCACTCAATAGACGGGATGTCGCCAGTTCAGATGTTGCCGATGTTGAACTGGTGCAATTAACGCTAGGATTACAATTCAGTGTGCAATCAGAAACCGGGAAAGAATTATTATCGCAACGTGAGTTACAGCAAAGAGCGAGTGTTCAACTGGATAAGACGAATTTACTGGCTCAGGAGCAAACCATCAATACTGCAGAGAAAAGACTACTGAGAAGGTTAATGCAAAGTATGATTTCCCAGTTAAGTCGATGATCCTAGAATCCGCAGTTGGACGAATTGAAGTGTGCGTTTGAGGTGGTGTAGATCAAGGCGTAACGACGCGGAATAGCGAGCTATTCCAAGGATTTACAACGAAGAGATACGCCGCCTCAAAAGTGCAATTCAGTTCGTAGCGGGATTCACCGATTGGGTGATTATACAGATCAACTGTCATACTTTATGAAACAGTCGGTTAACCTCTATTGCGAGCGGTCAACTGCGGAATCTAGGATGATAAAGCTGGCAAAATCAGTTGAACCATGAAAGGCAATTGTTTGTTTCAGACAATAACTACACTTCCTTTGTCCATGCAACCGTCACTATGGCGATTGCTGGTTTAAACCGTTAAGCCTCTTTTTATGCTTAACTGATTTTTCCGGGTTAAATTTTTAAAACTTAGGTTGTAGCTCTTGCCAAAATGATTTCTGTCATGCACGATACTGCGTCCGGAACTAACGAATAATAAAAAACCAGATTGGTATGGTGCAAGCAGAAAAAGAACAGGATTCCTCTAGGACTAACCCGCTTATCTGGGTCTCGATTGTTGTAATTGGTCTTATCATTGTCATATTTTTACTGTCTGACCGTGGGTCTGTGACAAAAAAAGACTTACAGATGGATGATGCCCGGAGCAATTCTGAGTTAACTGCCGACGGTGCCGAAGGACAGATTAATCGTGATTTACTGGTACCACCGGGGTTACGAGCACGAGAGTATATTGATCAGATTCGGCAAAAGGGTAAGCCTTATCCATTTGACGAATTGATGGCCAAAGCTTCGTCTTATGCAAATGAAGGTAGTTTGGCTGATGCGCATTTAACTTTTTTCTTTGCAGCTAAAGAAGGACATGTTGAAGCCATGATGATGATGGCAGAAATGAGTGATCCTACTATGTTCCAGTCTGAAAATAATTTACTCGATCAGGCTGATGCTATACAGGCTTACAAGTGGTACCGGCAAGCACTGGATAGTGGTTTTGAACCGGCTAAACCAAGACTGGATAATCTCTATCAATGGGCAATAGCCGAAGCAAGGTTTGGTAATGTCGAAGCTCAGCAGTTGCTGTTAAATTTTAATTAACCGGAATGTTTATGAACACCCCTTTTCTGCGTCTATTATTCACTGTTGTATTGTTATTTTCGGTTAATAGCTGGGCTATACAGAAACCTTTGTTAATGGAAGGGAAAAAATCATTATTCCAGAGAGTGTTAAGCATTCCTGATGCTAGACTATTTAGTCAGGCTGATAAAAAATCCAGCTCAAAAGATATTATCCCTTTTAGCGTGTTTTATGTTTATAGTAAAAAGAAAGACTGGCTGGAAGTCGGGCATGACAGTTTCGGTAAAATTTCAGGGTGGATTCCCGCAGATCAATCTATTGTGTGGAATCAGGCATTAACTGTTTCTTTCAAGGACCCGCAGGATACACAAAGGGTGTTGATGTTTGGAGAAAAGGCAAATCTGCAGAAAATGGTAGATGATTACGATCAGGAAGCTTATGCCACACTTTATAATAAACTGGTTAATAATGAAGAGGTGGTCAATAACCCTGTGATAGCCATTCAACCAGAGGCACATGTCGATATTCATAATAATTTTTATCTGGTACCGATAAAACAACATGAAGACGTTTATCTTGGTAATGAGCAGGCTCGTCTATTACAGATAGCGAGTGTTCCTTTAAGTGATGGTCAGGATCAGATTACATCAACTCAAACAATTGACAGTCAAACAAGCAGTAACACGACTGTAACCTCTGATACACAACAGCAGCTTGACTCACCGAATCGTCAATATCGTAGTGGTATTCATTTTGTTATAGATTCTACCATTTCTATGGGACCTTATATTGATCGTACACGAGAAGCAGTACGCAAGGTTTATGCTTCAATTGCCAGACAAGGGTTAAATAATCAGGTAAATTTTGGCTTAACTGCTTTTAGAGATAATGTGGATCAGGTACCTGAACTGGATTATCTGACACGCACATTCGTTAATCTGGAGCAAGGAGGTGACTCTGATGAATTCTTTTCACGGGTTAATACGCTTGAACCATCTTCCGTTTCCAGTCGTGATTATCGGGAAGATGCCTACGCAGGAATCAAAGCCGCAATAGAAAATACTAACTGGAATAATTTTGATGCCCGTTATGTCGTATTAATTACTGATGCGGGTCCGAGGGAAAGTGATGATTCTCTAGGAGCAACCCGTTTAAGTGCTCAGGCCTTAAGACAATTAGCTTATGATAAAGGTATTTCCATCTGGGTATTACACTTACGATCTGATTCTCCAGCCGCCAACCATCAAAGAGCTGAAAAATACTATAAAAAATTATCTTTCTATCCAGGCATTGGTGATTTTTACTATGGCGTGGAGCTTGGTAAGGTAGATGAGTTCGGTAATGTATTAGAAGTGCTGGCTAATCAAATCACTCAACAGGTTCTAGCAACAATTAATGGCGTATTACCTTTGCCAATACCTGAACAACAGGAAATAGCACAGCAATCACCTCAATCAGATATTAAGCAACAGCCTGTTCAGGAGCCCGCTGATAAGAGTCAATTGGCTCAGTTACAGTCTCGAGTAGCAAAACTGGGCAATGCTCTAAGATTGCGCTATTTACAGAAAGAGGCCGGGAAGCCTTTGCCTAAAGTTTTTGATGCCTGGATGATTGATCGAGATTTCAGTGATCCGCAAAAATCATTAGTTGACGTACGAGTCCTGTTAACACGTGACCAGCTTTCCGACTTAAAATCAGTTATGCAGCAGGTTCTTGAGTTAGCGGAAGAGGGAGTGCTTACACCCTCTGGATTTTTAAATGATTTAAAAAGTCTTGCTGCAACAGTAAGTCGTGATCCGGGTGCTGTATCCGGGAATATTTCCAGTGAAGGTGGTAATCTGGCTGATCTGGGCTATATGCGCGAGTACATTGATGATTTGCCTTATACAGGCGAAGTGATGAACCTGAGCCTGGCTAATTGGGAAGAATGGTCTGCCAAGGAACAGATTGAATTCATGCATCGTCTGGAAAGTAAAATAAATTATTATCAGGCTTTACATGACCATACCGACCTTTGGGTCACACCGGGTGGAGGCTCTGTTAATGGAAATTCAATGTTTCCTGTTGCACTGGATTTGTTACCCTAATTAAATTTTGAGCGCTTTTTGTACTTAAAATTTTTAACTTAAAAAATTGTCATGTCGGTTGTTTATTCACTCAAAAATGTAGTGAAATCTCGCTTAGTTGATGGCGCTGGATTTCGTCTGGTTATCCCTTCGGTAGAAATAAAGGCTCAGGAAAATGTGGCTTTAGTCGGTCATAGTGGATGTGGCAAAAGTACCTTACTGGATATGTTGGCACTGGCTCTACATCCTGATTCATCTGATCAATTTTCATTAATGGCCAATGATCAGGAAGAATTCAGTATTGATGCTCTATGGCAAAAGAAAAAGCAGAATGCACTGGCAAAAATTCGCAAACAACATATCGGTTATGTGTTGCAGCAGGGTGGATTATTACCTTATCTGACGGTTCGTGAAAATATTGAGCTTCCTCGCAAACTAATGAATATGCCGGAAGATGATTCAACCCGTTCTATAGCCAGAGTGATGGGGATTCATCGCCAACTGGATAAATTACCCGGTTTATTATCAGCTGGTGAACGTCAACGGGTGGCATTTACCCGCGCCTTATCTCATCGCCCGACTATTTTACTGGCCGATGAGCCAACGGCTTCTCTTGACCCAATAACTGCACGGAAAATTATGGCAGTAGTCATGGAGCTGGTTAAAGGTTTGAAGATAACGATGGTTACCGCAAGTCATGACTGGGCACATGTCTATAAAATGGATTTACGTAGTTTACATCAGGAAGCAGAAGTGCTTGAAAATGGCAATGTTTATCAATCTACCTTTAAAGATTAACCCTACTGTTATTTATGAGTCAGTTTAATAAAATTATTAGCTTAAGCTTTAGAGATTACAGTCATGAATGGAGAATGTCCGGTTGCTTTGTACTGGCTCTCGCTTCTGTTCTGGCTCCCATGATGATTCTGTTTGGCTTAAAGTTTGGCATTGTTAGTTCTATGATATCCGGGTTGATCGAAAATCCCTCTAACAGGGAAATCCGGGCAGTAGGTAGTGGTCAATATGAGCAGGTTTGGTTTGATGAATTTTCAAAGCGTGAAGATGTTGCCTTTATCATACCCAAAACAAGATCTCTGGCTGCCACCATCCAGCTTAAAAGTAAAAATGCCGGACGTATTTTTTCCACCGAATTATTTGCAACAGCTGATAAAGACCCCCTTTTACAATCAATAAAAATAAAACCTCAGGGCTACTATCAGGTTATTCTCAGTGACAGTATCGCTAAAAAACTTAATATTGCTAAAGGAGACAGGCTTGATGGCAGTCTTGTAAGGCAATTCAAAGGAAAAAGAGAGCGTGTGCATATCGATTTACAGGTAATTGATGTAGCACCACCAAATATTATTAGCAGAAGTGTTGCTTTTGTAAGTCTTGAGATGTTATTGGCAACAGAAAGTTTCAAAGATGGCCGAGCTGTATCTGAGCTGAACTGGACTGGTGATAAAAATGATTCAGCTAAAAGAAATTATCCTGCTTTCAGAATGTATGCCCGTTCAATTGTAGATGTCGAAAACCTGGTGAATGAACTGGAGCAGAAAGGAATTAATGTAAAGGCCAATATTGCAGAAATCAAAACTGTTCAATCCATCGATCGAAATCTCAGTATTATTTTCTGGATAATTGCCTGTGTAGGAGCGGTAGGTTTTTCTTTTTCTCTTGGTGCCAGTTTGTGGGCCAATGTAGACCGTAAACGTAAGGACTTGAGTATTCTCCGTCTGGTCGGTTTTCAGGGAGGCAAGATTATATTATTTCCCGTATTGCAGTCTTTATATACAGGGATACTTGGCTGGTTGCTTGCCGTATTAATTTATCTGATTGCTGAGCAAACCATAAATCAGTTACTGGCCCCTAATCTGGAAATAGAGCAGGTTATTTGTTATTTACTACCCCAACATTTCTTCTGGGCTTTAGGGTTGACCATGTTTGTTGCTGCAGCAGCAGCGATTCTAGGAGGTATTCGAGCCTCTCGTATTGAGCCCTCTGATGGTTTACGCGAAATCTAATTTTGCCGGGTAATCTCAAATGTAGGAGAAATCCTATAAATGCTATCTATGTTTTCTTTCAAACCTGGTCGAGATATAAGGTATTTTATTAAAAGCAGGTTCATTAATATATGTCTTGTCCACAGGATTTGGACTAAAGGAAAATTAGATACAGGGATTTGTGACTATTTGAGGTTGGATGACCTCCAGGGATACTTTTAAAATTACCAGTAACATTCGGTATGCTCTTTAAACCCTTTTTCTTAGGATTAAGGGTTTTTTTATGGGGATATGTAAACTTGTAGGTGATGTCCTACATAACGGGTCTGTTATGTCGTACGTAATCTGTCGTTATTGTTACCTGTTTATTTATTTTTATAGGACTATTATATAAGTATGTTTAAAGGGATTAAACAAATGGAATACGAAATTAATGGATGAAATTGCTCGATGAGCATGAATGGATTCTTTCGTATCAGGATGGATGCCTTGCAGGAAGCTGCTATATAGGGAATACCAGCAGAGTATTGACCTTCAGCCAGAAATGGCTGAAGGTTTTTCTTTTTGTGCACTTCAAAATTCTTCTTTTCTGAGAAAATCAATAACTTGTCATGCCAGATCTACACAGTCTGTGTTAGCATTATCCTGGAAAAATTAGTTGAATCATGAAAGTCCAGGTAACACCTTAATGCAGCTGATAAAATCAAAAACACACTCTTCACCAATCAGGTGACTACGGTGTTTTTGATTTCTCGGCAATTGCTCCTGCATTGCTCTAACGACAGTCATCCATGACTTAGACCAGGCGCATCAATTTGTTACGCATCTTTTACACGCTCAACTGATTTTTCCAGGATTATGCCTTTTATATAAAGCATTTTAGCCAAAATTTCAGGGTGACTTTTCCTGTTTAACAGGGTTTTGATCCTGATTACCGTATTAGAAAACCTGAATTGTCTGAGATTAAATCAGGACTATAATAATTTAACTTTTAAACCTATGTTACCGGCATCTTTAAAAACTTCTGCAAGATCAGTTTATTTATTGTCTAGCGATGAGCCTCTATTGATTCGAGAATGGCTGGATGATGCGCGTAAGACATTAAAGGAATCAGGCTTTGAAGAATTTATCAGTCATCAGGTTGAGTCAGGTTTTGACTGGAATGGATTACTGGAAGATAGTCAAAGTTTATCCTTGTTTAGTGAGAAAAAATGTCAGGTGTTGCGCTTTGCGAGTAATAAACCTGGACAGGTTGGTGCAAAATATATTGCCCAGCTTTGTGAGTTACAACCAGAGGATATGGTTTTTATTCTGGTGATGCCAAAGCTTGATATGGCTTCTAAAAACAGTGCCTGGTTAAAAAAAATTAATAAAGCCGGTGAAGTCGTTGAGCTTAAACCAGTTTATGCCAATCAACTTGCCAGCTGGGTGAGTCAACGGGCTTTAACGAAAGGAATTAGTCTTGATCATCAGGCTGCGTTGTATCTGGCAGATTTGACTGAAGGTAATTTATTAGCTACTGATCAGGAACTAGAAAAACTGGCCTTAGCCTTTGAACCGAATGCTTCTTTAAATCTTCAACAAATTAATGAAAGTATTTCCCGAAGTTCACGTTACACCCATTATTTACTGGTTGATGCCTGTTTAGCAGGACAAAATAAACGAGCGGTAAAAATATTACAGGGATTGCGGCTGGAAGGGTTTCAGCCAATTCAAATTCAATATGCTTTACAAAATACTATTGAAACATTACTACAGTTAAAGCATGCTCAGACAAATAATCAATTAAATGCTTCTACCTGGCAATCCCTGAGAATCTGGCAAACTAAGCAAAAGCTTTATTCTCATGCCTTATCCCGGCTTTCTAATTTGCAACTAGAGCGATTTTTGCAAAGCTGTGCTACATTAGACCGTATTAATAAAGGTCAGCAATTTCCTCTCTATGTGGATGCTGACTGGCTTGCACTTTCGCAGTTAGTGACTTCTCTTTGCGGAATTATTGAAGCTTGAATATTAGATTTTTAGTTAACATTGGATACTCAGTCTTAATTTTTGATGAGAAATGAACATGAATGCAGTGATCGATCAACAACAAAGCCTTGAACAATATATGCAACAACTTGGCGCTCAGGCCAGGGAAGCTTCAGCGATTCTGGCAAATGCTGCTCCGGCTCAGAAAAACCAGGCTTTACTGGCTATTGCTGATGAGATAATGAACCAGTCTGAACAGTTAAAACAGGCCAATGATATAGATTTGCGTCAGGGTAAAGAAGATGGGCTTGATGCCGCTATGCTCGATAGACTTGAGTTAACCGATGCTCGAATTGCAGCAATGGTTGAAGGTTTGCGTCAGGTATCTGCTCTGGCTGACCCCATTGGTGAAATCACAGATATGAAATATCTGCCATCAGGAATTCAGGTTGGTAGAATGAGAGTACCACTGGGTGTTATTGGGATTATTTATGAATCTCGTCCGAATGTAACAATTGATGCAGCTGCGCTGTGCCTGAAGTCGGGTAATGCAACTATTTTACGTGGTGGAAAAGAAGCGATTAATTCAAATCAGGCGATAACCAGATGTATTCAAAAAGGTTTAACTTCTACTGGTCTGCCAGAGCAAGCTGTACAGGTTATTAATACGATTGACCGGGCTGCAGTAGGCCTTTTGCTCAATATGAGTGAAGATGTTGATGTGATTATTCCCCGTGGTGGTAAGGGCTTGATTGAACGGGTTTCAAAAGAATCTAAAATTCCGGTAATTAAACATCTGGATGGAATCTGTCATGTATATATAGATGATCAGGCCGATTTGAAAAAGGCATTTGATATTGCACTGAATTCCAAGACGCATCGTTATGGTGTTTGTAATGCAATGGAAACTTTATTAATTGAACGCTCTATCGCTGATCAGTTTCTGCCTCAAATAGCAACTGCAATGCGTGATAAAGGGGTTGAGTTAAGAGGTTGTGAAAATAGCAGAAAGATAGAAAATATGACTGCTGCTACGGCTGAAGATTGGGATACGGAGTATTTAGCACCAGTTTTATCGATTCGTCTGGTAGATGGTATGCAACAGGCAATTGATCATATAAACCGACATGGATCTCATCATACCGATAGTATCGTGACCGAAAATTACAGTCGCGCAAGACAATTTCTGGCCAGGGTAGATTCCAGCTCAGTAATGATCAATGCCTCTACCCGTTTTGCTGATGGTTTTGAATATGGACTGGGTGCTGAGATAGGAATCAGTACTGATAAAATACATGCGCGTGGTCCGGTCGGTCTGGAAGGTTTGACATCTCAGAAATATGTGGTTTTTGGTGATGGGCATATTCGACAGTGACTCTTATCTCAATAAGGTTAGTCAGTGAATGATTGCATTATATGGTGGTACTTTTAATCCGGTACATGAGGGGCATATCGCTCTGGCAAGGGAGGTACGAGAGGTATTTGAACTGGATAGCGTAGAATTTCTACCAAGTTATTTACCTGTTCACAGAGATATTCCTGAAGTATCAGCGGATATTCGTAAACATTTACTGGAGTTAGCCCTTTCCCCTTATCCGCAATTGAAATTAAACTGTATTGAAATAGATCGACAGGGAGCCTCTTTTACAATTGATACCCTGAATTCCATTTCAGAGCAATTCCCGCATCAAGGCATTTGCTGGTTAATGGGAGCTGATTCTTTTAATAGCTTTTTAAGCTGGAAAAATCCTCAGGAAATTTTACAACTCGCAAATTTAATTGTTTGTGCCCGTCCGGGTGTTTTACAGGATACATCTATTTTTCCTGCCTGCCATTTACACAATAAAACCTCATTAAGAGATTTTAAAGCGGGTAAAATTGTTTTTCATACTATGCGGCCTAATAGCTGTTCGGCAACACAAATTCGAGAAATATTAAAACAGGGGAAATCTGTGTCAGGGTGTTTATCTCAGCCTGTGTTAGAATTTATCCAGAAACATAATTTATATCAAAACTGAGTACTGAAAATTAATGACTGAATTGACTACCGATAATCTGCAGGCGCTTGTAGTACAGGCCCTGGAAGACTTAAAAGCGGAAAATATAAAATATTTAAACCTGGAGGGAATTAGTGGTTTTACTGATCGAATGGTGTTTGCAAGTGGCACCTCAAACCGGCATGTGAAATCTATAGCTCAATCAGTAGTAGAGGCGAGTAAAAAAGCCGGCGTAAGCCCTTTAGGCGTGGAAGGTGAAGATATTGGGGATTGGGTATTAGTTGATATTGGAGATGTTGTTGTACATGTCATGTTACCTGAGACACGTGAATTTTATGATATTGAGCGCCTATGGTCTGAACAAACTGCGGCAGAAAGCAAATCTTAAAAATTTGCTGATGCAGGACCTATGAATATTCAAATTATTGCTGTCGGCCAGAAAATGCCTAAATGGGTTGATTTGGCCTTTGATGAATATGCTAAACGTTTACCTCAACATCAGCGAGTTCAATTAAGTTGTATTGCTACAGCTTCGAGGAAATCAGGGCAGACCAGGCAAAAAATTCAGCAGCAGGAAGCTGATAAAATAAAACAGAAGATAAAACCGGGAAGCCTGGTAATTGCACTGGATGAAAAAGGAAAACATTGGTCTACCTTAGAGTGGGCCACACAATACCGCCAGTGGTTACAGCAGGTTTCTCAGGTTAATTTTATCATTGGCGGGCCGGATGGTCTGGATTCAGCTATAGTTAAGCAGGCTGATCAAACTATTGCCTTAGGCAGAATGACCATGCCTCATGGATTGGCTAGAGTGGTTCTTATAGAGCAACTATATCGGGTATGGTCTGTAGTTGAAGGTCACCCTTATCATCGAGAGTAAGCCTCAGTTGGTGATTATAATAAAATTATAAGGGTTTAATTAATTGAGTCGTCTGGAAACGTTATCTTAATCTAATGATATATCTGGCATCATCATCACCACGTCGAGCTGAACTGTTAGAGCAGATAGGCGTCAAATTTAACGTATTAAAACTGGATATAGATGAATCCATCAGAGAAAATGAGCAGGTTGATCAACTGGTTTTACGATTAAGCAGAGAAAAGGCAATTAAGGGCAGGGAGTTATTAACTTCCATGACAGATAATGATCTGGTATTGGCTGCTGATACCCTGATTCATATTGAAGGAGAAATATTAGGTAAACCCACCTCAAATGAACATTGTTGTAAAATATTAAAAACATTATCTGGTAAGACCCATCAGGTTTTAACTGCTATTGCTGTAATTGACAGCCAGGGTGAGCTTAGCCAGCAGTGCAGTATTAGCGATATTACATTCAGGGATCTGGAAAACAGGGAAATAGAGTATTATTGTCAATCTAAAGAACCATTTGATAAAGCGGGTGCTTATGCTATTCAAGGTAAAGCAGCGGTATTTATCGAACATATATCAGGCAGTTACTCTTCAGTGATGGGGTTGCCACTGTGTGAAACTGATCTTTTATTAAAGCGAGCCGGATATAACAACAATTAATAATAAATATTATGAACAGTGAAGAAATCTTAATCAATATGACACCCCAGGAAACGAGGGTTGCAATAGTTGAAGCAGGCTCATTACAGGAAGTGTGGATAGAGCGGCGTAGAAACTGTGGCATTGTGGGGAATATTTACAAAGGTAAAGTTAATCGCGTTTTACCTGGTATGGAAGCTGCTTTTGTAGATATTGGTCTTGAAAGATCAGGCTTTTTACATGTCTCAGATTTCGATCTGGGTCAAAATAATCCTGAAAATGAAACAGCTAATCCGCCATCCATAAGTCAACTTTTACATGAAGGTCAGAGTATTCTTGTTCAGGTAGTGAAAGATCCGCTGGGGACTAAAGGGGCACGACTTACAACCATTATATCGGTGCCTTCACGTTATCTGGTGTATATGCCGAATTCTTCTATGATTGGTATTTCAGTGAAAATCGAAGAAGAAGAAGAACGTGAACGACTACGATCATTATTGTCCAATTGTATGACTGAAAATCAAAATGGTGGCTGTATTGTCAGAACAGCAGCAGAGGGTGTTGTTGATGAAGAGTTAAATCGTGATATAAATTTTTTATGCAAGCTATGGGATAGTGTTCAGGAACAGGCTAAAACAGCTAAACCCGGTAGTGTGATACACGAAGATTTACCTCTGGCAGTCAGAACATTAAGAGATATGGTAGGAAATGCAACTGATATAGTGAGGGTCGACTCTCGTGAAACATATCAAAAGTTGAAGAGCTTTTCGAAAAAATATATTCCTGATTTACCCTGTAAGATAGAACATTATCCCGGTGATCGTCCATTGTTTGATCTGTATAATATTGACGATGAAGTACAACGTGCTTTAGGGCGTAAAGTAGAGCTGAAATCTGGTGGATATCTCATTATCGATCAAACTGAAGCAATGACAACTATTGATATTAATACGGGTGCGTTTGTCGGGCATCAAAATCTGGAAGAAACCATTTTTAAAACTAATATGGAAGCTTCACAGGCAATTGCTCGACAATTACGCCTGCGTAATCTGGGCGGCATTATTATCATAGATTTTATAGATATGGTTACCGAAGATCATAAGCGTCAGGTATTGAAATCTCTGGAAAAATACCTGGATAAGGATCATGCAAAAACGCAGGTTTGTGATGTTTCTCCATTAGGGCTGGTTGAAATGACACGAAAAAGGACGCGTGAAAGTCTGGAGCATATTCTATGTGAAACCTGTGCTACCTGTGGTGGGAGAGGAGCTCATAAAACTGTAGAGACGGTATGTTATGAAATTTTTCGCGAGATTTTACGTGAAGCTAGAGTCTATGATGAAGCACAGCAATTATTAGTGATGGCTAATCAGGATGTGATTGATATGTTGCTGGATGAAGAGGCTACCAGTTTGGCAGAACTGGAAACATTTATTAAAATTCCAGTGAAACTTCAGGTCGAAAGTTATTATTCGCAGGAAAATTATGATGTAGTGCCGGTTTAAGACTTCTGCTGGAAGTCTTCATCGACAAGCTCGTATTAATGAAAGCAGTCATAAATAAAATCTATCAATACAGTAAGTGGACTCTTCTGGTTTTTCTGTTCTGTATTGCAATTTTAAGTCTTACCGGTCGTACCTTACTCAGTAATGTATCCTATTTTAAATTAGCAATTGAGCAGCAACTTACAGATTATGGCATCAAGGGAGTTGATCTCAATAATATAGAAGGGCACTGGCAGGGTATACAACCCTATTTAAAAATCAAAGGTGCTTCACTTAGTATTCCAGGTCGATCCCATTCTTTATCTGTGAATGAGTTATCACTTCGAGTTAAGCTGATTCCCAGCTTGCTCAGTGGTGATTTAAAACTCGAATCATTTTATGCCAATATTGAAAAGCTGGTGTTAGTAAGGGATGTAAAAGGTGGTTGGTGGTTAAACGATATTCCTCTTACAGCTGGTGGTATCGGTAATTCAAAGCTGGGAATATTTGAGTTTTTCCAGAGACTTCCATCATTTGTCAATATTGATATAGGATTGATACAGTTACGTGATCTGCGCCATCAGGACGATTACTTTATTCAGGGCAGTAAATTAAGATCAAGTCGAAAGCTGGAAGATCTTTCATTAGAATTCTTTTCACGCTTACCATCCAGTCTTGGTAGTAATATCCAGTTTTTTCTGAAAGGGGATGCGGTTAATCAGCAATTATATGTAAAAGCCGATGGTCTTGATCTCCCCAGTCTCTTTCAATTGACTTCGGTGGAAAAAATCCCCCTTTACCAGGCAATTATATCTCTACAAAGCTGGGCTGATCTTAATTATTTTAGCCCGACTCAGGTGATCACTAAAGCCAGAGTAGAGGAGCTGGCTTTTAATAAAGTTGAAGATTCAACTCAGACATTAAATTTCTCATTTTTACAAAAAGCAAAAGTTGAAAATGATTTATGGCGAGTTGATACGAAATTTGAAAAGTTACGTCAAAAAGAACAAATCCTGGCTGATATCAATACTCAAATGCTGATTAGCAAAAAGGGTGATCTGCCTCAGTTATGGGTCGACAATATCAATTTATCTTTTCTAAATAGTATTCTTCGTAATTTAATCAGTGACCAGTCAGTATTAAAGTTACTGGCTAAAGTCAACCCGGTTGCCACAGTTAGAAATGTGGTTGCTGAGCTGGATGTAATTAACCCTGTACAATCTATCATTGGTTTTGATTTTAGCGGGTTTAATTCAGACAGATTTGGCTCTATTCCCGCTATCAATGGACTTTCCGGGTCACTTGTTTCTTCTCAGGGTCAAAGTCAGATTACTATTGATGCGAAACAGTTAAGCCTTGATTTTGGAAGCCTGTTTCGTTCCCCGATCAGGCTGGATGCACTCAAAGCTAATTCCTTTGTTTATATAAAGGATTCAAAAATCCTGATAGAGAATGAAAGTTTTTCAGCCATTAATCGTGACGCACAAATCCAGGGCAGGATGAATATTCAATCTGAACAGGGTGAGGATCCTTTTATATATATACGTGCCAAAGCTGAAAATGCAAAAGTTAAGTCGATGCCTAAATATTTGCCAGTGGAAATTATGCCGGAAACCGTGGTTAACTGGTTAGATAAATCTTTTATATCCGGTGATATTAAGCATGCTGAAATTTTATATCATGGGCGTTTTGAAACCCCGTCAATATTTGTAAAAAAGAATTCTGGTGTTGTTTTTGCGCGAGTAAATGTAAAGAATGCAGAAACAGATTATCTGGCTGACTGGCCCATAGCCCGCCAGGCAAATGGTTGGCTGGAGTTTAATAATACGGCTATTGACGCTGGCTTTAAAAATATAAAATTTTCAAGCACTAATATTGATCAACTCAATTTATCAATTCCCAACTTACTGTCTGCAAATTTATTTATTAAAGCAAATAGTAGAAATCGCACAAAGAATTTATTAAGTGCATTGAGTAGCTTACCTATACTTAATGTTTTTGATGATGTAGAAGCAAAAGCGGTAAAACTGGGTGGGCATGTGAATAGTGAGCTTAACATTAATATTCCACTTTCCGAAAATATAAAAAAAACGACCAAAATAACGGCTATTGCGGATTTAAAGGATGTGGAAATAGATATTCCTGAATGGATGATTAATTTAAAAAAATTAAATGGAATAATCGATATTGAGGATGAAAAAATTCATACTGATAAAATAACCGGTTTATTTTATGGTGATGAAATTCAACTCAGTGCTGTTCCTGATAAAAGTAGAAAGAGGACGAATCTTCATGTAAGTGGCAGTATTGAAAGTCGCAATTTATTGGAGTTAGCACCTGATTATTTAAAACAACCCGTATTGGGACATAGTCCATGGGGCGTATCTATTTCTGTTGCGCACCAGCCGACAGATGAAAATG
Source organism: Gammaproteobacteria bacterium (assembly GCA_050291745.1). GTDB lineage: Bacteria > Pseudomonadota > Gammaproteobacteria > JACNJF01. Next base: position 31,081 of record JBNKKI010000120.1, on the reverse strand, counting down.
CCTTACTGGAAATTTCTGCTGCTTCAAATTTAGCAGGCACTCAGCTGGATTTTCCTCAACCTTTTTATTTATCTAAGAGCTTGCAACGACCATTAAGCTATAAAGCAAAATTATTTGAAAAAGGCGATTATCAGTTTGATCTTTCGCTGGGTAATAATTTTCATGTGGCTGCTGCGATGACATTTTCCGCTGGAGATGTTGAAGATTTGCACTGGTTAAATATTGCTATAGGACAGGATAATGATATTAAAAATCGTCATGGTATTAGCGTTAAAGGTAATTGTTTAAGGTTAGATATGAATGAATGGTTTCGCTTTAAAAAACAATATTTTTCGGATGAAGATGAAAATTCAGATCCATTTTTAAAGCAGCTTAATTCGTTTGAAATGGATATTGAAAGACTGATTTTAGGTAACCAGAAAGCTTTGAATAGCAGTGTGAAACTAGTCAATAATGGTAGCAACCTGGAAGGTAGTATTACCTCGAATTTAACTAAAGGCAGTTTTCAACTACCTTACAGAATGGGCGTTATCGATCCATTTGTAGCAGATCTTGAATACCTGAGATTGAAAAAGCCTCAATCAACAGATGAAACGGATATTGATATTAATGATATGCCAAATCTATATCTTAAAAGTAATCAGCTATCGTTTGAGAAAATGGATTTCTCTAATTTAATTTTGAGTACCAGAACAGAAAGCAATAAGTTTGTGGTGGAGCAGCTCAGTTTTTCACGTGATGCTGTTAATTTGTTATCTTCAGGGAGCTGGCAATTTGAGCCGATCAGTAATGAGCATGTAAGTGTTTTTCATATAGATATAAATGGATCAGATTTTGGACAGACAGTGGAAAATCTGGGGTTGGGAGAATCCATTCGAGGAAGTACCGTTGATTTTAGTGGCCAGATTGGCTGGGGTGGAGAGCTTTATAATATTAACTGGCCCAGTTTAATAGGAGAAGTTGATTTACATTTGCATGATGGATATTTACGCAATGTTGATCCCGGTGCAGGACGATTTGTCGGTTTATTAAGTTTTAATGCTTTACCAAAGCGTTTATTTCTTAACTTTGGTGATGTAGTCAGGGAAGGAATGCAATTTGATGATATAAAGGGCAGGTTTAAAATAAAAGGTGAAATAATGGAAACGGAAGATGCTTCTTTAGATAGTGTTTCTGCCAGAATTAAAGTAGCCGGAAAAACCAATCTTCGTCACCAGACTTATGATCAGACTATGATTATAATCCCGAAAATAGGTGAAACTTTACCATTAATAGGTACTATTGCAGCTGGCAGTACAGTAGGTTGGGGTTTATTGCTATTACAACAAATATTCAATAAACCCATCGAAAAAAGTGTTGAAATAGAATATAAGGTAACGGGTAGCTGGGATAATCCGGAAGTCAATTTGCTGGAAAACCCAGAAGTTAAATAGAATAAACAAATAGATTATTTTAAGATTAATGACAAGTAGATCAGTATTTATCATCGTTACTTTTATGTTGCTGTCAAATGGCATATTTTTTAAGACAGCCTGGGCGGAAAACACGATTCGAATTTTTAATTTGAGTGCAGAGCAATGGGCGCGTCCCAGGTCAGGTGCAATGATTCCTCAACTGGATCCGGTAAGACTGGCCGTTGCCTATTGGGAATCAGGAACGGAAGCCAGTATTTTATTGAGTTACGCAGGAGAGGATAGTGGTGAAATCTGGGCGGCTGAGTTGAAAGACTGGCTGGTTTCGTTTGGCATACCTTCTGATTCTATTTTTCTATCACCCGGGTTGCAGTCAAATGAAGAAATTCGAATTTTAGTCGGTAGTAGACAGGAGCTAGTAAAATAATGAGGGTTGCAGCTATACAAATGGCTTCAGGTTCCATAATCAAGGGGAATTTACTGGAAGCTGAGAAATTAATCTCTGAAGCTGTTAATGACGGTGCAGAAATGATCGTTTTGCCGGAAAATTTTGGTATGATCGGAGTTAAGCAGGAAGATGTCATTGAGTTTAGTGAGATTATCGGTGAAGGTCCACTACAGGAATTTCTGGCAGAACAATCGAAGCGGCATAAAATAATAATTGCTGGTGGTACCATCCCCATTAAATCTGATGATGATAACCGGTATAGAAATACTTTACCGATCTATAATTCGAATGGTGAATGTATTGCTATGTACGATAAAATTCATTTATTTGATGTGTCTCTTCCCGATACCGATGAAAGTTATCACGAATCTGCCGTAATTCAACCGGGTAATAAAGTCATTGTTATTGATGCTGGTGGTATCAAGCTTGGACTGGCTATTTGCTATGATTTACGTTTTCCCGAATTATTTCGATTGTTAGTTGATAAAGGTGCTGAAGTTATTTTGCTACCTTCAGCTTTTACTTCAGCTACCGGAAAGGCTCACTGGCATACCTTGTTGAAAGCACGGGCAATAGAAAATCTGAGTTTTATTGTTGCTCCTGCTCAGGGAGGATTTCATGTCAATGGTCGCGAAACCTATGGCCATAGTCTGATAATCGATCCCTGGGGGCATGTGCTGGCTGAAATAAATTCTGGCTCAGGGTATGCCATAGCCGATCTGGATCTTCTGCATCAAAAGAATATTCGGGAACGTTTTCCTGTATTATCACATCGCAGATACTTTGTGAATGAAACCAATTAAACCCCAACTACTGAGAATTTCATGACCTCAATTTTAACAACGGTTGATCAGGTTATACTTCAGCCTTCTGAATTAACACTGGATAAAATAAACCAGACTCTGGATCAATTACAGAGTCATCAAATTGATGCCGGAGATCTTTATTTTCAGCTTTCTCAGCATGAATCCTGGGTAATGGATGATGGAATAATTCGAGAAGGTTCATTCAATATAGACAATGGTGTTGGTATTCGAGCGATGAGTGGCGAAAAAACAGGATTTGCTTATAGTGATGATCTGAGTTTTCCTGCCTTGTTAACAGCTACCAGAAATGCCAGTTCAATTGCCAGATTAGGACAAAATAAAACAGCAACACAGATATTAAAGGGTGCTTCACCGAAAGCGTTGTATCAACCCCAAAATCCGATAGATAGTCGTAGTGCCGATGATAAGGTGGATTTGTTGAAACGACTTGATAAATATACCCGTTCTCTGGATGATCGAATAGAGCAGGTTATTATTTCTATTTCAGGCAGTATTGATCATATTCTGATTGCAGCAACTGATAATACACTGGCTGCTGATATTCGTCCTTTAGTGCGAGTTAATGTAACTGTTCTTATGCATGACAAAGGGCGTCGTGAGCAAGGTACTTCCGGTGGCGGTGGAAGGCATAATTATGATTCTTTTTTTGATACTAATATTGCTTTTGATTATGCAAAAGAAGCGGTGCGACAGGCTTCAGTGAATTTAACTTCTATTCCTACACCGGCAGGTACAATGCCAGTTGTACTAGGCTCAGGATGGCCTGGCGTTCTTTTACATGAAGCCGTTGGTCATGGACTGGAAGGCGATTTTAATCGCAAGGGAACCTCAGCTTTTAGCTCGAGCCTTGGACAACAGATAGCATCACCGCTTTGTACTGTGGTCGATGATGGTACACTGACTAACCGGCGTGGTTCTTTAACAATTGATGATGAAGGTGTGGCAGCTGAATCAACTACATTGATTGAAAATGGAATTTTAAAAGGTTATATGCTGGATAAAATGAATGCTCGTCTGATGGGGACTCAATCAACATCAAATGGTCGTAGAGAATCTTATGCTCACCTGCCTCTTCCGCGCATGACCAATACCTATATGTTACCTGGTGAATCTGATCCACAGGAAATTATTGAATCTGTAAAAAAAGGTATCTATGCCGTTAACTTTGGTGGTGGTCAGGTTGATATAACTTCAGGGCGCTTTGTGTTTTCTCTGTCTGAAGCTTATGAAATTGAAAATGGTAAATTAGGTCGACCATTAAAGGGTGCAACATTGATAGGTTCAGGTCCTGAAGTGATGAAGAAGATTTCAATGCTGGGAAATGATCTTGAGCTGGATCCCGGAGTCGGTGTCTGTGGCAAAGAAGGTCAGTCTTTGCCGGTCGGTGTTGGCCAGCCAACTTTGAAAATAGATGAAATTACAGTAGGTGGAACAGATAATTGAACCTGGAATCCTCAGTTGGACGAGTTGATTGTGCGTTTGAGGTGGTATAGATCAAGGCGTAACGATGCGGAATAGCCAGCTATTCCAGGGCGTTGCAACGAAGAGATACGCCACCTCAAACCTGCAATTCAGTTCGAGCGGGATTCACCGATTGGGTGATTATACTCATCAACCTAAAAAGATCAGTTGGACAGCGTGCCATTCACGTTGTAGCGTAACTCACCCAGTGGGTGACCATAACTATCGAAGCTATTTTCTTCAAAATCAGAAACCTGTTACTAGAATGGAGCGGTCAACTGATTTTTTTAGGTTCAATATCACCTTTCTCGGCATGACGAATTTCAATATTCATATATATTACCTTTACTATTTTAAAACCTGGAATCCAGCTGGTTAATTAGCGGCTTCCTAGTCTACGATTTTCTGGGCGTGATATAACGCATCCACCACTTTAGGATCTTCCCGATTGCTCAAAAATCCTTTACGGATGAACCATAGTGCATTAGCTGAACTAGCCTTCTTTCTGATAAACGGCAACTTCATACGCTTTACTGCCTTTTCAAACTGAACATAATGATTCATAAATCCTCCCTGATCATCCGTTGGAGAAGGTCTACCCCGAATGTTACATTGCAAAAAAAACTGGTGATCAATCATGATCAAACTCCTGATGAACCAGTACTTATCAACTGGTTTATTGTTAAACTTCCTTCGATTTACTGCGACCCAAAAAAAAACCCGACGTACTTTTAAAAAGCACCCCGGGTTTTTTCTGTTAGAAGGCGCTTTTTCAAGCAGCCCTCATAATTAATTATCAAGAGCTACTTACATGTAGAATCCATGACGGATAACCATGCCAGTTGAAACATAAAATTTGAAACCGAATAAGTTATCACTACAGGACATAATGACTCTGCAGCCGCAGTCATAGACTGGCCTGAAATCAAATTATGTTGAGTAGAAATATTCATCGAATTGCTATGGCTCCAAAAATAAATAGTTAAGTTGAAAAAAATTATAAACATAAATAACAAGTTTTCAAGTTTATTTTACAAGAAACTTGTTGTGATGATAATATTCAATTATTAATCTTTAGAACTCAATAACTTATCGATGAAAAATAAATCAGAACAATTAGTCGAATTTAAAAAAATCGTTGGTAATAGAATTCGACAGGCTCGAAAAATGGCTGGATTTAAAACACTGTCATCTTTAACCAGCCTTATAGATGGTTGGAGTGAAAGCCGCCTGGGAAATTATGAAAACGGTACTTCATTACCTAATCCGCTGGATATAAAACAGATCGCAAAATTAACTGAAACCAATCCATGCTGGATTAGTTTTGGAATAGGCAGTATTCGCTCAACAAAAAGAGACAAGCAAGCGATCCGCCATCAGAATCTTGCCCAAATACTTGAAAATTTAACTGAAACAGAGCTAACTAATTTTACTATTCGTATTAATTTACCCAGAAAAATATTATTTGAATATATCAATAATCCATTCCTGGAAATTGATGACCAACTGGCAAGTTCAGTGGAAGCATCTCTGGAAAAAAGAGATGGCTGGATGGATGAACAGCATATCGAAAACGATGGCTTAAGTAATTTTTTCCCTGATGATTTGCGAGAAATCATGATGATATTTTCAAATATGAAAGCAGAATCAAAAACCTTACTACTTGATCTGGCTAAAACATTGCAAAATCATGAAGAATCCTAGAATCCACAGTTGGACGAGTTGATTGTGCGTTTGAAGTGGTGTAAATCAAGGCGTAACGACGCGCAATAGCCAGCTATTCCAGGGCGTTACAACGAAGAGATAGGTCGCCTCAAATGTACAATTCAGTTCGTAGCGGGATTCACCGATTGGGTGATTATACACATCAATTGTAATCGTTTATGAAACAGTGGGTTAATCTCTATTGCGAGCGGTCAACTGCAGAATCTAGGTTCAACTACGCAATCCAGGATAATTATTTATCAGGGCTTACTTTAGAGTAGCAGGCAATTGGATTAAGAATAGCGAGAGTGCCGGGAATGCAAGGAGCAATTCCTTTAAAAAGATGATGCTTCCTATTTTCGATAGTGTCTATGAGGCTTCGGTTAGAATACTGCTCGTTGCCATCCATGGCCTCCCAGCATAAGCACATCCTGTGCGACCGCCAGGGATGGTGGGAGTGCTGGGAATGCAAGGAGCAATTCCTTTAAAAAGATTATGCTTCCTATTTTCGATAGTGTCTATGAGGCTTCGGTTAGAATACTGCTCGTTGCCATCCATGGCCTCGATAACTGCTCCTGCGTTATTCTACCTCCTGCATCCATGCAGTCGTCCCAGCATAAGCACATCCATGTGCAAAAAAAAGACGGGCTTAAGCCCGTCAAAAAATTATCAGGAGGATAAAACTGGTTAGAAAAAACTAACCCAGATCGTTTAAAAAGGAGAGAAAAACGATCTGAGTTAGTTCCCTGAAGAGATATACTCTTCAGGAAACACAACCAGTTAGTAAATTACTTAGCTGTTTCCTGTGCAGGTGTAGCTGTAGGTGCTACTGGAGCAACAGGAGCCTGCTGAGGCACATAACCATAATATGGGTTGCTTCCGTAACCATTGTTGTTTGCGTAGTAGTTACTGTAACCATTTCCGTTTGCATCAGCGTTGTAGTAACCATTTCCATTTGCTGCAGTATTACCATTCCAGTCAGAATTGGCATCCATATTTGTATCCATATCACCTTTAGCACGACCTTTGAAGCTCATTGAGAAAGTTGCTTCGCCATCAGCATTTCCACTACCTTTTCCATGTCCAGTTCCCTGACCACGTCCTTCTCCACGGTAGTCGCCCTGAGCTGTTCCGTTAGAAGCACCGTTTCCATAGTAATTACCGTAACCATTACCATTATTACTGTTATTGTTACCAAAAAAAGGCATATCCCAGGAAGCTTGAGCAGATGTAGCAGCGACTAAAATTGCAGCAGCAGTGATGATTTTTTTCATAATTAAAGTTCTCAAAAAAGTAAAAAAATAAAGTTAAATTCGATGTGAAGCAATATATTAGCAAATACTAATATAGTCAAGCCTTATTTGCTACATCAATTAAATTTATACCATTTTTTGACTAATGCTCAGGAATTAGCTTAGGGAACATCTACCTGATTGATTCCGGTTTGGGATAATAGTGACTGGCTTGCACTGAGCTCATGCATTAGTAGAAATGTGATATTTTTTGCGTAGTGAGCTGGAGACTATAAGTCATCCAGTGCAGTAATCTTCAAGCAGAATGAAGTTTTTAAAGCCAACAAAATCATGAATTGATCAGTGCTTCCCTGATACAGAGTTATAATGCAGCCATACAGTAAGCCACTGTATGGCTGAAAATATTTTCCAGGTTTAATCAACCCAGACTCGGGCATTCCTGAACATACGCATCCACGGGCTATCTTCACCCCAATCACTAGCCTGCCATGAGTTTTGAACAGCACGAAAAACTCTTTCCGGATGTGGCATCATGATAGTGAATCTTCCATTGCTACTGGTAAAGCCCGTAAGCCCTTCAGAAGAACCATTGGGGTTAGCAGGATATATTTCAGTAGGCTGACTATTTCGATCGATAAAACGTACACAAGCGGTTTGATCCTGTAGTAACTGTGCGGCATTTTCAGTTCTGAATTCAACCTGCCCTTCTCCATGAGCGACTACGATAGGCATTCTGGAACCCTGCATTCCCTGAAAAAATATTGAATCTGATTGCATTATTTCAACCATGGATACTCTGGCTTCATATTGCTCTGATTTATTTCTAACAAAATGCGGCCATTTGTCTGCACCGGGAATAATACTATGCAAATTTGACAACATCTGGCAGCCATTACAAACCCCTAAACCAAAACTGTCAGATCGATCAAAGAAGGCAGAAAACATATCGTAAGCTTTACTATTATAAAGAATAGATTTGGCCCAGCCTTCACCGGCTCCCAGTACATCTCCATAGGAAAATCCGCCACAGGCTGCAATTCCACGGAAATCCTGTAAGTCAGTCTGCCCATTAAGTAAATCACTCATATGCACGTCAACCGCTTCAAAACCTGCCTTAGTAAAAGCGGCTGCCATTTCTACCTGCCCATTAACACCCTGTTCTCTAAGTACCGCAATGCGAGGTTTTGCACCACTATTAATATAGGGAGCAGCCGGGTCTTCATCCGTCTGGTAAGTTAATTCGGAAAATAAAGATGGTTTAGCATTTTCCAGAATGGAATCATATTCCTCTTTAGCGCAGTCAGGATTATCACGTAGCTTTTGCATGTGATAGGTCGTCAACGACCAACTGCGTCTCAGACTGCTTATAGATTCACTAAAGATTTTTTCATCATTATTTAAAACAATGACTTCATCTGAATCATTGAGTTGACCGATCTGGTGAACACAATGATTCAAATTAAATTTATCGATAATGAGCTTGAGACCTTCAATATGATTGTTAGCAACCTGAATAACGGCTCCCAGTTCTTCATTAAACAAAGCTTCAGCAGGGTTTGACCCCAGTTCTTTCAGATCAACAGTTAATCCGCTTCTACCGGCAAAAGCCATTTCACAAAGTGTGGCAATAAGACCGCCATCAGAACGATCGTGATAAGCCAGTAAATAATCATTTTCCAGCATTTCCTGTACTGCCAGATAGAAATTATGAAATACGGCCACATCATCCATATCCGGTCCCTGTTGACCGATTTGAGAGTAAACCTGCGCCAGTACAGATGCGCCCAGGCGATTCTTACCCTGTCCTAGATCAAATAAAAATAAAGCACTATCCTGATCAGCTGAAAGTTCAGCAGTTACTGACTTACGCACATCATAAACAGGTGCAAAAGCAGATATGATTAAAGATAGCGGGCCGGTAACAGATTTATTTTCACCCTCAGACTGCCACACTGTTTTCATCGATAGAGAATCTTTACCTACTGGAATGGTAATTCCCAGTTGTGGACAGACTTCCATACCCACCGTTTTTACGGTATCAAATAAACGGGCATCTTCACCTTCATGACCCGCCGCTGCCATCCAGTTAGCCGACAGGACAACACGAGATAAATCTCTGGTGTAACTGGCTGCAAGATTAGTTAAAGCTTCGCCAATCGCCATACGTCCAGAAGCAGGTGCATCCAGTAAAGCCAGTGGTGTTCTTTCTCCCATACTCATGGCTTCACCGGTATAACCTTCAAAATCAGTCAGCGTGACTGCAACATCTGCCACCGGAACCTGCCACGGGCCAACCATTTGATCACGGGCAATCAAACCACCTACTGAGCGGTCACCAATCGTAATTAAAAAAGTTTTATCTGCCACAGTCGGATTTTGTAAAACCCGATGAATAGCTTCTTTGATATCGATAGAGGAAGTATCAAAAACATCCTGAACAACTTGCTGATGTTGCACATCACGGTGCATTTTAGGGGGTTTACCAAGCAAAATATCCAACGGCATATCAACCGGATTATTACCAAATACTTCATCAGATACGACTAACTGCTTTTCATCGGTCGCTTTACCGAGAACCGCATAAGGGCATCTTTCGCGATTACATAATTGAATAAAATCATCCAGTCTCTCATCAGAAACAGCAAGTACATAACGTTCCTGACTTTCATTACACCAGATTTCTCTGGGAGACATACCCGGTTCATCATTAGGTATTTTACGCAAATCAAGTTGCGCACCCATGCCACAGTCATTCACCAGTTCAGGTAATGCATTTGACAAACCACCGGCCCCAACATCGTGGATAGAAATGATTGGATTATTTTCAGATTGTGCAAAACAACGATCTATAACTTCCTGCACCCGACGTTCCATTTCCGGATTACCGCGTTGCACAGAAGCAAAATCAAGATTTTCCGAGCTACTGCCACTGGTCATAGAAGAAGCCGCACCACCACCCAGACCAATCAACATCGCTGGCCCACCCAGCACAATAATATTACTACCAGCAGGAATTTCGAGTTTATCAATATGCTCCGGCTTGATAGAACCTACGCCGCCAGCCAGCATAATTGGTTTATGATAGCCACGAACTTCTTCTCCATCTCTGGTTTTTATGGTTTGCTGGTAAGTACGAAAATATCCACAGATATTAGGACGGCCAAATTCATTATTAAAAGCCGCAGCACCCAACGGCCCTTCAATCATAATATCCAGTGCTGAAACAATACGGTCAGGTTTACCATAATCCTTTTCCCAGGGTTGAGAAAGTTCAGGTAAATTCAAATTGGAAACAGAAAATCCGCACAATCCAGCTTTAGGTTTAGATCCCCTGCCTGTTGCCCCTTCATCACGAATTTCACCACCGGAACCGGTAGCAGCTCCGGGAAAAGGAGAAATTGCAGTTGGATGGTTATGGGTTTCAACTTTCATCAAAATATCCAGACGTGTCATATCATCCTGATAAATGCCTGATTCAAGCTGTGGTGCAAATCGATGAGCAGGAAAACCTTCAATAACGGCAGAATTATCATGATAGGCAGACAGAATACCCTCAGAATGCATTTTGTAAGTATTCTTAATCATGCCAAATAGCGACGCATCCATATCCTCCCCATCAATAGTCCAGTCCGCATTAAACACTTTATGGCGACAATGCTCAGAATTCGCCTGCGCAAACATCATCAACTCCACATCGCTAGGATTACGTTGAAGACCGACATAACTATCCACCAGATAATCGATTTCATCATCAGATAAAGCCAGGCCTAATTCAATATTAGCGGCTTCAAGTTGTGGTTTACCACCCTGTAAAATATCGACAACAGTCAAAGGTTTGGGTTGGTGATGATCGAATAATGCTTCACATTCATCGACAGTATTAAAAACCTGTTCAACCATTTTATCGTGTAACAACAGTTTTACCTGTTCAACAGATTGAGATACAGAAGAAACATCACTGTCGAATTGAACTTTATATTCAATGCCTCTCTCGATACGAGCAATATCCTGTAGCCCACAGATATGGGCAATATCAGTCGCTTTGGTAGACCAGGGAGAAATCGTACCCACACGAGGCACAGCATAAAAAGTTTCGCCATCAAGCTGCCGATCCTTGAGCTTAGGCCCGTATTGCAACAGATTTTTCACAATTGAAAGCTGATCATCAGCAAGCTCATGAAGAGTTTCAATAAAATGAATATAATGACTGGTTATTTGAATTACGCCGAAAGGTTTAACGGCACTTAAAAGTTTCTGAATTCTAAAATCAGATAAAGCAGGACTACCTTTTATACAGATCATGGGATAGATTAATAAGTAAGATGAATGGCAAAGGTGCAAAGGCTTAATAATAGCGAGCGGAATAATAACGGAAAGCACCATTCATCAGCAACAATATCAGAACTAAAACAGCAAGAAACTGTCAAATATTGCGTAAATGGTAGTATAAATCCAGATAAATGGATTATACTATCGAATCTCTGGGGACGACTCGGCTTCGACGTTGGTATTGAAACCTGAGGTGCATGTCGAGAATGTAGAAAAACTCGTTAAATCTTCTGCAAATATATAGTTGCAAACGACGACAACTACGCACTCGCCGCTTAATAACCGGTAGAATGCTGTCTGACTGGAGCCGTGTCTATGCGTCCAGGTTCCTTCGGGAACATTCAGGCATCGCTCTCATAGAATCGTGATGGAAGCTTGTTCGGGGCCGAAGCACTAAAAAAGTACCGAAATCGCTGATTGTTTTCTTAGTCTGACGGGTAGCAAGCAGTTAAATTAAAGTTCAGAATAAACATGTAGAGCCAATGGCAGAGGACTGGCGGACGGGGGTTCGATTCCCCCCGTCTCCACCATTTAAAAAAAGACAACCCGTCTCTCCAGAGTGATTCTCTGGGTAGGCGGGTTTTCTTTTTCCCCTTGTTTCTAAAGGGTTTGCGCCCGTTTCATATCTTTCCAAAGCACCTCTCCGCACCATCGATTCTCCCCATCCTCCCGCCTTTCTTTCTCTGTTTGGCCCCTGATTCTCTGTTTTCTCCGGACGAAGTCCGAAGCGCGTCCGGAAAGCTACATCCTTGATTGATATGGGTTTGCGGCTGATTGCCATTTTGGGCGGTTGTCTTAGGTCATCGTTCGATGCCGCAACCGGACGTTTTTTTCGAAATCGCCCGCCTCGGCCACGAAAAGAAGCGCGGTCAACTCCGGCTTCCTGCCCCCTAAAGTAAAAAAGCCGACGCTGATGGTCGGCTCTCTTTGGTGGTCTCCGGTCCGGTCGTCAGTCGGTGGCGAAGCCGAACTGGCTGCGCTGCTCGGCCCAGTCCTCGGGGAAGGTCTGGGTCAGCTTGGCCAGCGAGAGCCCGTTGGGTTCCTCGCCGTTGATCAGGGCTTCGATGATGTCGGGGGCCAGGGTCGTCAGCTTGAGAATGCGGGCCACATACGAGCCATCGACGTCAAGGGTACGGGCAAGCTCGCTGATGGACTTGATCTGGCCGGATTCGAGGATGTCGGCCCAGGAAAAGGCTCTTCCCAGCGCCTGGAGGATGGCAGACTGCACCGGTTCCTGCGCTCCGGTGATTTCTCCATCCAGGGCCTGGGGAGCGATGACCGTCTTGCGGCCGCGCATGCGCCGGATCAGCATCGGGATGTGGATCTGCAGGTTGCCGTTGTCGGCAACGGTAATGGTCGGCTTCATTTTCATCGGCTTGCCCTCCGTTCGGTGACTTCGCATGCCAGACCAGCCAGCTCGGCGATGAGCGTTGTCAGCCCGTTGGTGCGCAGCTCCATGTCAATTCCGGTCTCGCGGATCTCGACCTTATCCACCAGGAGGCGGATGAGCCGGTTTCGCTCCACCGGGAAAAGATCTTCCCAGAAGCCCTCGACATTCTGGAAGGCCTCCGACACATCCTGCTCCGTGATGCTGTTCCCCTGGTAGGCTCTGCATCGCTCGCTCACATGGGTCAGTTGTTTCGTGAGCTCGACCGCCTGGCGATTGACCGTAGTCAGCATCTCGGTCTTGCCCGGCTGATCGTTGCCAGGTTTCATCAGTTCAAGTGCCTGCTCCCGTGCCTGCGACAGCTCCATCTCGAGCTGGGCTTTCTGCTTGAACAACCGCTCCCGCTCTGCCTGCTCGATGTCCCGGGCCGCGAAGTAAGTCTTGGCCACCAGCGTCGGTGTGCGAAACACCGCGCTCAACTGCTCGATTACCGCCTGCTCGATGTCCCCGGCGGGAATCCGTTTGAGCGGGCACCGGCTCACGGTCCGCTTGCTGTCTTTCTGGCAGATGTAATAGGTGTAGTGGCGGCCGTTCTTGCGGGCGTAGGTCGGTCCCATCGCGCATCCGCAGTGGCCGCATCGGATGACGCCTTTCAGCGGGGCGACCATTTTGGTTCTGGCCATGGAAACCTTGACCGGTTTGTTGTCCTCCAGGATGGCCTGAACCTTGTCCCAGGTCGCCCGGTCGATAATCCCTTCGTGCTCACCGGGGTAGCTGCGGTCCTTGTGGGCGATCTCGCCGATATAGATCCGGTTGTTTAGCAGTCGATAGATGTGGGCGGTGTTCCATTCGGAGCCCTCGCGCACCTTGCCTTTCTTGGTGGTCCAGGCCTTGGTGCGGTAACCCTGTTCGTTCAATTCCTGGCCCAGCTTCTTGGCCGAGCCGATCTGGATGAACCGGCGGAAAATGTACTGCACCGTCCTGGCTTCATCTGGGTTGACCAGCAGCTTCTTGTTGTCCCGGTTGACGTCGTATCCGAGGATGGGTACGCCGCCGCAGTATTTCCCCCGGCGCTTGGCAGCCGCCACCTTGTCCCGGATGCGTTCGGCGATGACCTCCCGCTCGTACTGGGCGAAGGTGATCAGGATGCCGAGAAACATCCGGCCGGTGGGATCGGTGGTGCTGAAGTGCTGGGTGACCGAGACGAAGCTGACACCCTTCTCGTTGAAGAGGTCGATCATCTTCATGAAGTCCAGCAGCGAGCGGGACAGCCGGTCGACCTTGTAGACGACGATCACATCGATCTTCCCGGCGTCGATGTCCGCCAGCAGGCGGCGCAGCCCCGGACGCTCCATGTTCCCGCCCGAGAAACCCCCATCGTCGTAGCGATCCGGCAGAGCCGTCCAGCCACGCATCCTCTGGGCTTCGATATAGTGTTCCGCCGATTCCCGTTGCGCATCCAACGAGTTGAACTCCTGTTCGAGACCTTCTTCGTGGCTCTTGCGGGTGTAGATGGCACAGCGCAGGGTCTTGTTTTTGCCCGGCGCGACATTGCTGTTATCAAGCATCCGAACCTCCATCGGCTTTTCTGCCGTAAACCTTCTTCAGTCCGAAAAAGACTTTCCCGTTCCAGCGCGTCCCGGTGATCTCCCTGGCCACCGCGCTGAGCGACCGGAAGGTGCGGCCTTCGAACTCGTAGCCATCGGCAAGAACGATCACCTCATAGCGCCGGTCGTTCCATATCCGCACCAGTCTGGTCCCGGGCAGGATCGCCTCGTTTGATTTCCGCTCCTCTGGGATGCGTCGATTGACAGTTGCGACCGGGTCCTCCTTGGCGGCCTGCTGGAGATGGACCTTGGTCTGCTCGGACAGCCCACCGTAGAAAAGCTCCTGGATGCGATAGGCCAGCCGCTTGATGAGGAATTGTTTCTTGTACTGGGGCGGCTCTTCGCCGTAGAGGTCGAGCCATTTTTCCCGGAGCTGCTCCAGGGACATGGATTGCAGCAGGGCCATCTGCCGAAGGACCGAGTTTCGGGTTCGGTCCTGATTCTTGCCGCCCGTGGCGGCATTTTGTAACTCATTCATTTTCAACTCCTTATTTTGGTTTCCGGACGAGTTGTCATGAATGAATGCTCTGTTCCGGCAATGAATCAAGTCCTTCTCTGAGCACAGGGGAAGAATCTTCGAAAATCTCTAACTCACTGCCTCCACATGCTTTTTTGGCCTTTCGGCGCAGGATCGCAGTGGCCAGAATGGAGGCGGCTGACTGGAGCCTCGCCTCACCCGACAGGCGGCCGGGTTTGCCGTTTTCGCCAAGGTCATCCGTCCCCGGCCCATCATTCATTTCCTGTACATCCAACATCGAACACCTCCGGTGGGACCGGGGGACTGGATGGTGTGGATGCCAGAAAACGGTGGGGGTCGGGATGCGCGTTCGATGGCACCCACAACCGCCTCAGCTCCGCCTCTGGTCGGTTATCTGGTTGTGCCCGGCTTTAACCGGACTTGCGTTCGTTACCTACCGGAGGGACGTGCAAGATGACGGAATCAGATGAAAAGTCCTGTTTTTTTGATTGACCTGATATTCATCAGGTCGTATATTTTTTAACCATAAGATGGGCCTAATCCGCTCAGTGGCCATGACACGGAGCAATCGCCATGGGAAAGAAAAAGCTATCGGAAATAACCGACCCGCAGGCCAGGACGCTGAGGGTCATTTGCCAAATCATCGATGAAAAGGGGTTGCCGCCAACGGTGAAAGAATTGTCGGAAGTCCTCGGTATCAGTCACGCGAGCGCCCACGAGCAGATCGCTCAACTGGTCCGTAAAGGCTATTTGAAGAAAGAAGCTCGTAAGGCCCGAAGCATCGTCGTCATCAGGAGGCCCGAATAACGATGCAGGGTCGCGAACAATAAGGAGATCGACATGGGGCACGTCAGACTTGGGAGCCTTCCAAGGTCGAGGGCATGGAAAGAGGTGGTCGGCCTGATCACGGCCGGTGCCGACGTGTCCCAGATCGCAAACGCCACAATACGGGCGGCTGACAAGGCCTTCTCATTTGTGCTCAACGATGAGGGGTTTACCGAGGCGGTATGGCTGATGACCCAGCTTGCCATTGCCGCCAAGAAGGACAACTTCAACGATCACCTGCAGTCGGTAGGCATCAATCTGCCACAGGACACCTCATTGCCCGACGTAGCCGCCGCTGTTGCAGAGGCAATGGATCGGAAGCTCGAGTCCAACGGTAGTCGCTCTGACTTGGGTGAGATGTCGCAGCGGGCCTTGGTTGGAGCATTGGTCGAACACATCTCTCCCAAGCTGCCTTCCTTGTTTACGCCAGACGCCAGTGACGTTCAGGCAGCATTGGCGTCGCTCGGGAAAAAACGGGAGTTCGGCGAGTTGTCCCGCACGTTCTTCGCCAAGCTGACCAACGAGAGCATGAATTATTTCCTGTCAAAAACGCTGGCGACCCATCTGGGCGAAGGCCAGCGCTTTGCCACCATGAATGAAATGGGACAATTCGAGAAAGCCCTGACCACGCACTGCAAAGAAGCATCCCTGATCGTCGAACAGTTTTCGGCGGATTGGTTTTCCAAGCACAAATACGAAGAAGGCGGTGACATCTCCCGGGAGTCGTCCAACGGCTTCGCCTCCTATGCGCTGAAGAAAATGAAGGACGAATTGAAAGAAGGAGCGCGAGCCGATGCAAGATAAGCGTTACATCATCTGCGGAAACGCACCGACCAGCGGAATCGAGGAGAACCCGGATCGGGATTTGCGCCTGCGTTTGTGGGGCAAGGATGGGCCGGACAAGATCACCCTACGCATCGAAGACATCCACAAAAAGATGAGCAAGGACGTGCCGGATTCCTTCCAGGATCTGCTCGAAATTGCCACCTACGTGTACAGCGCCGACCAGGCCATTCCCCGTGGAGCCGATGACGTTGATTCCTTTGGTCATGGTTGGCGGAGAAATCTGCATTTCATCATTCCGGTCCGGAACCCGGACTTCTGGAATGGTGAGGAGATTCAGCAGGCCCTGTGCTCGACGCTTGGGTTCCTGTCTGATGACAGCTACCACTTTGAATTCACCAAGCTGAAAGAGGCTCAGGCATTCCAGGGCTATCTGGACTTCAACGATGACGGGCGTCTTCTCGGTTATCCGGAACAGGTGGTGATGTTTTCAGGCGGGCTGGATTCGCTGGCAGGAGCTATCGACGAGGTGTTGAACGAAAAGCACCGGGTCGTCCTGGTGACACACAAGTCAACCCCGAAGCTCAATAAACGCCACCGCCGCCTGGAAAAGATGATTGCCGACAAGGCCGGTGAAAACGCTCCCCTTCACATCGGAGTTCGCGTCAACAAGAACAAGGGGCTGAACTACGAGTACACCCAGCGGAGCCGCTCCTTCCTCTATGTGTCCATCGGGGCGACCATCGCAAAAATGATCAACCTGAAGAGCGTCCGATTCTACGAGAACGGCGTCATCAGTCTGAATCTGCCGGTCTGCGCCCAGGTCGTCGGCGGCCGAGCAACGCGCACCACCCATCCCAGGGTAATCCGAGGCTTCCAGGAAATCATCAGTCTGGTGGCTGGCGAACCATTCACCATTGAAAATCCCTACATCTGGAAAACCAAGGCTGACGTCGTCGGGGTCATCACCAAAGCCGGATGCCAGGAGATGATCGCGGCATCGACCACCTGCACGCACACCTGGGAGATGACCAATCACCATACCCACTGCGGCACCTGCTCGCAGTGCATCGACCGGCGCTTTGCCGTTATTGCGGCGAAGGCCGATCAATATGATCCTGTCGATGCCTACAAGGCCGACATCTTCACCCAAAGCCGAAGCAAGGACGAAGACAAAATCATGGCGGCCGCGTATCTGGAGCGTGCCAACCAGGTCCGTGATCAGGATGACATCACCCAGTTTATCGCTCGATTCAGCGAAGTGAGTCGGGTCTTCCGCTACCTGAATGGGAACCCCGGAAGCGTGGCCCAGAAGGTCTATGACCTTTACAAGCGCCACGCCAAGGAGGTCTGCGAAGCGATGGACACCATGGTCGCCCGCAACATCACGGCCATCCGCCAGCGCACCTTGCCAGGAGACTGCTTGCTTCGGACGGTCTATGAATCGGGATCGGTGATCTCAGTCCCCGCCATTCCGGTCGAGCAGAAGCAGCCGGACAACTATTTCAGGAAGCGCGGGGGTGTCTGGGCCGCACGCTTTAACGGCAACGCCGAGGTGCTCGTGACGGGTGTCGACAAAGGAGCCGAGTACATCAACTTCCTCCTGGCGAGGCCCAACAAAGAAACCTCGGTCTACGAGATCGTCTGCGGGTTTGCCATCGATAGCTGCAACGCGGTCCTGAACTCCAATGAAACCGACGAAGGTTTTCAGGTCACCCAGGGGGTTCCGTTGGGTGATACCGGCTTCGTTGCCGACCGCAAGGCCGTCGAGCAATACCGGGAGACGGCTCACGAGCTTCTCCGAGAGATTGAAGAAGCCCGGGCAGAAAACAACGATGCCGAAATCCAGCGGCTTGAGGACGAAATGACCCAGATCACAGCCGCAATCAACGAGGCGGTTGGTCTGGGTGGCAAACTCCGGAAATCCAACGACAAACGGAAGAACATCCGCGACGCCTTCCGGAACGCCGTGAACCGGGCCATCAAGTATCTGGAGAAGTACGATAAGCCGCTGGCTGCCCACTTGAAGGAGTCCATCAAGTGCGGCAACGAACCGGTCTACCGGACCGAAGAGGAGATCGTTTGGGAGGTCCGCCCGATAGTCAACGAATGACCCGGGACCACCCAGGAAGAAAAAACTAAAAAAAATTTCCGCTACGCCAAATGTAGCCATTGCAACGCCGGATGTAGCGCCTTCCCCAATGAAGGCGCGATCCGGCGTTTTTTATTGGTCAGCACAGGGTTGGCCACCGGGCGTGCCAGAACTTCCGAACAAGGAGACTGGCAGTGGCACAAATCAACAAAGCACACCTCACCCCACCGAAGCGGCGACTCATCGAGCTGATGCAGGACATCAACTTCGGCCGCATCACTAACATTCCGGTCCGCGACGGCGAGCCGGAACTCACCCCTGACACGGTCATCGAGCGCGAGATCAAGCTGGGCGGACAGAGTGGTCCCCGGCCCGAGCGCGACCAGGATGACTTCATCCTCAAGCAAGAGGTCGTGGCGCTGCTGGAGCACCTCGCGCAGATGGGCAGCGGAAAAGTCTGCCTGCTCGAGATCAAGCACGGTCTCCCGTTCCTGATGCGCATCGAGGAACGGGCAGCCTGAACACGTAACGACCTGAACCCTTAGACACTGGACAACAAGCTGGACGCATGGCGGAGGCTGTTGTGGGTGTCGCCGAGCCGAATACGGCAATTGGCGGCGTACCTGCGACCCCTTCGCCCACGCGACAGCTTTGTCCTGTGATCTGGCCCGTGCCGACACCCACGCGGACCTCCTCCTCGCTCCGAGGAGGCCCCGATGGTTTCACAGAATTCTTACGACGGTATCGACAATTATGCCGCCGACCTCATTCGGCACAAAGCACGTCAACTCGTAGGCAAAGCCGGATTCACCGAGGACGACAGACCCGACCTCGAACAGGAACTGATGATCGATCTGCTGCAGCGGATGCGGCATTTCAATCCCGCCAAGGCCAAGAAGACCACCTTCATGGCCCGGATCGTCGAACGTCACATCTCCACCATTCTGGAGGCCCGGTTCGCCCAATGCCGGGACTGGCGGCTCTGCCAAACCTCACTCAACGAACCCCTCGACAACGGTGAAGGCGACACCACCGAGCGAATCGACTTCCTGGACAGCGAAGGCTCTCTGGGAAGCGGCACCCGCGAGACAAGGGAGCTTCTCGCCCATGAGATCCGCATGGATCTCGACCGGGCCATCACCTCGCTGCCGGAAGAGCTCCGGGATCTGTGCGTGCGCCTGCACGACAGCACCATGGCCGAAATCGCCCGGGAGATGGGCATTCCCAGAACCACCCTCTACGACCGGCTGAGCAAGCTGCGGGAGGCTTTCAGCGAGGCTGGCCTGACCGACTACCTGTGATCTCCGACGCATCAGCCCCGGCTCCGGTAAGTAAGCACCGTGCCGCATGGTGCGGCTATCCGGGGCCTCGGAAATCAGAACCTGAACAAAAGAGGAGTTCAACCATGACTCACGACACCTACAAGTACCGTTTTGACGAGTCGGTCCCGGCCCAGGAACTGGAAGACACTTTCATGCTGGCGATGCTGGCCGTCGAAAGCCTGCATGGCCGTTCCCGTGTGCGGATGGAGAGCCGGTTCAATTTGGACAAGGCCCGACGCACCTGCGTGATCGACGCCTCCACCGATGTCGGCAGCGACCTCGCCCGCATCTTCACCGGTTTCGCCACCAAGGAGTACGGCGAACGCTCGGTCCTGATCGAACGAACCCAGCCGTCTGGCTGCGCCTGCGCCTCCAAGCATCGCGCAGCGCCCACCGCCGCTACAGCGGGGGTGGCGGTATGAGCGAGCTGATGACCACCACCTATTCCATGTGGCGGCTGTTCCGCAACTGCCGCATGGCCTGCAAGTGGCGCTACATCGACGAGCTGGTGCCGCTCGAGCGCGACCCCAATCTGGCCTTCGGCTCGGTCATTCACGACTGCCTGGAGTGCTGGCACGGCGAGCGAGATCTGGCCAAGGTCCTCGACCACATCGACCGGACCTATCCGAACCGGGCGCAGGACGATCATCAACAGGCCGACTGGCATCTCGCCCGAGCCATGATGAGCGCCTATGCGGAACACTACCCGGCTGAAGCGTTCGAGGTCGTCGCGCTCGAGAAGACCTTCGAAGGTCCCATCGTCAACCCGGCGACCGGCGCGACCTCGCGCAGTTTCATTCTCGCCGGAAAGGTGGACGGCATCGTCCGTCAAGATGGCCAGTATTTCCTGCTGGAACACAAAACCGCTTCACAGATCGACGCCAGTTACCTGGAACGGCTGTGGACCGACTTCCAGATCATCCTCTACGCCTGGTACCTGGAGCAGACCCTCGGCATCACGGTCAGCGGCATCATCTACAACGTCCTGGTCAAGGCCAAGCTGCGCCAGGGCAAGGGTGAAACCGAAGCCGAATTCGAGGCCCGCCGGGCGGAGCTGATCGCCAAGTCGAAAACCGGCAAGAGCAGCGCCAAGCGCAAGCTGCCGGAGGACGACGACACCTTCCAGCAGCGGCTTCAGGAGAAGTACCTCGAGCCGGGCATGTTCCACCGCGAGGTGCTCTACATCTCCCGCGACCAGTTCGAGGAACTGCGGGCGGAGCTGTGGGAACTCTCCAAGGCCATGCTCGACGCCCGTCGGCGCGACACCTTCTACCGCAACACCAGCTACTGCTTCCAGTACGGACGGCCCTGCGCCTACTTCCAGCTCTGCCGCTCGGGCGGCAACCCCAACGTCATCGAAAACCATTTCCAACGGATCGCCCCGCACGAAGAGCTGCGGGACGGAGCCGGTGAAGACGCCGCTCCGGTGTTTTGAAATCCCAACCATAAGGAGACGAAGCCATGCTTCCCAAGACCAAAAGCAAACCCAAACACACACTCTCGGACCTCACCGCCCTGGTGTACGGCCCGAGCAAGATCGGCAAGAGCACCTGGTGCTCCAAGGCCGATGACGCACTGTTCCTGGCGACCGAGCCGGGTCTGAACGCCCTGGAGGTGTTCCAGACCCCGATCACCTGCTGGGACGACCTTCTGCAGGCCTGCGCGGAAATCGCCGAGGGCAAGCACGAGTTCAAGACCATCGTCGTCGACACGGTGGATAACGCCTACAAGATGTGCTCGGACTACGTCTGCAAGAAATTCAAGATCGAGCACGAATCCGACCTGGGCTACGGCAAGGGTTACGCGCTGATCAACAACGAGTTCCAGCGCGTCATCAACAAGCTCGCCTTCCTGCCCTATGGGCTGATCCTGATCTCCCACTCCCAGGAGCGGGATATTGAGACCCGGACCGGCAAACACACCCGCATCGTGCCGACGCTGCCGGAAAAGGCGCGGAAGCTGGTCACCGGTCTGGTGGACCTGATCCTGTTCTGCGACCTGGACATGAAAACCGGCGAGGACGGCAAGCCGGTCTGGCAGCGCGTGATGCGCACCAAGCCCAGTCCCAACTACGACGCCGGTGACCGCACCGGCCGACTCCCCGAAGTCATCCCCCTCGATTTTTCGAGCTTCATGAAAGCGTTCAACAACACGGCAGCCGGAGCTGCGGCGAGTGCCGCCCGGCCGAAGCCGGAGCCGACCGCGAGTGCGACGGCGAAACCCCAACAATAAGGAGATCCAACCATGGAACACTACGAAAACCAATCCAACAGCAACCTCGACCTGGCGCAGTTCGACGACGCCTTTGAAACCGCCGAAGTCGAGGAACGCGAGTTCGAGGCCGTCCCCGACGGCAAGTACCAGGTCAACGTCGACCGGGTCGAACTGACCCGCGCCCAGACCTCCGGCAATCCCATGCTCAAGTGGACCCTGCGCATTCTCGCGCCGACCCACAAGGGCCGTCTTCTCTGGCGCAACAACGTCATGGCCAGCAACGAGAACATCAAATGGCTCAAGCAGGACCTCTACACCTGCGGGCTGCAGCTTCAGAAGCTCTCCGACTTGCCGGGCCACCTCGAGCAGCTTCTCAACATCAGGCTGGAGGTGACCAAGCGCACTCGCGGTGAAAACGAGAACATCTACTTCAACCGTCGCATTGTCATGGCCGACGATGCCGGGGCTCCCGGCGCGGCGATGGACGACATGATCCCGTTCTGATGATGGACCGGATCACCGTTGTCGTCGACACCCGCGAACAGGAGCCCTACAGCTTCGATAGTGACAAGGTTTCGGCGGTTCGCAAGGCGCTGCCCGCCGGTGATTACTCACTGGTCGGCCTTGAGGAACGGGTGGCGGTGGAGCGCAAATCCCTGACGGATTTCGTCTCCACCGTCATCCGGGGGCGAAAGCGGTTTCACCGCGAGCTGGAAAAGCTCTCCGCCTACGAATCCGCCTGCGTGGTTGTCGAGTGCAACTTTCGCGATCTGGTCGATGGCCGCTACCGCAGCGATGCCCACCCGCATGCGCTGATCGGAACGGTCGCCTCCATCGTCGTCGACTTCGGTGTCCCCGTCTACTTCTGCTCGGACCGGCAGGCCGCCTGCCGTTTTGTCGAGGAGTACCTGACACGTTTTCACCGGAGGATCGCGAGATGCCAAAAAGAAATGAGAGTAACCCGGCGCGACTCCGGGGAAGAATAGAGCGCGTTTACTATGCCGGACCCAAGTTTTCCGCAGGCCGACTGCTCACCCCGACCGGTGAGGAAGTCCAGTTCGCGGGCAATTTGTTCGCCCGGGAAAATCAGCCTGTGGTCCTGCTCGGGTCGTGGTCCACCCATCCCAAATACGGCCGTCAGTTCAAGGTCGACGGGATGGAGCACGACCTCGAACTCGACCCGGAGGGGCTGATCCACTATCTGGCCAACCATCCGGAGATCAAGGGTATTGGTCCGGCCAAGGCCAGATTGATCGTCGAAAGCTTCGGCGACGCCTTTGAAGAAACCCTTCTGAATGACCCCGAACGCATCGCGCTCAAGGCTCGACTGCCTCTGGACGCGGCCCGGCGGCTGCGTGACGAATGGTTGAAGAACCGCAGCGTCAACACCGTCATGGCCTGGCTGTCGGCATTCGGCCTGACTCATCATCAGGTCACCACCCTGGTCGAAAGACTCGGCGGCAACTGCCTCGATGTCCTGAAGGAAGACCCGTATATCCTCATTCGGGAGATCCGGGGATTCGGCTTCAAGAAGGTCGACAAGATTGCCCGCAAGCTTGGCACCCCCAAGGACCACACCCCTCGTATCCGGGCCGGGTTAAATTTCTGCGTCCGTGAAGCCCTGGACAATGGCCACTGCTGGATCGAATACGAGGATCTGGTCGACCAGGCCAATCTGCTGCTGGTCATGGATGCCCTGGACAGCCGGGTTCGTATCGAGAGCGCCCTCGACGCGCTCATCGAAGAACAGGCGCTTGCCTGCAATTCCCACGGCGGACGTTTCGTGGTCGCCCTGCCGGAGATCGTCCGCATGGAGCGGGAGCTGGCTGCGTTGTTCGGCCAGGCCGAAACACCCAATCCGCATTTCCATTCCATCAAAAAACTCGACGCCCTGATTCGGCGCTGCGCGGCGACGCTGAACGAGAAGCAGCTCGACGCGGTGCGCTCGGCGCTCAAGCACAGCATCAGCCTGATCTCGGGTGGAGCCGGTTCGGGCAAGAGCTACACCATTTCGGTCATCAACACCATCTGCGAGGAGAGCGATCTGGAGGTCGTGCTCGCCGCGCCGACCGGCAAGGCGGCCAAGCGCCTGGAGGAAGTCAGCGGTCGCAGCGGCACCACCATCCACCGCCTGCTCGGCTATGACGGCAAGGGTTTCTCGCGCAGCAAGGAGAACCCCATCGATGCCGATGTCCTGGTGGTCGACGAGTTCTCGATGGTCGACGTGCCGCTGGCCTGGCACTTGTTCGAGGCGGTTGACCTGTCGCGGACCACGGTGTTGTTGGTCGGAGACCACAACCAGCTTCCGCCGGTGGGGCCAGGAAACATCTTGCGTGATCTGATCCAGACACGCGCCATTCCCACGGTCATCCTCGACAAGGTCGTGCGTCAGGCTGGCGTTCTCAAGGAGAACTGCACCGCCGTTCTCAAGGGCGAGGTGCGCAAGACCAGCGAGGCGTCGGTGACCGGATGCCGGGATTGGTATCTGGTGGATCAGTTCACCGATCCGATGGCGGCACGCTCGTTTCTGCTGGAGCTGTTTCAGGAGCGGCTCGACGCCCTGGGTTTCGACATCATCAAGGACGTGCAGGTGCTGACGCCGACCCACAAGGGGCCGCTAGGCACCAAGGAATTGAACGAGGAACTGCAACGGCTCATCCAGCGCAAGCTCTGGAACACCGAGGTGCCGCCGGTCGCCATGGGCCGACGCGCCCCGTTTCTCAAGCACGACAAGGTCATCCAGACCAGGAACAACTACGACCTGAACGTGATGAACGGTGCCATCGGCTATGTGGTCGACGTCCTCGCGAACGGCACCCTGGTCATCGATTTCGACGGCATGCCGGTGGAGCTGGAGAAGGGTTCGCCCGACCTCCAGGATCTGCAACTCGCCTATGCGCTCACCATCCACAAAACCCAGGGTTCCGAGTTCCCCTGTGCCGTGGTGGTGGTACACAAGGCGCATTCCTTCATGCACCACCGCAATCTGCTCTACACCGGGGTGACCCGCGCACGGCGCACCGCCATTGTCCTGGGCGACCATTGGGGCATTCAGAACTGCGCCAAGCGTTGCCAGGTGGATGACCGCCGGACCTTCCTGCCCCTGTTTCTGGACGCAGCCCAGCACCCGGAAGACGACTTCGCCCGTGTCGCGGAGGCCGAATGAGTATGGGCGGAACGGATAACGTCAGGGAGTATTACCGGCTCGTCACCGAGATGGACATCGGTGAGGTGGCCCGGGAACTTCTGCCGGGACGGATCACCCAGGAGACCGGCCAGCGCTTGATGTGCGACTGCCCCAACCATCAGAGCCAGTCGCGTCTGTCGCTGCACGTGATGCTCGACAAACAGGGATGGTACTGCTTCGGCTGCGGGGTTGGTGGCGATGTGCTGCAGCTCGTGGAGTTCATTCAGACAGGCTCGGTCACCGCCGGGCAATCCGGTCCGATGCCGGACAGCCACCGCCAGGCCAGGGACTATCTCGCCAAGAAGGCGGGCTTGCCGCCGCTGTCACGCTATGGCCTGAGTCAGGAGCGTCTCGCCCAGACAGAGGCCGACCGTGCCTTCGAAGTGCGGGTCAAGGACGCGCTGACGGCGCTGGCCAGGCTTTACCACGCCCGACTCAGGGCGTCGCCGGAGGTCCTCGACTGGCTGAAATCCAAATACGCCCTGAGCGAGGAGACCATCGACGATCTCCTGATCGGCTACGCGGACAACGCCTCCGGCGCGGTCGCCCAATTGACCGGGGGTGAAGACGGTTTCTCCAAACGGGAGCTCGCCGCCACCGGCGCGTTCCGCCCCACCAGCCAGGACGGCCTGACGCCATTTTTCGAGCGCCGCATCGTCTTTCCCTACTGGAGCCGTGGCCGGGTGGTGTTCATGATCGGCCGTAAAACGCCGTGGACCCCGGACGCTAACTGGGAGCAAGGGAAATACAAGAAGCTGCCCGTTCACGACGAGCACCAGCGACCTTACGTCGCCGATTTCATCAAC
Source organism: Gammaproteobacteria bacterium (assembly GCA_050291745.1). Classification (GTDB taxonomy): domain Bacteria; phylum Pseudomonadota; class Gammaproteobacteria; genus JACNJF01. Next base: position 4,946 of record JBNKKI010000120.1, on the reverse strand, counting down.
AACGCGCTGCTGTTCAACGAGGACTGCCTGCTGGCCAGGCCCGGCAAGGTGATCATCACCGAGGGGGTGACCGATTGTCTGGCGCTGATGCAACTGGGCCTGCCCACCGTATCTCCGGTCACCGTCCGCATCCGGGCCGCCGATTGGGAGCGCCTAATCCCCAAGCTGCGCGGCGTCGAAACAGTCTATATCTGTCAGGACAACGAACTCTCCCAGGCCGGTCTCAAGGGGGCGCTGCAAACCGCCCGCACCCTGGCCGAACACAAGATCGACACCCGCCTGGTGACGCTGCCCTTGTCGGAGACACAGCTCTCGGCCCGGCAGGAGCTGACCGAACGCTTCGGCCTGATGGCGAGCGTGGGGCCGAAGGAGCTGGCCAAGCTATTGGCAGGACGCCCCGCCGAGGAAATCCAAGCGGCCGAGGCGCTTCTCGCCACCGCCAAGATCGACGTCAACGATTACATTGCCGCCGGACATACCCAGGAGGATTTCGAACGCCTGCTCGCCGAAGCCAGCACGCCCCTTGAGTTCGGCGTGCGCTCGCTGCCAGAGGGCGCAGAAGAGGAAGAACGTAACCGCCTGCTCGAGCCGATCCTGGGGGAGATTTCCGAGCAGTCGCCGCTGGAACAGGCCCGCCTGCTGAAGCTGGTGCAGGAGCGCATCGGTGGTGGCGTCTCCATGGCCACCCTGAAGGAACAAATCCGCGCCATCCAGAAGGACCGCAAGGTCGAGTTCCGCAACGAAAAGAAAAAGGCCAAGCGGATGTCCGGCGCGATGCCCGGATCATGCCGCGCCCGGGTTGACGAGGTGTTGATCGACACGGAACTGGAGAATGGCGCTCCCGACTACACCCTGGCCGCCGAGGCCGCCTACGACTGGTTTACCGCCAACGGTGCCCAGTTTTTTCACACCCAGACCGGCGAGCCGTTTATGTATTTCGACAACTCCATTTACTGGATGGATTCACCCGATCGCGGCCGCAAAAGACAGTATGCAGCCATGCTCTACAAGCACACTGGTATGGTTCCGACATCCAACGGCGGCCGCACCTTTTTCGAGGTATTGCCCAGTCTGGCGATGATTCGAGGTCAGGTCCGCGACCATTTCTCGTGGCTGCACACGGATATTTCCAATTTTACGGTCTACTTCAACCTGAACAATCAGGATCATGAGATTGCCCGAATCACACCCGACGGCATCGAGATCCTGAAAAATGGTGGGAACGCCGACGGAATCATTCTCGACGGTTCCCGCAAGATGAAGCCGTTGAAGTTTCTGAAAGACGCCGCACCGGAGGAAGCCGACAAGCTGCTGGTCGATCTCCTGATCAACAATATGACCTGCTCGCAGGGTGACCGCTTTCTGATTCTGTCCTGGCTGACCTGTTTTCTGCTGATCGATTTTTCAGGAACCCGGCCCATGACCCGTTTTGAAGGATCGGCCGGTTCGGGTAAGACCACGGCCAGTAAGCTGATTTCGGCGCTGCTTTACGGTGAGCCCCAGCACAAGAAAGCCACCGATGCGGCCAACTATACCGACGGTTCCCAGAATCCGCTTATTGTCCTCGACAACATCGAGGTCAAGCAGATGACCGAGGACCTGACCACCTTCATGCTGACCAGTATCACCGGCATTGCCAAAGAGAAACGCAAGAGCGGCACAGACAGTGAAACCGTGACCGAGCGGACCAAATGCCTGCTCAATACCACCGGCATCGAGCCGTTGTGCGGAGAGCTGTCCGAAATCCAGTCCCGCAGCTTTGTGATCAATTTCGACATCGGGAATCAAGGCAACGATTGTTTCATCGAGTCGGATGTGATTGCCGCTCTTCAGCGCAACCGGGATCTGATCATTTCCGCTCTGATGAAACGCACCAGCGAGGTATTGGCGATGATGAAAGACGGCATGCGGACACAGGCCATGAAGCTATTGCACGAGGCCCTTGGCAACCATGACAAACGACGCTGCAACGAATATCTCAGCCTGATGTATCTGATGCTGCTGGCCGGATCATCTCAGGATCAGATCGAACAGGGAATGTCGACTTTGGCTCCAGCCTTCAAACAGCAGATCCAGACCATCAACCAGACCAGTCGTGAAACAGCCCGGGATTCCAATCACACCGCAACGGCGCTCTCGACATTGTTCAAAGCATGGCGAACAGCCGTGGAGGCCGATCGGAAAGACATGTACAACGATCGCCGGGTGGACCACATTCAGGAGTTTGTTGCCCGCTATCAGGTGCAGCTCGAAGAAGACGGCTGTCTCAAGGAGGTGTTGTCCCGGGAGCTGTTCGTGGCGCTCAAACGTGTGGCCAGAGATTTCGGTCTGCGCTTTGAAATGGATTCATCGAGGCAGTTTGCTCAGCGCTTTGCCAACGACCTTGAAACCATCCGCGAGGCTGGATTCGATGTTGTCATCAGCCAGAAACGGTACGGAACCAAGCTCTATACCATTCAATCAGTCGAACCTTGAATAACGAGAAAATATCTCATTAGACTTGACAATGACGCGACGAATCCGTATATTGAATAGTGTTTAATGAGCTAATATCTCACAAGGAGACTGTAAAATGATAATAAGTTTTTCAATTGAAAACTGGATGTCCTTTCGTGACTCGGTTTCCTTTTCCATGGTTGCCAGCAGAGAAAGGCAGCATGGAGACCGAGTTCCAAAAGTTGCAAAATATCAGACCAGAATTTTGCCGGTTGCTGCTATCTACGGAGGCAATGCATCCGGAAAGACCAATTTTTTCAAGGCGTTGAGTTTTGTTAAAGGGCTGGTTTTAAGAGGCACCGGTCCGGATAGTCTTATCCCCGTTGAACCATACCGACTGGACAGTGCCAGTATCGAAAAGCCTTCCCGCTTCAGGCTGGAATTACTGATCGATGAAATCATCTATGAATTCAGCTTTGCTGTCACCCGAAAGGCAGTTGTAGAGGAAAAACTGGTTCAAATCACAAGCACCAGCGAAAAGATTTTATATGACCGGCAGGGAGACGCACCGAATTTCGACTCAAGCCTCGACAAGGATCAATTCCTGCATTTTGCGTTCAAAGGAACGAGGGACAATCAACTGTTTCTTACAAACTCTGTGTCTCAGAAGGTTGATATTTTCCGGCCTGTTTATGACTGGTTCAAGGACACTCTGGAGCTGATCGCTCCGGACTCAAGATTTGAACCTTTTGAACATTTTCTTGATGAAGGTCATCCTCTGTACAGCACCATGAATGAAATGCTGCCACAGCTGGACACCGGTATTTCCCATCTGGGCGGAGAAGAAATTCCCTTCGAAAACATTCCATTTCCGGAAAGCTTCAAAAGTAAGCTGCAGGAAGACGTCAAGGAAGGCATGACCATCCGCTTCCTCGCTTCGCCAACAAACGAGCGGTTTATCATTACAAGGAAAGCTGGTGAGCTGGTTGCCAAAAAGCTGGTTACATTTCATACAAGAAGTGACGGAACCGAAGCCAAATTTGACATCCGCCAGGAATCGGACGGATCACAACGGGTGATCGACCTGCTACCGGCTTTCCTTGAAGTCTCGGCCACCAGTTCCAAAAAAGTGTATGTCATCGATGAGGTTGACCGAAGCCTTCATTCCCTGCTGACACGGCAACTCATCGAAGCATATCTGGCGAACTGCAGTACTGACAGCCGGGCGCAGTTGCTAATAACCACCCACGATGTTCTTCTGATGGATCAGGGGCTTTTCCGGCGGGATGAAATGTGGGTGGCTGAAAGGAACCGAAAAGGCAGCTCCGAGCTTCTTTCATTCAGCGACTATAAAGATGTCCGGTATGACAAGGATATCCGTAAAAGCTATCTCCAAGGAAGGTTGGGAGGCGTGCCAAGAATCCTGTTGAGTAACGCCCTGACGAATCGAAAGGAGGATGACTGATGCCTCCCAAGAGAAGAAAATTCAGTCGTCCGCTGGGTGAACGCCGTTATCGGAAGATGTTCATACTGGCTGTTGAAGGCATTAAAACAGAGCCGCAGTACTTTGCTGTATTCAACGATCAAAATTCCGTCATTCGGGTGAATTGTCTAAAGGGTAAACACGACAGTTCGCCGCCTCAGGTGCTTGCCAGAATGGAAAAGCACCTGAAAAAGGAAGGATTGAAAAAGTCGGATGAAGCATGGCTGGTGGTCGACAAAGACCAATGGACTGACGAACAACTGTCCCAGCTGCATCAATGGTCCCAGCAAGCAGATAACTATGGGTTTGCACTCAGTAATCCGAAGTTTGAATTCTGGCTTCTTTTGCATTTCGAGGATGGAGGTGGCGTCAACAGTTCCCAGATATGCTCCCAAAAACTGGAGCGCCATCTTCCCGGTTATGACAAAGGCATCGATGTCAGGAAAATATCGGACACGATGATTGCAGATGCCATCAAGAGGGCCAGACAACGGGACAACCCGCCTTGCGGTGACTGGCCGCGAATTACAGGAACGACCGTCTATAAACTGGTTGAAAACATGCTGGAATCTCACAGAAATCAATAACGTAAGGAGATAGGCTCATGGCAAATAACAAAAAACAGACTTCAAAACAAATCGCTTCAATGGCATCTGATATCCTCAAAGACCAGAATGCCTCCCAGATCCAGAAGTCCTTGGCTGGATCTGCACTGTCACAATCAAAGTCCAAGCATCAGACAGGTGCGGAGATGGAAGATGTCGCATCAAAAGTTCTGCAGAGCTCAAAATACAACGATACGACAAAATCACTGGCAGGCTCCATTTTGTCTCAGTCCAACAAAAAACGCTGATTTTCAAATAATCATATCTCTTTGAAGCCCGTGGATTCACATCTACGGGCTTTTTGTTTATATCCACGGCAGGTTCCTGCAAAAATCATTATCCCGCTGCAAAAACAATTAGAAACCGGCATCTGGCCGGTAAAATCATTACAAAGGCCGCCGGTGTAGAAAGACCTTTCTACA
>JBNKKI010000119.1:0-43185 GCA_050291745.1 Gammaproteobacteria bacterium | reverse complement strand
GTATTATGTGCATTATTAGTATATTAGAGAATATTGCTCTCTGACCCGGGTTTTCTCACAAGGCGTTACAACGAAGAGATACGCCGCCTCAAACGTTCAATTCAGTTCGTAGCGGGATGCACCGATTGGGTGATTATACAGATCAACTGTTATGGTTTATGAAACAGTGGGTTAACCTCTATTGCGAGCGGTCAACTGCGGAATCCAGGTTTAATCCTTTTCTTCAATAATTTATCACTTTAAATTGATTTAGGTTAATATTTTTTTGAGTACTAATGCTCAGTTTTTTTGTTTTGGCCTCGTACAATACCTCAATTTTTTTTAGCGAATAGCAATACGTTTGCTAAATTTTTATTGTTTGTCGGGGTAATTTGTGAAACGCCTTTTTATATTTCTTATTTTGTTGTGGGGTCTGGCGCTACCTGCCTGGGCCGTGGATATCACCGGAACCGTCAATACCTACGTTAAAGGGAGCGGTGATGTTGCTGAAGGATCAACAACTATTAATTATACGGGTTCATTTCGCGGTGCTTCGAATGCCATTAATCCTGGCGACCTGTTGTTGTTGATTCAATCACAGGGTGCGGTTATTGATTCCAGCAACACCGACACCTATGGTGATGGGGTTGGGCAGGGTCTTGATATCAGCACGACACCAACCAGTGCGCATGGTACCTCGGGTTATGCCGGTGGTTTGATCTCACAAACTGCAGGCACCTTTGAATACGTAACAGTTGCATCGGTGAACGGATCTCAGATTACCTTAACAGCCCCACTTGAGCATGCTTATTCTGATGCTAATGAAGCGAACTGGCAGATTATTGTGGTGCCCGATTACGGGTCTGCTGGCGCACTCCTGACTGGGAATATCACCACGATTCAGTGGGATGGGGATACTGGTGGCGTGATCGCATTTAATGCAACTGGCGGTAGTATTGATTTTAATGGCCATACTGTTACTGCGGCGGGTATGGGTTTTCGTGGCGGTGTCGATGGCGATAACACTAGCACCACTGACAATATTGCCAATGTCGTGGATGTGACCAGCGATCTGGGTGGCAAAGGTGAGGGGATTGCTGGTACGCCCAGGTATGTCTTTGACAGTTCCATCTTCTCTGTTGTCGATGAGACGGTATCGACATTAGCTGGGGGCGATTATGGTCGAGGTGCGCCTGGTAACGCCGGAGGTGGTGCGGGTCCACATAATTCCGGTGGCGGTGGCGGTTCCAACGCGGGCCGCGGTGGCTCTGGTGCACAGGGCTGGGTAATAGGCACAGCTGAGTATTATGCCGGTTATGGTGGCCAATCGATTTTTGCTGGCGCAAATATGGGTGGCGGCGGCGGTGCCGGAGATTCCAATAATGACTCGCTGACCTATGGTGGTATTGGGGGTGGGGTTATTCTATTGCGTGCTGACAGTGGTACAGGCTCTGGAACTCTTGATGTTAGTGGGGAAGATGCCATTGATGGCACGCTGACGGGACAGCTTGATGGTGCCGGCGGTGGTGGTGCAGGCGGAACTGTCATTACTTATTTTTCTTCTGCAACGACATTGACCGGACTGGATATCTACGCCTCAGGTGGTGACGGTGGTGATGCTGATCCTGAACATGGCGGCGGTGGCGGCGGTGGTGGCGGGCTGGTCATGGTTAATGCTACAGTCGGTACGGTTAATATCAATGGAGGTATTAAAGGTGCAAATGAAGGTATTAATGGAGGTGTCCCCTCTGAACCGGGTGCAGATGGCGTAGCTGAAACCAGCGCTAATGCATTTGTACGCTTGAATACCGATTTCGGTGATGCACCGGATTCCTATGGCACTATTTCAGGTGGCCAGGGTGCTTACCACTTTTTCGCTGATTATGATTTTAATGGCATTCTGGGTGCTACAGAGCAATTGCGACTTGGTACAAACCTGGATGGAGAAGGTGGTGGAAATCCGGGTACTGGCGCAAACTCAGATGACACTATCGGTGCGGATGATGAAGATGGTGTGAGTGGTCTAACCGAGGTTGATCCGCAGGGGGCTGACTACACCATTAGCGCTTCCAGTATCACGGTGACTAATACGCTAGCCAGTACAGCCACATTACACGCCTGGATAGATTTTGACCTGAACGGGACCTTCGATAGCGATGAATATACCTCGATTCCGGTTGCCAGCGGGCTGAATGGGCAAAACCCGGCTACCGATCTGGTGTGGAATACGATGCCAGGTATTACCGCTGTGACTCCAGGTTCAACCACTTACCTGCGTCTGCGTCTGTCTACAGATAGTAGCCTTGACTCAAATACTGCGACGGGCGTAGCCGAAAATGGAGAGGTGGAAGATTATGCACTTACTGTATATGACGCGATTCCAACAGCACAGAATGTAACTCGCTCTAATCCAGCTGCAAGCATTACCAATGCAGATCAACTGGTATTTGCAGTGACCTTTAGTGAGAGCGTGCAAAATGTCGATATCGCTGATTTCTCGGTATCCGGTGCTGGTTCTACAGGAGCCAGTGTCAGTGCGGTAAACGGTAGTGGTAGCAGTTATACGGTGACCGTGGATGTAGCTGATACTGATGGTCAGGTTAATCTCGATATTGCTAACACTACGGGCATTCAGGATTTAACCGGTAACAATCTATCCACAGTGACTCCAGCTGGAAGCGTGGAATCCTATACACTGGATAATAGTGCACCAGTGATTACTCTGCAGGGAACAAGCCCGGTCAATGTTATTCTTGGTGGAAATTATAGCGACCAGGGCGCGACCGCGCTGGATAATGTGGATGGGGATCTTACAGGCGCTATCATTACCTCAGGGGCTGTCAACACAGCGGTAGCTGGTAGCTATATCATTACTTACAATGTCAGCGACACAGCTGGTAATGCAGCTACAGCAGTAACTAGAACGGTTACCGTTGCGATCGGACCTGCCGCAGCAGGTACCAGTTTAATCAGTGCTAGCCCCGTGGCTATTACAGCCGATGGCAGTAGTACCTCAGCAATTACCGTTCAACTCAAGGATGCTAACGGCAATAATCTAACTTCAGGTGGTGATACTGTTGCGCTATCAACCACTGCAGGAACGCTCGATTTGTTTACTGATAATAATAACGGTACTTACTCTGCCACCTTAACTAGTAGTACGATAGCTGGAACCGCGACCATAACAGGTACTGTGAATGCAGCGAGCATGACGGATAACGCAACTGTAAGTTTTAGCTCAGGTGCCGCCGATGGCAGCAGTAGTTTAATTACAGCGAGTCCAACTGAGATCACAGCCGATGGTAGTAGTACTTCAACAATTACTGTCCAGCTAAAGGATGCTAACGGCAATAATCTAACCTCAGGTGGTGATGCCGTTGCGCTATCAACCACAGCAGGTACCCTGGGGTCTGTTAACAATAATAACAATGGTACATACAGTGCCACCTTAACCAGTAGTACGACAGCTGGAACCGCGACCATAACAGGTACTGTCAATGCAACGAGCATGACGGATAACGCAACTGTAAGCTTTAGCGCAGGTGCCGCCGATGGCAGCAGTAGTTTAATTACAGCGAGCCCAACAGAGATCACAGCCGATGGTAGTAGTACTTCAACAATTACTGTCCAGCTAAAGGATGCTAACGGCAATAATCTAACTTCAGGTGGTGATACTGTTGCGCTATCAACCACAGCAGGTACCCTGGGGTCGGTTAACAATATTGGTGATGGTACATACAGTGCCATCTTAACCAGTAGTACGACAGCTGGAACCGCGATCATAACAGGTACTGTGAATGCATCGAGCATGACGGATAACGCAACTGTAAGCTTTAGCGCAGGTGCAGCCGCTGGCAGCAGTAGTTTAATTACAGCGAGTCCAACTGAGATCACAGCCGATGGTAGTAGTACTTCAACAATTACTGTCCAGCTAAAGGATGCTAACGGCAATAATCTAACTTCAGGTGGTGATGCCGTTGCGCTATCAACCACAGCAGGAACGCTGGGAACGGTTAACAATAATGGTGATGGTACATACAGTGCAATCTTAACCAGTAGTACGACAGCTGGAACCGCGACCATAACAGGTACTGTGAATGCAGCGAATATGACGGATAACGCAACTGTAAGCTTTAGCGCAGGTGCCGCCGCTGGTAGCAGTAGTTTAATTACAGCGAGCCCAACAGAGATCACAGCCGATGGTAGTAGTACTTCAACAATTACTGTCCAGCTAAAAGATGCTAATGGGAATAATCTAACTTCAGGGGGGGATGCCGTTGCACTATCAACCACAGCAGGTACCCTGGGGTCGGTTAACAATAATGGTGATGGTACATACAGTGCAATCTTAACCAGTAGTACGACAGCTGGAACCGCGACCATAACAGGTACTGTGAATGCAACGAGCATGACGGATAACGCAACTGTAAGCTTTAGCGCAGGTGCCGCCGATGGCAGCAGTAGTTTAATTACAGCAAGCCCAACAGAGATCACAGCCGATGGTAGTAGTACTTCAACAATTACTGTCCAGCTAAAAGATGCTAACGGAAATAATCTAATTTCAGGTGGTGATACTGTTGCGCTATCAACCACAGCAGGAACGCTGGGAACGGTTAACAATAATGGTGATGGTACTTACAGTGCAATCTTAACCAGTAGTACGACAGCTGGAACCGCGACCATATCAGGTACATTGAATGCAGCGAATATGACGGATAACGCAACTGTAAGCTTTAGCGTAGGTGCCGCCGCTGGTAGCAGTAGTTTAGTCATGGCGAGTCCAACAATAATTACCGCTGATGGCAGTAGTACTTCAACAATTACTGTCCAGTTAAAAGATGCTAACGGAAATAATCTAACCTCAGGTGGTGATGCCGTTGCGCTATCAACCACAGCAGGAACGCTGGGAACGGTCAGTGATAATGATGACGGCACTTACTCTGCTACCTTAACTAGTAGTAGCAGTGTAGAGACTGCAATAATTAGTGCTACGCTGAACTTGAGTTCAATATCCGATACTGCCAGTGTTGACTTTGTAGTGGCGGCCGCTTCAGCTAGTAGCAGTTTGATTAGTGCTAGTCCAACAGTGATCACTGCCGATGGTACCAGTACCTCAATTATTACCGTCCAGTTGAAAGATGCGACAGGTAATAATCTGATATCAGGGGGTGATCTTGTTACGTTATCAACCACAGCAGGAACGCTCGGTTCAGTTACTGATAATAATGATGGTACTTACAGTGCAACTTTGACCAGTAGTACAACAGCTGGAACCGCAACCATATCAGGTACTGTGAATGCAGCGAGTATGACCGATAACGCAACTGTAAGCTTTAGCGTAGGTGCCGCCGCTGGTAGCAGTAGTTTAATTACAGCGAGCCCAACAGAGATCACTGCCGATGGCAGTAGCACTTCAACAATTACCGTCCAGCTAAAGGATGCTAACGGAAATAATCTAACCTCAGGTGGTGATACTGTTACGCTATTTACGACAGCTGGAACGCTGGGAACGGTTAGCGATAATGGTGATGGTTCTTACTCTGCTACCTTAACTAGTAGTAGCAGTGTAGAGACTGCAACAATTAGTGCTACGCTGAATTCGAGTTCAATATCCGATACTGCCAGTGTTGACTTTGTAATGGCGGCTGCCTCTGCAAACACCAGTTTGATAAATGCCAGCCCGGACTCGATCATTGCAAATGGCAGTAGTACGTCAACGATTACCGTCCAGCTGAAAGATACTGCGGGTAATAATCTAACGTCGGGTGGCGATGTCGTTACGCTGTCAACTACAGCAGGCAGCCTGGGAGCTGTGACTGATAATGGTGATGGTACTTATTCTGCCATATTAACCAGTGGTACCAGTGCGGCAAGCGCAAGCATCACTGCTACGGTTAATTCAGCAGCAATTACTAATACGGAAACTGTCAGCTTTACTGCTGATCCGTTATCAGATGAGGATGACGATGGTGATGGAATTACTAATGATGAAGAGGGTAATGGAGACTTCGATAACGATGGTGTGCTCAACTTTATGGATCTGGATAGCGACAACGATGGCATCCCGGATGCGATTGAAGGTAATGTCGACACTGATGGCGATGGTATTGCTGATTATCTGGATCTGGACTCTGATAATGATGGTCTTTACGACCTGATAGAGTCCGGCGCGGACTACGCGACGCTGGATACACTGCATGACGGCATGATCGATAGCTCCAATCCGGTTGGTGCAAATGGTCTTGCAGATGCGGTGGAAACCTCCTCTGATAGTGGCACGCTAAATTATAACGATGGTTCACCGCTTGATAGTGATGCGGATAGAGTAGAAGACTTTGTTGATCTGGATTCAGATAACGATGGTCTGACCGATGTGATTGAAGCTGGCGGTACAGATCCTGATGCAGATGGTATTTTTGGCAATGGTGTACCAACGGTTGATGGCTACGGCGTTGTGACCAGTGGAACAGCTCTGACCCCTGTAGATAATGATGGTGACGGTGTGAATGACCAGGTGGACCTGGATAGTGATAACGATGGCATCATGGATGTTATTGAATCCGGTGGTGATGACCCCGATGGTGATGGTCAGGTGGGCAATGCGCCAGCTCAGGTTGATAGTAATGGTTTATCAGTTGATGGAAGTTTGTCCGAACAAGATACCGATGGTGATGGAGTGCCGAACCAGCATGACCTGGATAGTGATAACGATGGCATACCCGATGTTACCGAAGCCGGTGCGGAAGATGGGGATGGTGATGGTATACCAGGTACTGGTGCACCCACAGTTAATGCCCAGGGTATTGCAAATGGCAAAGTATTGATGCCAGCCGATATCGATGCAGATTCCATACTCGATCCTTACGATCTGGATAGTGATGGTGACGGGATATATGACCTGGTCGAAGGCGGTGGTATGGATAGTAATAATGACGGACTGGTCGATGGTTTCACCGATAACAATGGTGATGGTTTTGACGATGGTATTGCTGCATCCGCATTGCCTGTACCGGATAGTGACGGAGACGGAGTTGCCGATTACCAGGATAAAGACGATGCCGACAATGATGGTATTGCTGATAACGTAGATATCGATGATGATAATGACGGTATTCCAGATGCTCTGGAAGGTGATGGGTCTGTCGATAGTGACAATGATGGCATCCCTGATAGTCTGGATCTGGATAGCGATAACGATGGACTTTACGATCTGTATGAAGCTGGCTTGCCAAACCCTTCCAGCCTGGATATCGACAATGATGGTCGACTCGATAGTGAACTAAATGTTGGTAGCAATGGCCTGATGGATAGCCTTGAAACCAGTATGGATAGTGGTGTGATCAAATACAACAATGGTGCTGTACTCGATACCGATGCTGACGGCGTTAAGGATTTCCGTGACCTGGATAGCGATAACGATAGTATTCCCGATGTGATCGAAAGCGGTGGTGTCGATGGTGATGGTGATGGCGTACTGGGTACTGGTACGCCTGCCGTCAACAGCAATGGTCTGACAACCGGTGCTGGTTCCATACCACTGGATACAGATGCAGATGGCATCCCTGATCAACAGGATCTGGATACAGACAACGATGATATTCCTGACCTGCAGGAGGTTGGTGGTAGCGATAGCAACAACAATGGTGTAGTCGATAACTTTGTCGATAGTAATGGAGATGGGTTTAATGACGTGAATGCAACTGCAGCATTGACCCTGCCCGACACTGATGGAGACGGTACTCCAGATGTGCGTGATTCAGAGTTAAACAATGGCGTTGTAAGCGCTGGTCTGAATGGTATCGGTACATTTAATATTTACCTGCTCGGATTGCTGGCGGTGCTGGTCGTGTTGCGTCTCATCAAGCTGAGATTCGCGAGCCTGTTATCACTGCTGGCGTTGTTAGTGTCGCCAGCAGCTATTCTGGCTCAACAACCCGAACAGCCGCAGGATGAATATGAGCGGCATTTTTATATCGGTGCGGGGTTCGGGCGTTCAACCTTACAGCCAGAAACTTCGGGATCAGCATACACACTTGATGATGACTCAGATTCCGGCCACCGTTTTTATGGTGGACTGGATCTGAGTGAAAGTTTCAGCGTTGAACTGAGCCTGTCAGATTTAGGAAGTGCTGACCTCAAACCAGCGGGTAAACTGGACTATTCGATTAACGCGGTTAATGTCCTTTATTATCTATACAATCAGGGAGAGATGAAGCATGTCGGCATGGCAGCTTATTTGAAAGCAGGTTTGGGTAAGATGGATGTGACGGCTGATATTCCCTATGAACTTGATAACTCCACTCAGATAGCACTTGGTGCAGGCCTGGAATACGCCTGGGAGAATGGCTTTGCAGTACGTGCGGATCTGGAAAGTTTTGATAAAGACGCCTCGTTATTCAGTGTAGGTTTGCTGTATCGATTTGGTAAACAGCAAAAACCTGAACCTAAGGATAGTGACCGGGATGGTGTACTGGATCAAAACGACCAGTGTCCTCAGACCCCGTTAAATGCACCCGTTAACGCTAAAGGCTGTCAACTCGATTCTGACAAAGATGGTGTAGTGGACATGCAGGATCAATGCCCGCAAACACAGCCAGGTGCGACAGTTGATAGTACTGGTTGCGAACTTGATACGGATGGAGATGGAGTGAAGGATAGCCAGGATCAGTGTCCTCAGACTGCACAAGGTGTCGCAGTGGATAATACTGGCTGCGCACTGGATAGCGATGGGGATGGTGTAGTTGATAGTCTGGATCAATGTCCGAAAACAGCGTCTGGTATCAAGGTGGATGTCCGAGGTTGTGCACTGGATAGCGACAAGGACGGTGTTATTGATAGCCTGGATAAATGCCCTGGTACCAAAAGTGGTAGTCTGGTGGATGAGTCAGGTTGTCCGGTGCCCGTTGAACCGATTTTTAATGCGCCACTGGCAGGAGTCAATTTCAAATTAGCTTCAGCAGAATTAACATCTTCTGCAAAACTTGTGCTGGATGATGCCGTGAAGGTTTTATTGCAGTATCCGACAGTGCAAATTGAAATACAGGCCCATACTGACAGTCAGGGTACGCAGGCAAACAATCAGAAACTCTCTGATCTACGTGCTCAGTCGGTGTTCGAATACCTGCAGTCAAAAGGTATTGAAACTAAACGGATGAAACCGGTTGGTTATGGTGAAACTATGCCGCTGATGACTAACAAGACAGCCAAAGGCAGGGCGAAAAACCGCAGGGTTGAGTTTAAGGTTATTCAGTAAGTTCTCAATTCTCCTGCTAGGTAATAAAAGGCTGCGTTTATCAACGCAGCCTTTTATCATTCAATCTGGATTCCGCAGTTGACCGCTCGCAATAGAGGTAAACCACTGTTTCATAAACCCTGACAGTTGATGCGTATAATCACCCAATCGGTGCATCCCGCTACGAACTGAATTGCAGGTTTGAGGCAGCGTATCTCTTCGTTGTAATGCCCTGGAATGGCTCGCTATTCCGCATCGTTACGCCTTGATCTACACCACCTCAAACACACAATCAACTCGTCCAACTGCGGATTCCAGGTTGAAAGTTTTATGTATTAACTTTGGCGGCGCAAAACACGTTACAAAGTTGCTTAGTCATTCAGGGTGATCGCAACCAGGTTTTTCATATCGTAATTTGTCTGAGTGCGAACTTCGATCACGTCGAGACGACTGAACTCTCTATCAATGAGGTCAAGGTTTTTGCGATCCATAATGACCTCATCGTTCCGGGTGATCATGATATCAGCAGCGACATTAGCACCTTTCATATGCAGAGTGATCCGAATCTCGTGAGGTAATTGCGGCTGGGTAGCCGGTACAAGGCCGACATCGTCACCCCAGATTATGTCAATATCATTGAGTTGATAATGTACACGAAAAGCTTCATGACCGGCATCATCACGTAGGATGATATCGGTAATAGCCTGACCCTGAGATTGACGCGTACCGGTCCAGGTGATCAGGTAGCGATCGGGAACCGAGTGATTTTTTACGGTGTTAAACTCAATGCGATCGCCGATCCTGACGGCACGTCCCATGTCTCCCGGCGTGTCATCAGTCACGAATGCAGGAGGCACGATAAGACCGAAACTATCACCTTCGGGTGGTCCGAGGATAATACTGTTCTGGAAATACTGTAGCGAATCTCCATTGTTATAACGATCCTGATCTACTTGTAGAATCCCGCTTGCACAGCCGCTTAGAAGAGCAACTACAGTAGAAATAATAAGGGGTTTTGAAAATTTAGACATAAAAAGCTCCTTTTTTATAAAAAATTTAATAAATTGCTAATTGATCCTTATCTTCTTCTGGATCAAACATCATGCTTTTTAGTCACAACCCGTGAAATAGGCGGTAATGACTTAAAAAATCAAGCAATAAGGGGGGGTAGTACTTTGCTTTGAAAGTAGCAGTTAGTTTCCCCGTAAAAACATGCTAACTGGTAACTACAGGTGCGTGCATGAGTGGATACACTCAATTTTCCCTTCTACATACCTATTTTTTAGAAAATCGAGTTACAGTTTGATTCTTCAGAGTAGGGCTGTTAATCATGATAAAACTTATCAGTGACATCGGTTGGAAATATCCTCTACAAGCTCAAAACATCCTGCAGCAAACGTGCGACCCAAAAAATACTTGAACCTGGAAAAACTGTAGAAGCCGGTTTATTGAACCTGGAATCCACAGTTGACCGCTCGCAATAGAGGTTAATCCACGGTTCTTCCAGGATAATCACCCAATCGGTGAATCCCGCTACGAACTGAATTGCAGGTTTAAGGCGGCGGAAACTCCCTGGAATAGCAGGTTATTCTGCTTCGTTACGGCTTGATCTACACTACCTCAAATGCACCATTAACTCGTCCAGCTGCGGATTCCAGGATTATCGGTGACCCAATAAAAAACAGGGCCTTTAAGCCCTGTTTTTAGTTATATTGTGAGTGAAGATTGTTTTTATTATCAACTATCCTTCAACCTAGAAAAATCAGTTGAATCATGAAAGTCTACGTAACACCTTAATGCAGCTGATAAAATCAAAAATACAGTCTTCACCAATCAGGTGACTACGGTGTTTTTGATTTGCCGGCAATTGCTCCTGCATTGCTCTAACTACAGCCATCCCTGGCTTAGACCAGGCACATCAATCTGTTACGCATCTTTTTCACACTCAACTGATTTTTCTAGGTTAAATCTGGATTCCGCAGTTGACCGCTCTCAATAGAGATTAACACCTGATGAATTATGGGCCTGGCTCAGTGATATGTATGATTTAAATTTTTATCAGGATGAAGTGATTGAACAGATTAGACGAGATTTCATTCAGTGAGCAGAGCCTTTATGCGAATCGGATGGAAAACTTGAGCATGCTATAAATCTTAAGCAAATCACAGCTACTTCAATCTGAGTATTATCGAACATAAAAGCCCTGTGGTTTTTCAATATGTATTTCTCTAGTTGATACATCGTCAACCTGAGCATACTCTGGTCCATTCTGTAACCAGCTTATCAATTGATCAATATTTTCTACTTCTCCACAGGCTATAACCTCAACCCGACTATCAGGCAGGTTTTTAGCGTATCCAGTGATATTTAACTTCGCGGCCTGTTGACGGGTAGATTCACGGAAGAATACACCCTGAACCTTTCCACTAATAAATGCTTCAATACATTTTACAGTCATAAATACTCCAGATTTTATTAATCACAATGCTGATTTTACTCACATTTATTAATTTGCAGTAAATAGTTTTTCAGAGTTTGTTGAGCTGAAGTTTCAAAATGCATATTCAATAATTTTACTGATTTGATTCTGTCGATTCTAAATTGACGGTAATCTGAGCGTAATTCGCACCAACTGACCATAGTCCAGACATTGCCCCAGAAAAAAAGACCCAGTGGCCAGATGATTCTATTGGAATACTCTCCATCAGCCCTGGTATATTGCAGGGCTAATTTAGTATCTGATTTAATCGCTTTTCTGATAATAGGTAAGTTCTCAGCGACATCTGAAAATATATGAAATGCTGGAACCATTAATTCAGTCGTTTGAAAAGCTGATTTTAATTGCTCTGGCAAAATACTTTCGATTCTTTCCAGTGCCCGGGTAGCTTCTGCTGCCAATTGTCGATCAGACCAGGCCTGTACCATACGTGCACCCAGAACCAGAGATTCAAGTTCTGCTTCAGAAAAAGTAACTGGAGGAAGATTGTAATGTTTATCCAGCGAATAACCTGTTCCTGTTTCAGAAATTACAGGTATACCGGATACTGAAAGATCCTGAATATCCCGGTAAATAGTACGCACTGACACTTCCAGATTTTCAGCAATTTTGGCTGCTGTTATCCATTTGTGAGTTCTCAGTAACTGAATTATTTGAAAAAGTCGATCTGCTCTACGCATGATTATATTTATTTAAGAACCGCTCAGAATGATTATATTCCGAGCGATTCATTTTCTCTATAAATGAGTTTAGCAGGTGCCTGTCGGATGTAGTGTGTATCAATTGCGGAAATAGAGTTTTGGTCAGATTTTCCGATTTTTTTTGTTAAAAACTGATAAAGTATTTAGCATAAATAGATAAAATCAGACTCAAGTATCGATTTCGTGCTTTGATCACCTATGTTTGACAGTTAGCTGCATTATCAGGCTGTGAATGAATGCAAAGCGATTTTATTTCCTTCGCTATCACTTAGATGAGCGATAAACCCGTTTTCACCTATGGATGTTTTTGGTAAAAATACTTCTGACCCTTTAGCTTTCGCTCTACTGATCGCATCATCTAAAATACCTTCGGCATTGAGATAAACCAGGCTACCGGAATCGGCTGGCGCTAAAAAATCAGCTTTTACTAAACTACCTGCCACGGCTTTCTCATCTGATGGGAAAATAGCCATTTCAATGCCATCCATCGTTTCGTTTTTAAGTGTCATATCAAGCATTTGCTGATAAAAATCGACCGCTCTGTCTAAGTCAGTCACAGGTATTTCAAACCAGTTTATTGCATTTTTTGTCATTGTATGTGTCTCTATTGATTGAAGAGATACCAGTCTATACACCCCCTACTGACAACGTTGTGTCAGTAGACAAATACGGAGTTTTAAAACAGAAAAGCTGATTAGATCGTTTTCTCTATCCCCTGATTTTACAGTTTAAGGTACAATATAGTTTTATCTGACAGTCAAAATATATTTTAAATGCAAACTTTAGTTCTTAATCCTAAAAAGTTTATCAATGGTGAAGTAACTATCCCGGGTTCTAAAAGCCTGTCCAATCGGATTTTACTCCTGTCAGCATTGGCAGAAGGGACAACAAGCATTACTAATTTACTCGATAGTGATGATGTCCGACATATGTTAAATGCTTTGCAAAAACTAGGGGTTAAATTTTCTCTGTCAAATAATAATACTGAATGTGAAATAACTGGCCTGTCCGGTTCAATAAATAGCAATAATAATATTGAACTTTTTATGGGTAACTCAGGAACCACCATGAGATCTTTAACCGCTGCGCTTTGTAGTGGTGAAGGTGAATTTACCCTCACTGGTGATGCAAGAATGTATGAACGCCCCATAGATGACCTGGTCGACTGCCTGTTGCAGGCTGGTGCTGATATTCAATATCTTGAACAACAGGGATATCCACCACTTAAAATTAATGCACATGGCTTAACGGGTGGTGAAGTCACTATTAAAGGCAATATATCCAGTCAGTACTTAACAGGCATGTTAATGGTTGCACCATTATGTGATGAGGATTTATTGATCAAGGTTGAAGGAGAACTGGTTTCCAAACCCTATATTGCTATCACTCTGGATGTCATGCGTCGTTATGGTGTTGAGGTTGAAAACCGCAATTATCAATCTTTTCTCATTAAAAGCGGGCAAACTTACCGCTCACCAGGCCAGATCATGGTAGAAGGTGATGCTTCATCAGCCTCTTATTTTCTTGCTGCTGCAGCTATTGCCGGTGGAACTGTTAAGGTTCATGGTACCGGCAAAGCCAGTGTTCAGGGTGATGCACGCTTTGCAGAAATTCTGGAAATGATGGGGGCCAAAGTTAACTGGTCGGATAACTGGATTGAAGTAACAGCTGAAGGACAGTTAACAGCAGTTGATGTTGATTTAAATCATATACCAGATGCTGCAATGACCATTGCAACCACGGCATTATTCGCCAACGGTAGCACAGCTATTAGAAATATATATAATTGGCGAGTGAAAGAAACGGACAGACTGGCTGCTATGTCTACTGAATTACGTAAGTTAGGAGCTGAAGTGGAAGAAGGGGAGGATTATATCGTCATTACCCCTCCTGAAAAAATTCTTAGTGCTGCCATAGATACCTATGATGATCATCGCATGGCCATGTGTTTTTCACTGGCAGCATTTGGAGATTCTGTTATTACTATCAATGATCCGGGTTGTACTTCAAAAACTTTCCCCGGGTATTTTGATTTATTTCTATCATTGACTGAATAGTTTTTTCCAGATTCAAAAAAAACACTGTTAAGTTTTTTAAAAACATTCTTGACTTCTTATACTTTGAGTTTTAAGCTTTTTATTCTTTTTCAAAAATGCACTTCCCGCTTTAGGAGGGATACCGATATGAGCAATTTACATCAATAGCAATTTTTTTGCTTTGGCGTTGATAATCTAACTTTCAATGCAATTGTTTTTAAACCGATTTATTTCTGTTACAGCTTCGGTTTAACGGTATTCACATAAAAAAGGAGCGGAGCGCATGCACTCCAATATCTCAAACTATGCGTTGATCTGGCGGGTTACCCGTGATCAACGAAAAAAATATATTCTTGCCATTATTGCATTGATCGTAGCGTCAGTTTTTATGTATATGGCACCCCTGGTTCCACAAATGGTGTTGGATGGTATTCTAGGTCCTAACCCGGAAAAAGTAGCGCCTGTTTCACTCTGGCTCATTAAGCTTTTTGGTGGTAGGGAGTTTCTGTCTGACAATTTGTGGGTAGCTGCACTATTGATTATTGGCTTTACTGTTGCGGCAGGTTTTTTTACCTATTTACGTGGTCGCTGGACTGCTCAGGCTAGCGAAGCTATTGTTCGTAAGGTACGCGATCAATTGCTTGATAAACTCATGCATCTACCTGTCAATTTTTATGATAAGGCCCAAACCGGTGACCTTGTTCAACGCTGTACATCAGATGTTGATACGTTGAGAATGTTCCTGGCTGAGCATATCGTTGAAATCGGTCGAGCCAGTATTATGCTTATTGCGCCGATTCCCCTGATGTTATCAATGGATACAGGTTTAACCATTGCATCGATGGTTTTAATACCCGTGCTGGTAAGCTTTTCCTATTTTTATTTTAAAAGCGTTAGAAGATTCTTTAAGGACGCGGATGAAGCAGAAGGTCGTATGACCTCTGTAGTTCAGGAAAATCTAACAGGTATCAGGGTTGTCAGAGCTTTCGCACGGCAGGAATTTGAAATTCAGAAGTTTCAAGAAGCAAGTGAAAAATATCGTACTCTGGATCTTAAAATGTATCGACTTATGGCTAAATACTGGTCTATCAGCGATGTAATCACTCTTTCACAAATTGCTATTGTGGTTGTTCTGGGCGGTTTCTGGTTGATGCAGGGTAGTCTGCAAGTGGGTGTGTTTTATTTCTTTTTATCTTCAGTTAGTCTTTTTATCTGGCCGATGCGTATGCTGGGTCGAATCCTGACTCAATTGGGTAAAGCGACAGTCGCTATTGAACGCCTCCATGATATCTTAGGTCATCCTGTAGAATCAGACCCATATGATCAGCAGAAATTACAGCAAGGATTTGCATCCATTCGTTTTGAGAATGTGAGCTTTCGTCATAATGAAGATAATGTTGCTCTGGATGCTGTGAGTTTTGAGCTTAAGTCAGGAGAAACATTAGCATTATTAGGGCCATCCGGTTCCGGTAAGTCGACTATTGTTAACCTGTTACTGCGATTCTATGACCCCGAATCGGGAAAAATCATGTTTGGTGAACAGGATGTGACTGACTTAAACCGTAAAGAGGTCAGGCAACAAATAGCCGTTGTCATGCAGGAACCTTTTCTTTATTCACGCAATTTACGGGAAAACATTCGCCTGGGAGAACCTCTTGCAAACGAAACTGAAATTGTCGATGTGGCGATGACAGCCAATGTTCATCACACAATAGAATCTTTTGAAATGGGTTATGAGACTGAAATAGGGGAAAGGGGTATCACTTTGTCTGGAGGACAGAAACAACGAGTTGCTTTAGCTCGAGCTTTATTAAAAAAACCAGCCCTGTTGATTCTTGATGACGCTTTAAGTGCTGTTGATACTGATACTGAAAGATTGATTCTGAATGCTCTTCGCAAAGATAAAAGGCGTCAATCAACTATTGTGATTGCTCACCGCCTGTCTACCCTGATGCATGCTGATAAAATTCTGGTATTAAATGAAGGAAGAATTGTGCAGCAGGGTACACATGAATCTTTGATTAAACAGGATGGCATGTATCGAGAACTGTGGCACATTCAATCTGACCTTGAAGAAAATCTGCTAAATGAACAAGCCCTGGCGGGAGCGATCAATGAGTGATAATCACCTGGAAGATGAAGATGTAATTCTACCTCTGGATATGTCCGCCTGGAAAAAACTGGCTGTACATGTAATTCCACAACGTTATGCCTTAATCGGGATGATGGGCGCTGGCATTATTCTGGCTTTTTCAGAATCCCTTTTGCCGATGATTACCGGGTGGATTGTTGATGATGGGTTGGCAGGAAAAAAGCAGGCTTTAATCAATAATGCGGTTTTCTATTTTATGTTAATCGTCATAAATTCAACAATTGTACTGTTTTTTATTCAATCTGCAGGCGTAGCGGCGACAGGTATTGCCAATAACTTTAGACAGGCTACCTTCAGGCATTTACAAAAACTGTCATTTTCTTTTTTTGATAAACATCCTGTTGGGTGGTTAATGGCACGTCTGACTTCTGATACCAGTAAGGTTGCCTCGATTATTCCCTGGTTTTTGCTGGACATGGTTTGGGGTATTACTTTTATACTCGCTATATCAATCATGATGATTTTGATTAACTGGCAGCTGGCATTATTGGTCATGATAACTGTGCCTTTGTTGATTTTTATTACCCAGCTTTTTCAACGTAAACTGTTACATAGTCAACGTGCTGTGCGAAGGGTTAATTCAAAAATCACTGCTGCCTTTAATGAGAATATCATGGGGGTTAAAACATCCAAAGCACTGGTTAGAGAGCAGCATAATCTTACTGAGTTTCAGCAATTATCAGCATCCTTGTATGAACACTCAGTCATTAATCGATTACAGGCTTCTGTCTATTTGCCGCTAATGTTATCCATCGGTAGTTTTGGTATTGCCATTACTTTATGGTATGGCGGAATCTCAAGTCAGGGGACCTTATCTTTGGGCGAACTAGTGGCTTTTATGCAATATGCGGCGCTATTTTATATCCCCATTCAGGAAATGTCAGAAACATTTACTCAATTTCAATCAGCACAGGCTTCAGCCGAACGTGTCCAGGGATTACTGGATACAGATTCTCAGATTAGTGATTATTCAGAGGGTTTTGAACGGCTGGAAAATTTAACTGAAAAAATTACTTCCATTCAGTTTAAGGATGTTGAATTTTATTACAATATTGAAGATCCAGTTTTACAGCGCTTCAATTTAAATGTGGAACCTGGAGATACGATTGCACTGGTGGGTGCTACAGGCAGTGGTAAATCAACTATTGTCAATCTTGTTACTCGCTTTTATCAACCAGTCAATGGTGAAATTCAAATAAATAATATTGATTATCGACTTTACCCGCTGCATGACTTGCAAAGCCGTTTTGGTATTGTTTCTCAAACACCGCATTTATTTAGTGGAACTATTATTGAAAATATTCGTTATGGACGACTGCAGGCAACTGATGAAGAAATCTACAAGGTTGCTGAACAGGTTAATGCCAGAGATTTTATTATGGCTTTAAAGGATGGATACAATACTCGAATTGGTGAGGGCGGAAGTCGATTATCGACCGGACAAAAGCAACTTATTTCTCTTGCCAGGGCATTACTTTCTGATCCTGATGTTTTTATTCTTGATGAAGCGACATCTTCCATTGATACGGAAACAGAGAAGTCGATTCAGGGTGCCATTGAACAGGCTTTTAGAGGGCGAATTAGTTTCGTGGTCGCTCATCGTTTATCAACAATTAAGTCAGCAAACAAGATCCTGGTTATAGATAAAGGCAAAATTGTAGAGCAGGGCAGTCATGTCAATTTACTTTCTCAAAAAGGACGTTACTACCAGCTATATCATAATCAGTTCACTACAGAGGTGGATTTAAGAATAAGAAGTGAGATGGAAAGTCTCAGCAAGGGCTGCTGAGACTTTTTCAACCTGGATTCCGCAGTTGACCACTCGCAATAGAGGTTAACCCACTGTTTCATAAACTGATTTATCATTAAATCAGGGCTTTTTGATTGAGATTACAATTTCCTTTAAATCACGCATTAATGTGAGATTTATCTTGTCTCCTTTGTCATAAGACTCAAATATTCGCCAGGTTTGAGAAGAAGATTTAGGTGTGCGATTATCAATTTTCAGTATGACATCACCCTGTTGTAGCTGGAATTCATTACTTTCAGGGGTTTTCAGGACAAGCATGCCTTTGTCTGCACCAAAGTATTTTCCCAGTTTTGGTTCAACTGGATATAGTTCTATACCTGAGAAGGTATCTTCTTCCAAATCAATACGAATATTTTTTGTTATTCGTTTTTCCAGGTCATCAGCCAGGAAATTTATGCCACTTTGCAGATGATCACTACGTTTTCCTGCTGAAAATGAAATTTCTTTTTGTTGACCATCTCGCATTATCTGTAATGTTATCTTATCGCCAGGGTTTATATTTTTCATGGCTTTGTAAAGTTGTTTAGCAGGTGTAATATTTTTATTTTTAGCCATGCTATGTTGATTAATTCTGGTAATTATATCATCAGCCTGTAACCCGGCCTTTTGCGCTGGTCCATCAGGGGTAACTCCGAGTAATAAAACCCCCTCATCTACACCCTTATCTTCATCCAGTAAAATGCCAAGAAAAGAACCTTTTCCTGATTCTTTATTTCCCATACTTCTTAACATTTTGACCAAACTTTTGAGTTCTTCACTCATTCCAAGCATTTCATCCTTGAATTCCTTTCCCATATCGCCCATTTCCTTTGTTAAATCAGCAATATCATTCTGGATCTCTTCTCTGTCAACATCATCTGGAATATCTTCCACATCTTGAATAGTCAAAACATTATGATTATGCATATTCTCAGCTACAATAAATTCAAGCTGTTTAACCTGATCAGCAATCTTTTCATTAAGATTTTCGGTAAATTCATTTAGTTTCTGCTGTTGAAAATCGATCTCGGCCTGGTTATTGACAGGATAGTTTTCCTGCGCCAGCAGGTTCATTGAAACCACCAGGCTAAAAAAAAGTACCGATACTAAAAATTGTTTTTTCATCGGATTGAACCTCCAGAGGTATTCATAATTAAAACGTTTTATATTTAGACACTAATGGTTGAGCTTTTTCTCTAACAAGCTTTTGCAAAAGATTAACTCTTTCCTGCATCAGGCTATTCCTGAAATCTTTATTGATTCTCTGGCTCTGTTCACCTAGTGCCAGATCGATAGTACTGATACTATCCCGATATTGTGAAATACGTCCGACAGTGCTCAGATTAATGATAGTAGGTTGACGGTCTAAATAAGACAGAGTTGCTTCCAGTTGTTGACTTTGCTGAAGAAGAGCAAGGTAACGTGTATCATCTTCTTTGACTGCTGGCTGAACAGGGTTTTGCGTAGGGCTTAAAATTAATAGACTAATTGCCAGAACCACGGACGCAGCAACAGCAAACCATTTATATTGAACAGGTCGTTTTTGTATTGAACCAGGTTGATCAGTGGCAATTTCCTTTCGAATATTATTCCATATATGTGCTGGGGCCTGAACCTGTGGTAATTGCTGTAGTCGGGAGCGACTCTCGCTAATTTGCACGACTTCATTTAAACAGACCAGGCATTGTTTTATATGAGAACTGTCTTCATCAGAACAACAGTTATCAAGATAATCTAACAGCGTGTCTGTACCAGGGTGTCTGTCGTCTTTGATGTTTGCCATTTTAATATTGACCTCAGTTTATCGTATGCCCGTGATAATTGTGATTTAGAAAAACTAGGGGTTTTATCCATCAGTTTTGCTATTTCATCATGGGTATAACCTTCGATATCGTGTAACCAGACAACTGCTCTAGCAGTGTCAGATAGTTCGCCTAGAACTTTCTCCAGATCATGTAAATTTGCTACCTGATCTATATGAATAAACATTTCCTCATGATTACTTATTTCATCAAGTGATACAGGTGAATTTTTATCCTTTCTTAATTTCATCAAGGTTGTATTCACTGCTATGCGCCTGAGCCAGCTCCAGAATGGAGCCTCTCCTCTGAATTGATCAAGTTTTTTGAATGCTTCAATGAATGTATCCTGTGTAATATCATCTGCATCAGAAGTCGATGAACTAATTCTCAGAGCCAGTGAATACACAGCACTCGAAAAAGTTCTATACAGGTACTCAATTGCTTCCAAATCACCATTACGCGCTTTAGCTATCGTAAATTCATCTATCTGTATCGCAAAATTTGATCTGTTCATTATCTATAGGATGATCAAACATTGAAAAAGGTCGCAAAAAAATAATTAAAATATTTTGCAACCATTTCTGCCGGTTATTCATCTTGTTAAGTAATTAGAAGTTAAAATTATTTGTTGAGGATAGGGTCATGTTACCAGTTAATCACTTTAACTCTGGAATTATTGCTATAACTCTTGGTCTGTTGTCATTTTTTTCATTGTCTGCTTATGCTGAATCAACTGCCGAAACTAATTTTGCCGATCTGTCCACAATCGTAAATAAAAGATTAAATATGAGAATGGAGCAAAAACTACAACAAATTATCATGGAAGCACAAATTGTACAGAACCTTCAGCAGCAGACTATTCGTAATTTGATATCAATACAAAAGGAAAAAGATTGCGAATCAATTAAAAAGTTAAGCACACTTTAATTGATAGAAATCAGGCTGAATGCTTAATTCCCTGATTCAGCTAAAAGTTTAGAAGGGGTAGCAATACAGTTAACATACAGATGTCTCAAAATTGTTGGTCAAGGATGACTGTTTTTTATGTTAAAGCTACCCCTTTTTTTTAATTATCGTTGGTCTGGAACTTACTTTTAATCCACTGATCGACAGAAAAGAAACCCGCTCCAAAAATGATATTGGTGAGCAACATGGCACCCCAGAATATATGCGGCGTGAGCTGTCCAACTTTTGCAAGAGTCGCATAGTAGGAAACAACCGCCATGATATTTAAAATTGATAAGGCTATTGCACTTAGTCGGGTTGCTATACCTATAATAAGTACAACCGGTAATGCAAGTTCTCCAATGGTCGCCATTATGGCAGCTAGTTCATATGGTAATAGCGGTACATTATATTCATATTCAAAGAGAGTAAGTGTTTGTTCCCAGTTACCGATTTTCTGAAGTCCCGACATGAAAAATACTTTCGCTACCCAGATACGAAATACCAGTAGAAGTGGAGATTGGAGTTTTTCAAGTAAGCTGTAGAAGACTGTTACTGGCACAGACAAAGTTTGAATTAGTGACATTGTTGATTTTTCCCCTTTTTGATTTGAATATCACATAGGATGCTCCATATACAGCTAAGTTCATTTTAATTGAACAATTATTCAATAATATTATTTGAACCTGAATTTCCGTAGTGTATTCCGCTCCGAACTGAATGACAGATTTGAGGCGGCGGATCTCTTCGTTGTAACGCCTTGATCTACACCACCTCAAACGCACACTTCAACCTGGAAAAATCAGTTGAGCGTGAAAAAGATGCGTAATAGATTGATGTGCCTGGTCTAAGCCTGGGATGACTGTAGTTAGAGCAATGCAGGAGCAATTGCCGAGAAATCAAAAAAACCTTAGTCAGCTGATTGGTGATGAGTGTGTGTTTGATTTTATCAGCTGCATTAAGCTGTTACCTGGACTTTCATGATTCAACTGATTTTTCCAGGATAATAGCAGGTGATTTTTTAATTCATCGGTGGTGGTAAAACAGGATCGAAAAGATCGCCAAAAAGACTATGTAAAACCAGTTTACGTTCGGCCATTTTATTCTGTTTAACTTCTTTCCAGGGAACTATGTAGAGAATTTTAGGAAGTTCCTTATTACCAGTAATTTTGGTGGTTCTTAATTCGATACGGTCCTTAGCCATAACCTGAAATGGTAGTAAAACCAGTAATAATATAATGATTCTAAAGTTAGCCATTTTATAGTGTTCCTTTTAAATGATTAATCCAGTCACGAGTAACTTCATCGGGTTTATCGAGTAAAGACATATAAGCTTCATAGTGTTTTATTGCGGATTTTATATCCTGTAAATAAATATCATACAATAAAGCCAGATTGTATTGAGCATTAATATAATCCGGATTTAACTCTATAGCTTTCAGATAATCTTCCTTTGCATCTTTTATTTTTCCATTTTTAATATTAATTTGAGCTCTTAACTGGTAAGCCTGTGGCTGCTCTGAATTTAAATCTATTGCTTTATTTGTCAATTCCAGTGCTTTCTCTATTTGTGATTCCTTAAAATGAATCAGGGCAAGATTCAGGTATGCACCTGACAGTTCAGGGTGCTGATCGATGAATTGACTAAACAAACTTTTTGCTTTTTCGGTTTCTCCTAGCTTGAGTGCTGATAATGCATCCTGAAAAAGCTGATCATCAATATTCTTTATCGAC
Source organism: Gammaproteobacteria bacterium (assembly GCA_050291745.1). Classification (GTDB taxonomy): domain Bacteria; phylum Pseudomonadota; class Gammaproteobacteria; genus JACNJF01. Next base: position 20,318 of record JBNKKI010000119.1, on the reverse strand, counting down.
TGCTTCGATTGCTCACTACTACCAGTCGCTGTTTCTGTTTTTTCTGTCACAGAAGGTGTCACAGACTGTTTTGTAGTTCCACAGCCATTCAGTAAAAGCATGATCAAAAAAGTGAATATTAGGAAAAAATGCATTAAAACAGTTCTATATTGCCGTCTTTCAGACAGCCGGCCATCAGGCTGATTATGAAAATAATAGAGCATTGTTAATTTACCTGATTTCACTGATATAATTATCCTGTTTTGGTTTCCTGTTATATCTGACAGGGAAAAGTTCTACCAGTTTTTGCTGACTTTTTTCAATCCAGCTATTGAATTGCCCCTGCTGTATTCTTGAAAGATTGATTTCGAAAAACTCTATAGCTTTGTCTTCAAAAGGAAATGCCTTATCTTCCAGTAAGATTTCATATTGATCCATCTGTTCATCATTCAGACCTTTGGGACGATCAGAATCAAGTAGCGATCGACTAAAGCTTTTATAAATATCAGCGATAGAATAAGTCGCTTCAGTTGTAGCTTCATAATTTTTATACATTGATGATTTACCATATAATTTTACAGCAGATTGCATAGCCTGTTTTTTAAGATTTAAGCTTTTATTTAATGGTAAAGAAAGTCTGAGTTTTTCAAATCGCTTTTTCTCATTGTCCGCTAATCCCAGATACGACATTGAAACAATATATTTAGTACGATCTGTTTTTACATTATTAAGCGCTTTTTTGTCTGCATTCACAATTTTCGCTTTCCATCTACTGGATGCTGTTAACTGACCAGTTTTAGTGGTCAGATTACTCAATTCATTCATTGCTTCCAGATATTGATCAAAAGGTTTTTTATATTTTTCTGCATAGCTTTCATAGGCTCTAATAGCATCTTTGTACTGTTTCTTCTTCTGATAAAGTTCAGCAGCCTGCCACAAAGCTGCTGATTTAATGGCTTTGTCCTGACTGCTGCTTGAGATTTTTTCAAACTGTTTAGCAGCTTCTATACCCTGGTCAGAACTCAGGTAAGCGACAGAAAGTTTTTTACTGACATCAGACTGAAGTTTATGATTGGGATAAAATTTCTGGAACTTTTTAATATCTTTGATTGCGTTTTCCCATTGCTTGTGGCGCATATTTAATGCTATTGCATCATATAATCCGGTAGCTGCTATTGATGACTGCGGAAGAATATTGGAAATTCTGGCAAAATGATTGGCTGCCTGAGGTATTTGTTGTTCTGATTCAGCAAGTTTAGCCTGTTGATAAATAGATAAAGCCAGTCCATCATTAATTTTTTTCTGTTGCGCTTTTGTTAAGCCGCGAGCTTTATAGATTTGCTCATATAGTTTTTCAGATTCCTCATATTCCTTTAACTTAAAGTAGGACTGCGACTTTAATAGCGCCAGATTTAAATTAGATGTTAAAGGTGTATGAGCAAATCTTACATCGGCTAATTCAATTGTGTGCTTATATTCACCTGCATTGAAAGCCAGTTCAGCTGCATGAATTATAAGTTGCTGAGAACGTTTGCTATCAGGATAGGCAACTGAATATTTCAGCGAATAATCAATATGTTTTCTTAGGTAATCTTTATTATCAGGGAATTTACGAATAAGCTCATCACTAAGGAGAATGGATGCATAAGCTGCGTCTTTATGAATGATCAGATCATTTTCATAAGCTGCCAGCTCATAATATTTCAGCGCTTCAGATATCTTTTTATGCTGATTTAACAGCTCTGCATAGAGAAAGTATATTTTGTCGTTTTGAGCATAAGCACTGTAATCTTTTAAATATCGTTTGTACCATAATTCCGTTTTGTTGTAATCACTCTGGCTGGCTGTTTTCTGGTATCTATTATGATAAAAGCCGGACATCAATATAATATATTTCTTTAGTGATCTACGAATAACTCTGTTTACGCTTGAGTTTTCATTTTGATTTTTCCAGTAGAGGCTGGAAGGGTTATAGTTCACATAAAAATCTTCAATTGCGCCATATATCTTGTTTGTAAATCCACTATTTTGCCAGATTTCTATAATTTTTAACTTTGAATAAGGAATGTTATCTGAATTAGGAAAATACTTAATAAATTGTCTAAGAGCATCGACTGCATCACTATATCTTTCCTGTTTCAGGTAAATATTACTTAACATGGAGTAAGTATGATAAGTGTATTTGAAGTCAGCTTGATCTTTTACGTATTCATATAAAGGGCTCGCACCGCCCATGTATGAAAAAGCTAATCCAACAGCGCGGAAATATTCATCAAATTGTTCACGCTCTGTTTTATTTAATTTTTCGAACTCATCAAATTTATGTCTAAATACAGCCGCTAAAAAATCATCAACAGCTTCAGTATAGTAACGTTGCTTAAATCTCGCCCAACCACGTTTAAATAATGATTTTTCATAAAAAACATCATTTCCATCTGAGTTTATTACTTCAGTATAAGAATATTCTGCCGTACTATAATCCTGAATTGAGAAAGCATCTTCTGCTAATCGAAATTGAACTTCCAGATAAAACTGGCTTCCTGGATATTCATTAACAAGATTATTTAAGGTTTCAATGGATTCTTCGTGTCGACCTTTCAGGTCTAATGCTTTGGCCAACTGATACATGATGACATCGTTATTTTTAGCATTCGGATAATCTTTGAGAGAGGTGCTTAACAACTGAATAGTTTTATCCAGTCTTGTTTCATATAACCTGTCCTCTGCATCAGCTGAGTCGGTTTTTTGTTTTTCCTGATCCTTCAGGAGTTTATTACTATAAACAAACTCCAGTTCAGCTAATCTATTTAATGCGTTAACTCTTGAATTATCATCTATCGAAGCATTATCCAGATAGGAAGAATATGCCTGACGAATTTCTTCATCGCTTTTGGGTTTAACTTTTGTGGTATTTTTAAGTTTTATATCTTTTTTAATATCCAGCTCTCCAAGACTGGGGACCGAGGGTGCATCGCTGGTGGTACTACAGGCTGAAATCAACAGTATGCTGGCTATAACAAAATTTGCTCCAAAAGATCTTAATCTGTTAGTCATAAAAGGAATCATGGCTATTTCTCCCGACCACTTTTATCGTATAAGCGTGCAAGACCATACCGAGCCTGATTAAGATAGCTGTTCAGATCATTTATTTTTTTTGATATTAATTGTTTGATTATCAATTGAAAAGCTTCGTCATAATTTGCAATTAACTGTCCGATTTTTTTATCAAGAGCAGGGTTTCTATTTAATTTTGAAATAGTAAGTAAATCACGATATTCAGTAAGAAATGTCGTGGGGTATTTTTTACCATAGTCAATAGAATAATCCTGGATTTTGAAAGCAGGTTTATTGAAATCAAAATTGAGCTGTGAAAAATCAATCCAGTTTTTAACGGCTTTCTGTAAATTTGTAATACGCTCCTGATAGTAATTCATAGCTTCGGTTGTCGTTGCGATTACATCAGCCTGCTGGTCTAACTTTTCGTAAACATATGTCGATAAAAGATAAGATTCATCAATTGATATATCAAAACCTTTCTTGTTTTTTAAAATCGATAATGTATTTAAAGCGCTTTCCATATCTTCCTGATTGATGGCCGATAAAGCTATACCAAAAAGAGCACGATTGGCGTATATGCTATTTTGACTAATATTTCTAAAAGCGTCACGGGCATTTCGAAAATAGTTTTTGCGCAATAAAGCATAACCTAGAACAAGGTGGAGACGGTTAGTTAATTCATCATCAGTAACAGCAGTTTTTTCAGTAAGCTTGTTGATGGCTATTTGCGCATTGGTAAGCCATTCCTGTCGAATTTGAGTAATTGCATAGTTGAGTTGGGCATGTCGATAATAAATAGAACTGGGGGGAATTTTTTGATAAATCTGTTCGGCTTCCCGATGCATTTTAAGATTTTGAAGTGCAGTTCCCTTTAGTAAGTTAGCGTAAGCATAATCTTCTTCGGAAAGATCAGTAGAAACCGTATCCAGAAGCTCAAGAACACGATTCCACTCAAGCTTCCTGTTATAATATTTGGCCAGAATTAGTTCCACTTTGGCTAGATGGAAATCATCCCCTTCATTGTTGATAGTGACATATAGCTGGTTTGCCAGGTCAATGCTATTGTGTTCAAGAAGAGTTTCAAATATAAAAAAAATGCCGGAGTTATCCAGATTTTCCTCGATGAGCTTTACATTACTGCTGATCAGATAAATTGCCTGCAGGAATTCCTTTTCAGATTTAAATGCCTTTATTTGCTTAAGTAATTCATCATAATTAGAAAATATGGTTGAGCTCTTAGCAGGGAAGTTATCTTTAGCGCCATAAAACTCATCGGAAAATTGCTGAAAGTCAACTTCAAGAGTATTTAATTTATTAAGAATGTCACCATCATCTTCATCCGCAAATGACGGCGAACTGGCAAAAGCCAGTAGAAGTGAAGTGAAAAAAATAATGAAAGCTAATACACGTTCATAGCTCCATTTTTGATAAGTGTCATTCCATTTGGGAAACATGTCTAAAAAAATACAGGTAAATCAATAGTTTAAATTAACTTTTCAGGAGGATTCTTTAAGTTGAAATATAACATCGAAGCAGTTTTCTAGCAATAAGAATTCAATTTTCTATGCTTCTGGCAACTGAATGAAAATATATTAATTATTCCATCAGTTTTTACTATTATTGAGTTAGACAGAGCTTAACATAACAAAGCAGGCTGGTTTTACCTGTATTAATAAGGGTATGATTTCATTTAAGATCTTCCTGACAGATAGTAATGGAATACATTGCGGAACGCTTTTACCGGCTTTCCTGTTATAAAAATTATGATGGCTAATTCAGAACATCTTAAAGAAACCGAATTTAATTTTAGGGGTAAATTATGGGTGATGAAATCGCTAGAGATCATTTTGAATCAGAGGATTACGTTCGGTTTCAGCAAAAGCTAAATCAGGAAATGAAATTCATTCGACAACTGTTTGCCGACAATAATTTTGACAATACAACACGAAAACTGGGCTACGAGCTTGAACTTTGTCTGATTGATAAATCTGGTTCCCCGACTTCCTGCAACAAAAAAATACTGGAAAAAGCTGGAAACCCTCTTTTTACCGTTGAACTGGCTACATTTAACCTCGAAATAAATGGTAATGCTTTTCTATTATCAAAATCTGTGTTTTCTGAAATTCAACAGGATCTATCAAGTTTATACCGGCAGTTGGAGAGTACGGCTGCTCAGTTTAACTGTGAACCCGTTCTGTTTGGAGTTTTACCAAGTTTAACATTAGCTCATCTTGATAATAATAAATATATGTCTGATATGTATAGGTATCGATTGCTGGATGAACGTTTAATGGATATGCGTAAACGTCCTGTTCATCTTGATATCACCGGTGATGACTGCCTTAATATTGAAAAACATGATGTTATGCTGGAAGCTTTGGGGACTTCTCTACAGGTACATTATCAATTCCCGGTCGAAGAAGCCGTTGACAGTTATCATGCAGCATTATGGGCCAGTATGGCTGCTATCGCAGTTTGTGCAAATTCCCCACTGGTTTTGCAGAAAAAATGCTGGCAGGAATCCCGCATTGCGATTTTTAAGCAGGCAGTAGATACTCGCAACCCACAGGAAGTACACGATTCAATTATTCCCAGAGTTCATCTTGCTAAGGGATACATAAAATCCTGGCTTGAATTATTTGAAGATAATGATTATTACAGTCCTATCCTGCCGGAAGTTATTGATTCAAAAGTTGAAGAGTTGCATCATTTTAATTTACACAATGGTACCATCTGGCGTTGGGTTCGTCCTATTCTTGGTTTAGGTGTTAATGGTCAATATCATTTACGACTTGAATTAAGAGTCGTGCCTTCCGGTCCCACTCTGATTGATACCATTGCCAATATGGTCTTTTATGTTGGTTTAACAGAAGGTTTAAAACTTGCCCCTGATGAATTGACTAAAATGCCATATATGGGTCTTGAGGAAGATTTTTATCAGGTTGCCCGACTTGGTTTAAATGCAAATGTGAGCTGGTGCAATGGTAAAATGGGGAGTATGCAGGATTTGCTATTGAAATATATCATTCCTGTTACATATATGGGGCTAGAAAGACTTAATATTGAATCTTCCGATATGTGGATGAATATAATTGAGCAACGAGTAAAATCAGCTAAAACCGGCGCTAACTGGATTACTCAACACTGGAATAAATATCAGGATGAAAATGCACTGGTACAAACCTATACACAACACGCTAAACTGAATATACCTGTTCACCAATGGCCCAACCCTTAACATTTTAAAAATAAATTAATGAAACAAGCATTCGCTTTAACTTCCGAACTTCCAGAGACTTTTTTCGATCTGGAAATCAGTAATATCCTCGACGTTTTTCCTGTTCCTACTCTGATACATTTAAAGGGGCATAAGTCACCGGCTTTATTTGTATCTATTTTATTACATGGTAATGAATACTCAGGGCTTAAAGCTGTTCAGGCAATATTATCTAAATATCAGGATAATTTACCTAGATCGATTTATATATTCATTGGGAATGTGACTGCCGCGCAGGCAAATCGTAGGGCATTACCCGGTCAAACTGATTTTAATCGCTGTTGGCCAGGTACTGAAATAAAGCCAAATGATGAGACCCGAATGATGGCAGAAGTTATTGATATCGTCACCCGGGAGCCATTATTTGCGGCCATTGATATTCATAATAATACTGGAACGAATCCGCATTATGCCTGTATGACGGATGTCACTCAGGAAAATCAGCATCTGGTCGCTATGTTTAACCATATCGGTCTGGTTTTTCAAAGACCAAAAGGTGTTTCTACCATGGCTTTTAATGGGATCTGTCCTGCTGCCACGCTTGAATGTGGAAAACCGGGTGAAGAAGCAGGTATTTTGCATGCCACTCAATTACTTGATGGTTTACTCCATATGGATCACTTTCCTCAAAGACCAGTGGCAGCACATGATCTGCAACTTGTTCAATCTATAGCTACCTTGAATATCCCTGATGACGTTAGCTTTGATTTTAGTTTATCTGTGCAGGCAGATCTGACATTTGAAACAGGTTTTGAATTAAAAAATTTCACCGAAATCAAACCTACTGATGTTTTTGCATTTACTCGGGTTAGCAATCCACTACTGATTACCAATCAGCAAGGTGAGGATGTTACCAAAGATGTGATTCGAGTAGAAAATGGAAAAGTTTATCTGAATAAGACATATATGCCGGCCATGATTTCACTGGATAAATCAATCGTTAGACAAGATTGTTTATGTTACTTGATGACAGATTATCAGGAATAAATTATTAATCGCAGAAAACATTTGGAAATAGCGGTAAGATACTGTTAAGAAGTGATTACAAAGTGCTTAAGATCAGGTAAAATCCCGCCTTTTTTAAATCGATTTTTCAAATGCTCGAAATCAACCCAATTACTAACCATATAGAAGATCTCATAGCGCGTATTGATGCGTTAAGGGGGTATCTTTGACTACGATAATAAAAAGGAACAGTTAGAGGAAATTCGTCTGGAACTGGAAAGCCCGGATGTATGGAATGATCCTGAAAGAGCTCAACAACTCGGTAAAGACCGGGCAAGACTGGAAACTATAGTCGAAGGGCTGGATAAAACATTAACTTCGGTTACTGATGCTTCAGAGTTACTGGAACTGGCGCAAATGGAGCAGGATGAAGCAACTGTTGAAGAAGTTCAACGGGATTTGGCTGAGTCTGAAAAAATAGTTTCTGATCTTGAGTTTCGCCGCATGTTCTCTGGTGAAATGGATGCCAATAATGCTTACATGGATATTCAATCCGGTTCTGGTGGTACAGAGGCTCAGGATTGGGCTGAAATGTTATTACGGATGTATTTACGCTGGGGTGAACAGAAAGGCTTTAAAACTGAATTGATAGAAGTCTCTGCTGGTGATGTGGCTGGCATTAAAAGTGCGACAATAAAATTTGAAGGTGAATATGCCTATGGCTGGTTAAGAACAGAAACGGGAGTTCACCGCCTTGTTCGAAAATCACCATTTGATTCCGGTAATCGCCGACATACTTCATTTGCGGCTGCTTTCATTTCTCCTGAAGTTGATGATGATATTGATATTGAAATAGATCCTTCCGACTTACGTATCGATGTTTATCGAGCTAGCGGGGCAGGTGGACAGCATGTTAACAAAACAGAATCCGCCGTACGGATTACGCATTTACCAACCAACGCGGTAGTACAGTGTCAGAATGATCGTTCTCAGCATAAAAATAAAGCGACAGCGATGAAAATGCTGAAGGCCAAGTTATACGAGCTGGAGTTACAGCAGAAAAATGCAGCAGCTCAGAATATAGAAGACACTAAATCAGATATAGGCTGGGGAAGTCAAATTCGTTCCTATGTTCTGGATCAGTCACGAATTAAAGATTTACGTACCAATGTGGAGACTGGAAATACCCAGGCGGTATTAGATGGTTCTCTAGATCAATTTATTGAAGCTAGCTTAAAAAGCGGGTTATAAGCATGACAAATGATAATGAAATCGTTGATGAAAACAAACTGATAGCCTTGCGGCGTGAGAAACTGGCAGAACTACGAAAGCTAGGGCAGGCTTATCCAAATCAATTCAGACGCGATAGTTTATCGACTGATTTAATTGATATGTATGATCAGGAAGATAAGGAATCACTTGAAGAAAAATCTATAAGTGCTTGTATTGCCGGAAGAATGATGTTTAAACGTGTCATGGGTAAGGCGAGTTTTGCCAAGCTTCAGGATATGTCGGGGCAATTTCAAATTTATCTACATCGGGATACTATTGGTGAAGAATCTTACGCTAATTTTAAACATAGTGATGTCGGTGATATTTTTGGTGCTGAAGGAAAGCTGTTTAAAACTAAAACGGGCGAGCTTTCCTTAAAAGTAAGTAAATTAGAGTTGCTGACTAAATCATTACGCCCTTTACCGGAAAAATTTCATGGATTAACGGATACGGAACAGAAATATCGTCAACGTTATCTGGATTTAATTATGAATGCTGATTCCAGGCGAGTTTTTCAAATTCGCAGCCAGACGATCAATTTTATTCGTAATTACCTGACAGAAAAAGGTTTCATGGAAGTGGAAACACCGATGATGCACGTGATACCGGGTGGTGCCACTGCAAAGCCATTTGAAACACATCATAATGCTTTGGGCATGGATTTGTTTTTACGTATAGCACCCGAACTCCATTTGAAACGACTTGTAGTGGGTGGAATTGAGAAAGTTTTTGAAATTAACAGATGCTTTCGTAATGAAGGGTTATCTACTCGACATAACCCTGAATTTACAACTATCGAATTTTATCAGGCTTATGCTGATTACAACGATTTAATAGACTTAACTGAAGATATGATTCGTAATCTAGCCTTAACTGTTACTGGCAATACGAAATTAAGCTATCAGGGTGATGAATTTGATCTGGGTGAAAAGTTTTCCCGAATGACAGTTAAAGAGTCTATTACTCACTTTAATCCGGAAATTACAGAGGCTGTTCTGGATGATATTGAACAGGCGACTAACGCAGCTAAAAAACTGGGTATCGCGGTTGATGACAGTTGGGGACTAGGTAAGATTCAAATAGAAATTTTTGATCAAACAGTTGAGCATTTATTAATACAGCCAACCTTTATTACTGAATACCCGACCGAAGTTTCGCCTTTAGCCCGTAAAAATGATGATAATCCTTTCGTCACAGATCGATTTGAATTTTTCCTGGCTGGTCGTGAATTAGCTAATGCTTTTTCAGAATTAAATGACCCTGAAGATCAGGCTGATCGTTTTCATAAACAGGTTGCTGAAAAAGAGGCTGGCGATGCTGAAGCCATGCATTTCGATGACGATTATATTCGCGCACTGGAATTTGGATTACCACCAACAGCTGGTGAAGGGATTGGTATCGACAGACTGGTCATGTTCCTGACCGATAGCCCAAGCATCCGCGATGTATTACTGTTTCCCCACATGAGGCCGGAGTGAAACGTAGGGCTCATGTGGAAATAAGTAAGCTGAGACCGGAGTGAAAACGTAGGACTCATGTGGAAATGAGCAAGTTGAGACCGGAGTGAAAACGTAGGACTCATGTGGAAATAAGTAAGCTGAGATCGGAGTGAAACGAAGGACTCATATGGAAAAAAGCAAGCTGAGACCGAAGTGAAATGCAGGACTCATGGAAATTGGAATACTAAGATCTGAGTAAATTCCGATACTCAATAAAAAGCCGTTAACATTTCTATGTTAACGGCTTTTACAGTTTAATAATTAAGCTAAAGCAGTTTTAACTTCTTCTACACCACCAGACATATCAATTTCTTCAACAGCTTCCAGACCAAGTCGGTGAAAGGCTGGTATATCAATGGATGATAAATGCCCTAGCGGGTGTGAGCTGCCAGTAACCGTTTCAATCAGGGCTACCTGTACAATATCTGTGTAATCAGCTTCACCATCATTAACTCTATCTATATCAAGATGTTGTGCAGGAACCATTGTCAGCATTTCAGGAAATCCCCAGTTTTCCAAAATTTTTGCTCCTATTGCGGGGTAAATCTCATAAATGATTTTGTCCAGTTTATCGGTATTGTTTAATAGTGAAATATCGCTTTCAGCTTTGACCAGAATAGGAGCTACGCCGATAGAATGTGTCAGGCCAGCCAGCAAAGCACTATCCGCCTCAAGCCTGGTATAACTTTTAGCAAGCACAGCGCTTAAAGCAGCGATATCAGTACTTAATTTCCAGGCTTTTCTTAAATATTTATCTACTACCGGATTGGTTGCCTGAAATAGCTGTTTCATTACCAGAGATGTTGCCAGATTTCTGACTGTATTGAGCCCCATCCTGGTGACCGCATTATGTACCGTATCGGCTGAACTTAAACCTCTGTATAAAGCAGAGTTAGCAACTTGAATGATACGCGCGGATAAAGCAGCATCGGTAATAATGATATCGGCAATGTCTCGAATAGAGGCATTTTCATCATCTACTGTCTCGCGTACCTTTATCGCAACTTCCGGTAAGGTCGGTAGTGGTAAACGGTCATTTTCGAGATCATCTAGAATTGATTCCTGCGTTATTGTCATCAGGTATTTTCCTGTTTAATTTTATTGTACCAAGATTATAGATGGCATTTTATACATCACCAGCTATTAGATCTCCATTGATTAATTTTTTTTAGTCCCTCATTACTCAGATCATATTATTACAATACTTAAAAAAATGAAATTACTGAGTGACCGGATAGGGCAGTTGCTTTAATGTAATTATTTTATTCTGTTGATCAAATAATACCAGTTCATTGTTATCAGCTTTTTCCATCTGAGCAATAAACAACATCATGCATTGTTGCTCATTAAACTGTACTGCATCCACCACTTTACCACTACCATCCGGTTTTTCTGAGCCTTTAACTGAAAGTTCATCTCCCGGTTCAGGGCAATGACTGGTTTCTACTTCTGCCAGATACATTCTACGTTTGAGTTTCCCAAGGTATTGCATTCTTGCCACTACTTCCTGCCCGGGGAAACACCCCTTTTTAAAGCTAACCCCATTAACTAACTGCAGATTACTCATTTGGAGCACAAATGCGGCCTCTGTCTGTGGATACAGGCAGGCAACACCACTCTGGATTTCCTGTAATCGCCAGTTATCAAAATTGTTAATTTTTAACTGACTGGAAAAACTACTCCATAGATTAATAGCTTCTTCTGCGATATTTGAAAAGACCAGGTAACGAAATTGATCACCAACATTCGGTAAGCGCACGGATATCAGAGAGTCAGTTTGATAAACCTGATTTATTTGAGAGGGTATGTGCTCATGGGTAATAATGTCGTGCTCAGAGGTTAGCAGAGAAAAGCGGGCAAAAGAATCACTAATATCGGCAAGAATGACTCGGGATCTTATAATAAATTTTTGTAGCTTTTGCTGCATTGAAGGCAGAATGCTGGATGGCATTAACAATAAATAACCACCATCAATTTTTATTACCCGGAAAATGCCTAGCATTCGTCCCTTGGCATTAGAAAATGAACTAATCTGGATGGTCTGATCGTCTATTGCATTAATGTCATTACTCAATTGATTTTGCAAAAAATCAGTTGCATCTTCACCGCCAACATACAATAAAGACATGTCCTGTAAAGCGCATATAGAATTATTGAGTTGTAAAGCCTGGATATTTTGTCCGGCTAAAAATTCAGACCATTGATTCATCATTTTCTCGTGAAGATAATTGCTCGTTTATTGACCAGCGAATGTGCTCGGCTAGGATATCAGAAGCTCCAACTAAAGCATCTTGTAATGCATCTAAAATATATGGACTATAAGCGGCATTTCCAAGGGCAATAGCAATATTACTTCGCCATTTTTCAAACCCAATGCGTCGGATTGGTGATCCTTCGAAACGATTTAAGAAATTATTTTCAGTCCATTTGAAGCATTCCAGCATATTGATATCAGATAATTCATGACGAATCAAAAAATCTGATTCACCTGTCAATTTCTCAAATCGATTCCACGGGCAATACAGCTGGCAATCATCACATCCGTAGATCCGGTTACCAATAGACTTTCGAAATTCAACAGGAATGACAGAATGATGCTCTATGGTTAAATACGAAATGCAACGCCTGGAATCGACTACATATGGACTCACTATCGCCTTAGTTGGGCATTTATCGATACAGGCAGTACATTCTCCACAATGAGTAGTGGTCGCCTGATCAATAGTTAATGGTAAATCAGTATAAATTTCGCCGAGAAAAAACCACGAACCCTGCTCACGATCAATTATATTACTATGTTTACCCTGCCAGCCAATACCGGCCTTTACGGCCAGCGCTTTTTCCAGTACCGGAGCGCTATCGGTAAATACTCTGTAGCCAAAATCCCCAAGTAATTCCGTCAATTGAGAGGCATATTTCTGTAATCTTTTACGAATAAGTTTGTGATAATCTCGTCCCAGAGCATATCGGGAAATATATGCTTTTTCAGGATGATCTAATAAAAGAATAGATTGATCTGATGATTGAGGCAGATAATTCATGCGGGTACATATTACGGTTACAGTTTCAGGTACCAGTTTGTCAGGATTCAATCTTTTATCCACATTGCGCTGCATGTAAGACATTTCACCATGAAAATTTTTTGCTATCCATTGTTCATATAGTCGGTGGTGAGTATCGAGTTTAGTACTGGTTATTCCTATTGCCTGAAAGCCCAGTTGCAGACCAATTTGTTTGATTTGTCGGGAAATTGTATCACTAGAATGATGAACAGGAATCGATTTGATGGTTTTTAACTCTTTATTTAGCTTTGGTGGAATCAAAATTAAAATACATAGCTTCTTTTTTTAATGTGAACTCCCAGGGTAATCCACTATTTTTCCAGCCATTTATAAGTCGCTTTCCCTGATTAATACCTGATTTAGCCTTGATGCCTTCGAATCCCTGATACAGTGAATAAACCTTGTCAAATCCAGCTTCGTGCAATTTCTTTGCAGCCAGCGGAGCTCTACTACCTGATTGACACATGAGTATAACAGGGGTCTTCTTAGTTTTGTTTTTTAAGCGAAGAAGTTTCTCAAAATCTTCCACAAAGTGTTTGTTTTTCAAAGTACGGTAGGTGGAAGCTTTATCTGACCAGGTAAATTCTGTATTAATAAAGCGGGAAGGGATATTGGCATCGATTAGTTGAGTACTACCGATATATTTAAGTTCAGGGCGTGTTCGAATATCGATAAGTAATATATTATCGCCCTGATGCTTTTTTATGTTATAGGCTTCGTGAGGTGTTAAATATAACCCGTAAACAGTATGTAGCTTTTGCGAAATATCTATTTCATCGATAGCCTGTGCAGATAATGATATTAAAATCAGTATTAATAGAGTGAAAAAGAGTGGTTTTTGCATTACATTTCTATAGATAGATGAAAGTTTTAATTTGATCAGTACAATACCGCTTTTCTAACCGAATATAAAATGGTTATTCAATACATATGACAGTTTACCTTGCCATTGCGCTGGGAGGATCACTTGGTGCAGTATCCAGATATTGGGTATCTTCAAAGACTTATCTTTGGCTGGGCACTGAGTTTCCATTCGGCACATTGATGGTCAATATTAGTGGTTCTTTGATAATGGGTTTTCTGGCAATTGTGTTGACAGAGAAAATTGTCATTGCAGAAGAAGTGAAATTTGCCTTATTAGTTGGTTTTCTGGGTTCTTACACGACTTTTTCAACTTTTGCTCTTGATGCTTTACAGGCCTTTCACAACGGCGCTTTTATGAAGGTAGGTCTGTATATATTTATTAGCCTGTCAGGCAGCTTAGTGGGTGTCTGGATGGGATACCAAAGCGCACGATTTATAATGAGATAAAAATATAATATGTTAGACCTGAAAATTTTACGCAGTGATTTAGAGATGGTAGCTGAAAAGCTGGCCTTAAAAAAATATGTCCTGGATAAAGAGCTGTTTGAAAAACTGGAAAGTAAACGCAAAACCTTACAGGTAGATACACAGAACTTACAAAGCGAGCGTAAATCAAAATCTAAATTGATTGGTAAAGCTAAGGCTGAAGGGCAGGATATTCAACCTTTAATGGATGAAGTATCTGAAATAGCTGAAAAATTGAAAGTTGCTGAACAGGATTTAAATCAACTTCAGCTTGAGCTTGATGATTTAGTGCTTGGTATACCGAATTTACCTCATGAAACTGTTCCCGCTGGAAATAGCGAAGAAGATAATGAGTTTGTATTAAACTGGGGAAATATCAAGCAATATGATTTCGATGTAAGAGACCATGTTGAACTGGGTGCCATGCATAAAGGTATGGACTTTGAAAGAGCGGCTAAATTATCCGGTTCCCGATTTGTTACTATGACTGGAGAAATAGCTCAGCTGCATAGAGCACTCATCCAGTTTATGTTAACTCAACATACCGAGCAAAACGATTACGTTGAAGCCTATGTACCTTATCTTGTTAACGCTGCAACATTACAGGGAACAGGCCAGCTACCCAAATTCGAAGAAGATCTCTTTAAGATTACATCTGAAACTCATAATTTGTACCTGATTCCAACAGCAGAAGTACCGGTAACCAACTTTCATAGTGATAGTATTCTGAATGCAGATGAATTACCGAAAAAATATGTCACGCATACTCCCTGTTTCCGTTCTGAAGCAGGATCTTATGGGAGAGATACTCGTGGTCTCATTCGACAGCATCAATTTGAAAAAGTGGAATTAGTACAAATCGTTAAACCTGAAGACTCCTGGGAAGCGCTCGAACAATTAACATCTCATGCAGAAAGTATCCTGCAATTACTTGAACTGCCTTATCGAAAAGTAGCGCTTTGTGGTGGAGACCTTGGTTTTTCAGCTGCAAAAACTTATGATCTCGAAGTCTGGTTACCGGCACAGAACTGTTATCGGGAAATATCATCATGTAGTAATATGCTTGATTTTCAGGCTCGTCGAATGAAAGCCAGATATCGTAACCCACTTACAAATAAGCCCGAACTGGTGCATACTTTGAATGGATCAGGGCTGGCTGTAGGAAGAACTTTAGTGGCTGTAATGGAAAATTATCAACTGGAAGACGGAAGTATTGAAATTCCTGAGATTTTGCAGCCATTTATGCGTGGAAAGAAAATTATTTCGACCAGGTAATATAGACGGTATATGCTATTTAACCTTGTATACTTGCTTTATTTAAATAAATAGGGAATTGATCAATGAAACTTTTTGGAAAGTTTTTAATCACAGCTCTTGTATTAGCAATGATATTACCTTTTACAGTATTAAAAGGTAAGGATGGAAGACCACTAATGAGCTTTAGTGATCTTAAAATGCCAAAGTTATCTTTACCTGAATTGCCGGAGACGCCAGATTTATCAAATATCAAGGATAAAACACCGAATATATCGATGCCAGGTAAAGATATTGTCTATAAATGGCGGGATAAGGAAGGAGAGTTGCATTTTACTTCTACACCCCCACCTAAAGGCATTGAATACACTGTAAAGGGTTATGACCCTAATACAAATCTGATACAATCAGTAGAAATTAAAACTGAAGAAAGCGAGCATACAGCGCAAACTGAAGACAAGAACACAAAAGAACCATTAGATCTCAGTAATCCTTATTCTCCGGAAAAAGTAAAAAAACTGATAGATGATGCTCAAAATGTTCAAAAACTTTTAAATGACCGTCTTAAAAAGCAAGAAGCTTTAATTGACTAATAACTATAGGATCAATATGAAACTTACTAAATTATTATTGTTAACATCTTTCGCCTTATTCTCACTCAATGCGCAGGCTGAATTAAAAGCAGCTTACATCAATAGCGCTGAAATACTCCAAAAAGCTCCACAGGCTATTGAAGCAGTAGAAAAGATGAAGAAAGAATTTTCAGCCCGAGAAACTGCTTTAAGAACACTGGCTCAGGAAGTACAGTCACAGGAAGAGAGTCTGAAAAAAGATGGCGCTATCATGAGCGCTGAGCAAAAGAAACGCAATGAAGATGAAATTCTGGAAAAGAAACGTAAAGTTCGTTTTGATGCACAATCTTTAAAAGAAGATGTTGATTTGCGTCGTAAGCAGGAAATTCAGAAAGTACGAGCTTCCATAACTTCTGTTATTAATGAATATGGAAAAAAACATGGATATGATCTGATATTTACTGAAGGTGTTGCTTTTGCTGCAGATAAAGTCAATATTACAGAAGAAATTCTAAAAGAATTAAAGAAATAAATTAAAGATCATTATTTCAGAAATTTCTGAATAGTGAATTACAGGGATGCCATTATTTAGGCATTCTTCTTGTTCTGGAAGAGGCAGTATTTTTTGAATACTGCCTTTTTTTGTACTACACAACCGAAACATACTCCCAGGATAAACCTGCATGGACAGCGGCTCATGAAACTGACATTTGCTGAATTAATTTACAGATATATTAATGGAACAGTCCATATTTAAGTGAATTAAAAGGGAAAGTCTTTATTGAGATGAGTATTAAGAACTCAATTGTTTTTTGGAGATTTTTTTAACAGGAAGACATCTATTTTAGATCTCTATTAATAGGGGAATAAACTGGACACTATTCTGTGAAACAAAGAAATTCAAACACATATTTTTGGATTAATCATAATTCTCTCGTTTCTAAACCGATAAAGTTCAAAGGAGAATTTGTTATGTTAGAACTGTGCAAATGATAATCTAGAACCTTATCGTAAAGGAACCAGTGGAAGTACTTCGCAAACTTTCGTTGATGCGTCGAGTGTTTTTTACCTAAACAATTAAAAAAAAATTCAGGACTACGAAGCTGTAGGTAAGCTATATGCTGCCCAATATCCAGAGCCAAAGATTTGATTTCATTAATACCTTCCATATTAATAAAGCTGCGAATACAAATCATATTGCAAGGGAGATAGAAGGCTGTGTTAAAAGCAAAAATTGATGTGCTTATTGGAGAAAGAGAAGATGAGATTTTCCCGGATTTTTATTCATTGACCAATGATGAAATGCTTAATCACCGATATCAGCTCAGAGTTGCTTTTAAGTGTCCTCAAAATATGTGTATCTCTGATGTGTTCAGTAAGATGGTTGGAGAAAGTAATCTTATACAAGACATTAATGCGAAAAATGATGAGATAAATTTTTCTGACCTTTTGGTTTCTCAAGGCATTGATTTGAGGAAAGAAATTTATATAGATTGGTACAGATTCGATGACATAGACAGAATGGAGCTTTCGCTATTTACGAGATATTTCGAAGATATCTGGTATCCAGGCGCCGATGACATATACATTTATGATGATTCTTTTTCCTGGTTTATACTCGTTGCACACTACGGCGCTATTACAATCGTTCATGGCCACGAATAAATCAAAAATAGGGATCAATTACTGATGAGCTTTGCACATAGAGGCAGTAAGTTTTTTTCTAGAATAATCACAATACTAGTTATCTCATTGTGCTGCTTTAATGCAGCCCACGCAGCACAGACAACCACCTATTTTCATTCAGATGCATTAGGTTCAGTGGTTGCGGCTTCGGATGAAACCGGCAACCTGTTATGGCGTTATGGCCCGTATGGTGAAAAACTCTCAGACGGGGAAGGTAAAAATAATGCGATAGCTTATACAGGTAAACCTCTATTGCGAGCGGTCAACTGCGGAATCTAGGATAATGATTTTAATGTCAAATTCACGGTCAATACATCCAGAATACGAAAGCCTCCTGGTCTGATAATAATTTTATTTTCTTGCTACAGACCTAAATTCTAAATAAGTTATAAAAATAATAAACCTTCAGGGATATTCATTTGTTAAAATAAGTTTTTTCATTGTCCTTAAAAAATCTTTCTAATAAAAATGACACATACTTATCGTTTATTATTTGACTGCCCGGATCAAATTGGCCTGGTTGCAGAAGTCACCAGTTTTATTTCTCTTCTTTCCGGCTGGATAACTGAATCGTCGCAACACTCTGAGGAGGCTAATAACTGGTTCTATTCCCGTATTGAAGTGAAAGCAGAGTCTCTTCCATTTGATATTGATGGGTTTAGGCAGTCATTCGCTCCTCTGGCCGAAAAATTTTCAATGAACTGGTCAATTGTCGATAGTATGCAACCAAAAAAGGTAGCGATTCTTGTCAGTAAGGCTTCTCACTGTCTTTCCGATTTACTTGATCGCTGGCGTAGCGGTGATTTACCCTGTGAAATAAGCTGTGTCATTTCAAACCATGATGATTTGCGTCGTCAGGTTGATTGTTGTGATTTGCCTTTTCATCTGGTTCCAGTCGATAAGGAAAATAAACCTCAGGCTTTTAATGAAATCCAGTCAATTGTGCAAAGTTATGAGGTAGAAACTATTGTGTTAGCGCGTTATATGCAAATATTGTCAGAACAATTTTGTGATCAATATAAAAACCAGATATTAAATATTCATCATAGTTTTTTACCTTCCTTTATCGGTGCTAAACCTTATCACCAGGCTTTTGATCGCGGTGTTAAATTAATTGGAGCTACCTGTCATTATGTAACCAGTGACCTCGATGAAGGCCCAATCATTGAACAGGATATACAACGGGTAAAACACTCTGATCAGGTTGAAGACCTGGTCAGGATAGGTAAAGATATTGAGAAGCAGGTACTGGCTAGAGGTCTTAGGTCGCACCTGGAAGATAGAATTATGGTAGATGGTAATAAAACAATTATTTTTTAATTTGTTTTTAGAGAATGAAACTATACTGTTAATGACTGGATACTAAATTTGATCTGGAGCAGGGAAGTGATTTATTTTTTGTCAATTTATAAAAAGTGCGAGTAGAGTAGAAGAAAAGTTTAAGAGGGCAGGAAAATGCAAGATGAAAGACGGAAGATTCCTAAAAACCCCCTGGATGAAAGGTTAGAGGCTCGTCGGGTTCATCATTTTTTAATGAAAGTGGGTATTGCCTATGCTGTAATATCTATAGGCATGTATTTTCTTTTTGCTACTCTTATGTCTAATCATGCGTATCAGGATATGTCGAAGGATGAAATTAATCATATCTCTGCCATGGTTTTTGAATCCATGTATACCGCTATGCTTTCAGGTCTGGGTCGCGAAGGTATAGAAGCAGCAGCTAAGAGGATGGATTCGACCGGACCTGGTATGAAAACCACTGTTATTAGAGGTGAAATTGTCGAAGAATTATTTGGTGAACATAAAATAGATAAGATGCGTCGTCAGAATGATTTGGCAATTTTTGAAGTTTTTAAAACGGGTAATGATCGCGTCATTCTTGATGATATGCATATTCGTTATCTTTATCCGGCAAAATTTAGAGAACAATGTAAACAGTGCCATTTAAATTCCAAACCCGGGCAGATTGCCGGGGTAATTGAAATTAATTATCCGATCACTCATCTGAAAGTCTCTACCACCTATGTTGAAAAATTAATGCTAGCTTATTTTGTAGCCAGTTTTATCGTTTTAATTTTATTCTTCAACTGGAGTTTCAGACGTAGATAATCATCTTTACAATTTCAACAATGATTATTCTCATTTTTTAATGTTCATTAAACCAGGTTAAGAATCTTTATTGTTCTATCCTTCCGGGTATAAACACCTTTTATTTAGGTATTAGCTGGCATACAATCATTAAACTTGGAAAAATCAGTTGAATCATGAAAGTCTACGTAACACCTTAATGCAGCTGATAAAATCAAAAACACACTCTTCACCAATCAGGTGACTACGGTGTTTTTGATTTGCCGGCAATTGCTCCTGCATTGCTCTAACTACAGCC
>JBNKKI010000118.1:0-10780 GCA_050291745.1 Gammaproteobacteria bacterium | reverse complement strand
TGGGTATCCAGACCAATGAAAATTAGTGTATCTTTACTCATGCTAGCCTCCGGTTATATGTGTAGAGCATATATTATGGCTCTGGCTTTGCTAACCCGCGATACTCTGGAGGCTAGCACCTCAGGGAATCATTTTGTCTATCTGTTCAAGCAACTTTGTAAAATATATTCACCCAAGGAGATTACAATGATTAAGAGATTGATATTTGCAGCATTAATGTGTTCATCAGCCCAAGCATATTCTGCAGGTTATCCAGATATTAAACTTACAAGTGAGCAGTGTGAAGATTGGATATATAGTGAGTACATCAGTCTCACAAAAGAAAATAAGGAAATAGTTAGGCAATCATGTGCAGAGCGGTATTCCTCGGAAAATGCCATGGGCAACTGCACTGCTTTTGAGGGTGAAGATTTAATAAAACACCTTAAAAAATTAGCTAAAGTCCAATGTAAGAATGAAAGTAATTAGCACATAACCAGGTCATGAATTTGAACACTGGGTCTAAGCGATTTTTAAAGAATTAATGAGTTTTGATGGAAAGCTGTATTTATAAATTCCCTTTTTCCTTGACCCAGTGCAAAATTATGACAACGTTATACGCAAAAATAATCTGATAATGGAAGAAAGCATTAAGAACAAAATCATCAAGCTATTTGATGAAGGTGAGCTTGAAGAGCTTCACGAAATACTTGTTCCTTATGTCGCTGAAGGTGACCCCTTTGCTTTACATGTAAATGCCGGCTTCAGTTTGACAAGCTTTGAAGAGACAGAAAAAGAGTATTCAGAAAGGTATGTGGATCAAATGATCAAAGCATCTGAAGGCGGTATCTCAAAAGCATCTTATCAAATGGGAGTAAATCATTTGTATGGTGATGATGTGAAGCAAGACTATAAACTAGCTTCTATGTACTTCGAACGTGCTATTGCTCAAGGGCATTCATACAGTAAGTTTACATTTGGCTTTAGTATCTACTATGGTATGGATGAAAATCCCCGAGATAAGGAGAGAGGTCTTAAACTAATGGAAGAAGCCGCAGACGAGGGAATAGAAAAAGCAGTAAAAGAGTTGGAGATTATCAATGCAACAAATTAAGGCGCTTATAACAATCAGCTCCAATGGAACCGCTCACTTCGTTCGCTCTCCATTGAGCTTGGATGTTATGTGTAAAAAAAGCGAGATACAGTAGTGAAAATTGATTGTTATATACTTTTGGTTTTTTTATTACTTTCGGGAAATAGTATGGCAAATAAGAAGTATCCTTCAGTTCCAGAAGCAGCTCTTAAAGGAACTGTAAGAACAAACTTAGATTCACCTGAGCCAACAAAAGAACAACTAAATAGAAAAGAAAAATATACCAAACTTGTTGCAAGTTTTAACGTTCCTGTTTCTAAATCTCTTCCTGTAATTGAAGACTCCAAATCAATAAAACCAAGAAGTGCTGAAGAAATAGCAAAAAGAGCAATAGCTGTTGCAGTTGCCGCAGTTAAAGGAGAAGGAATGCCTCATGACGAAGTTATGGATATCGTAAAAGAGTGGGGAATTACTTCTTACTTTAGCCCCGAAGAATTGCAGTTCATAAATAAACAAAACGTAACCGAACAAGAACGCCTCAAATTCTCCTGGCGCTATGAAGGGCTGGATGTTCTACTTTGGGCGCTTGGCTATAAAAAAGATTTACCAGCACCTAACCAAATATGTAATGTAAAAGATGACGTAGGTATTATTGTAAATAACAAAGGTATCCTGCTAACAAATAACTCAAAAGTAAGAAGCATAAATGAGATGCTTGATATGGCCGACTATTATTACAGGTTACATTGGGCCGCAATTGAGCTGCGCCTAAATGGTAAGTCAAGCGAAGCCATAGATGAAGAAATCATTATGGAGCGTCATTACGCATTAAATTGGCTAATTAGATATATGGGTCAGGAATGGGATGATATTAGTACAGACACATAATCGTGTAACCGAGGGTCTCTAACCCTCAGCCCCCACAACACCCTGCATGCGGGTCCGCACAGGGCGTTTCATTTGCCATAGTGAAGCTTGATCCAACCAACACGTAAAGAAACCAGACCTTCCGATTTAAGATAAGCATTAGATAACGCCTGCTGAATACCGGGCTACGCCATGGGCCTTTGCTGGTAATGCCACACGCAACTGCTGATTTCACTCTGACCCCGAGTTTCATCAGTCCTCTTACTTTAGTACGCGGCTTACGCCACTGTCGCCAATAAGCCATTCCGACTCTGCGCCGTATCCAGTGATCCAGGTCAATGCAGAGTTGATAGCAGTTGGCGATACCAAAGCAATTGATCCAACCGCGTATAAATTGGCTGGTCTTGAAGAGTTGATATCTCATCGATACCCTTCCTTCAGACCTTTCCTCACGGATCAGTCCTTGCCATTTGCTAGTAGTTATCATCTAATAGCAGTATAAGCTGCTAAGAGTGGTGACCTTCCTACAGAGGACTTTCACCTCATTAGTTAATGCCCATGTCGGGCGTACACAAGCGCAGTCAAAAGGGACCTACCTCCGCAGTGTCCCCTCATTGCGAACGTTATACATCTTAGGGTTAAAATGATGTTAAAGGAAGAGCAAGAAATTATAGGGTTAATTGAAGACTATTTTGCTAATAGATTGAATCTGGATGATTTTCTAACTAGCTTTAGACGACTAATACCCAAGCTAGACTCAAAACTAGATGAATGGTTATATTACCCGTTAAAGGATATTGCCGATTCAAAGTATTTCGACAAGTTACCTAAATTTCGAAAACTAGAAATCCTGAAAGAAGCAGTTGATTTTATTCCCAAGGCAGCGTTTGATCGTGATGCGAAAAAATGGATAGAAAACAACTTGATCGAAGATGAAGAACTTGTATTCATGGACCAGCAAGGAAGCTCTAAGTTTGGAGCCCATGAGATTCTTTATCAAGCTCCATTGAAACGTATGTCTTTTATAATGTCTGCGCTTACAAATGGGCTTCCTAGTTTAGAATATTCTTATGAGATTCTGATCGATAAGCTTAGATCTCATACATTAGATGACACTATTTGGGTTCGTTCATCGATGTGTGATGGGTACCCAGTCATTGACAGTACATCTTGGTACACCAATGAGTCAGATGAAATCGAGAATATTAGTTGGCTTGAGCATACGTCGCCTCAAGAAACCCAATGGGGCGAGTGTCATCTATTATTTATGCCTTCAAACTACGAGTGGTTATTGTTGCATACTAATGATTATGAGAGTTTTTCAATCTCCCTACACGGGAATAAAACCTTCATTAAAAGCATTCTGAAGCAGGTAAGAAATGCATAACAAAAAAGGATAGGTCGCGCGAAGCCGCGACTTAATCCAGTGTTGGAGTACGTAACCTACTCCTGGGTGCAAGCCCGGTAGTAGGCTTTATATAAAGTAAATTGCTTGATCTGTGCCTGGGGAATTGAGTTGAAGTTGATGAGAATCATTTTAATGGTACCCGAGTGAATCCATCAGTATCAATCGTGTTGATTTACCGAGAGATATTGCTAGAGATTCATAGGTATTTCAATGCCTCCTCTTTGAGTTATGATTAACAGTTTGGCAACATCTAGTCACTGGATTTTTATTCTGGATCCCATGCTCTGCGTGGGAACCCATATCGCTCGCATTCAATTTAAACTCATATGCAATTAAAAAATCATAGGATTGCCACAGCAAGGACATTAATGTGGTTTCCTGGAAACAGGTTTTAGCGATTTTAGTTTTACTTTCAACAACAATTGAATACGCTGTAAAGTCGATTTCGCCAGGCAGTGCAAAAAACCATAATCCCTGGCTCGTCTAAACCCTTTTGGTAAAATATGCTGAAGCACCAGCCATAAAAATTTCGTTGCAGGTTCTGTCCTGATTTTCCAGCTTTTGGTTTTACTCTCCAGATATCGAAAGCTCACTTCCCCATGCTCATGACGAATAATATTGCTTTCATTCATAACGCCTCGATAAAGATATCTAGCCAGGTACCTTAAAGCCGATTCTCCACGACCGACATGTTCACATTGAGCAACCCATTTTTTATAAAGCGGGCCGGACCTAAGTAACTTATTGATTCTATGGATTTATTGTCCATCGGGTTCTATCTGGCATATAACTAATACATGAAGCATAAATTTCTGGATCTTCACATTTTGAAAAGAAAATACTATTGATCAAAAAGTTTAATTAATTGGAAATCCACATTCATTATTTTTTCTTTGATGAGATTGATACCCGTTGACCTCTTAAACTGATCGTTTAATGTGAAAACAGGAGGTAGATAGAAAAAAGCTTGTTTAATGGATCACTATGTTCAAGCTCATTAAAATGCAGTAGACTGAGTCTGAATTAATAAAAAAAGCAGGGAAAGTGCAGGAGCAAAGCGAAATAATAAGCCAAAGAGCAGAGCCAGACAGTAGATCTCATGTTCATTGGTATTGGCTGGTTCACAGCAAGCTCTTAAATAAAATCCCCATTATGGAGAGTGTCAACCTGAAGGATGGCATAGTTCAAAAGATATTTTTAACACGACATCAGGATTAACGGTAGGATATGGCCATATTAGATTTTCGCTCTTTTTGCTTAAATATCCGAATACCACGAATATTAGTCCGTATATATAGAGAAAATACAGCGAATTATTTTCGCGTTATTTATAATGTTATGTTTAAAAAAGGAGATCCCAAACCATGAGTCTTTTATACGGATACAACCAGCCTCGTCACAAAGTATTCGTTAGCTACCATCATGCCAATGATCAGTACTATCGAAACCATTTCGAGTACATGTTCTCCGGCATGCATGACGTTATTGTTTCTAAGTCCGTCCAGATCGGAGACATAAATCCTAATCTTCAAACTGATACTGTGCGTCAAAAAATACGGGATGAGTATTTGAGGGATTCAACAGTTACCGTTGTTCTTGTGGGTTCTGAAACGTGGAAGAGAAAACACGTTGATTGGGAGATCGGAGCTAGTATCCGACACACGCAGTACAATTCACGCTCTGGACTCTTAGGCATTATCTTGCCCTCTTACCAAAGGACATATAACGAGCCAAACAAATATTTTCACAACACCATTCCTCCGCGTTTGCATGATAATATCGAGTGCGGTTTCGCCAGAATTTACGGCTGGAGCGAGAATCCTAGCGAAGTTCAGGCATGGATCCATGAAGCATTCCAGAGGCGAAAGAATGTCAACCCCGATAATTCATACCCTTCTTTTGCGAATAACCGCTCCGGCGATAGGTGGTATTAATGAAATGGAGTAAGTGGCTAGAAAAATGGGATATGACGTCCCTAAAGATAAAAATGCCATTTCTGGATATGGAGTGGAGACCACAAGACGAAGATAAGAATGCGGCTTGGGATTTATATATTGAGTTACTAACTAGAATCACAACGCAGCCACTTGATGACGCGCACGGCGATGAAGAAACAGCTTTGAAAAGCGTCTACTCTATATTTCCCATTACTCGGGAAGTGATTAAGAGCAACGGAAGGCATTGCGTAGAATTTACCAAAATCGCTATCGTCGTTCTCAATCAACTAATACGCCCTTTTACCGCGAAATGGCATAGGTTGTCGGTGCAAGGAGCATTTTCAGATCCAAAAAGTTGCCAAGTCTTTCGGGAAGAGCTCGCGTCGCTGCAAGTAGTCCTGAATATTTACACCCGGATGCTGGGTGATATGGCAGGCGTAGAAGATGATCTGTCAGACCTAGAAGATGAAAAAACATAACAAGGCCAATCCAGCGGAACCAGCAAAACTGGCATGCCGTTTTGCTTCCGCAAAAGCCACGCCATTTTTGCTGGCCCACTGATTGACGACGTTAACAGTTAAAAAATGGATTAAGGCATGATCGAGAGAAAGCGAGGACAGTATCAAGGAAGGAATAAATCTTCTGCTTATAAAGACTTAGTCTGGACGGTCGCCACATCCCCAGACACTTCGCTTTCGATTGAAGAGCAAACAAAAATGGCCTTAGAAGTGATCGAGCAAAATCTCGTTGAGCTCGGTTCCGATAAAACACTAATTGTTTCTGCACAGGTTTTTATTTCAAGTATGGAGAATAAGAAAAAAATGGATAAGGTTTGGAGAAAGTGGATAGGCCAAAATCCACAACACTGGCCTCAAAGAGCTTGTTTAGGTGTTAATCTTGAAGGTGATACATTAATTGAGGTAACTGTCGTTGCCATTCGCAAATAATTCACTGTTAATCGGATAGCCGAGGGTCTCTAACCCTCAGCCCCCACAACACCCTGCATCCGGGTCCGCACAGGGCGTTTCATTTGCCATAGTGAAGCTTGATTCAACCATCACCTAAAGAAACCAGTCCTTCCGATTTAAGATAAGCATTTGATAACGCCTGCTGTATACCGGGAGTCCTGGAACTACGCCATGGGCCTTTACTGGTAATGCCACACGCAACTGCTGATTGCACTCTGCCCCCGAGTTTCATCAGTTCTCTTACTTTAGTACGCGGCTTACGCCACTGTCGCCAATAAGCCATTCTGACTCTGCGCCGTACCCAGTGATCCAGGTCAACGCAGAGTTGATAGCAGTTGGCGATACCAAAGTCATTGATCCAACCGCGTATAAATTGGCTGGTCTTGAAGAGTTGATATCTCATCGATACCCTTCCTTCAGACCTTTCCTCACGGATCAGCCCTTGCCATTCGCTAGTAGTTATCATCTAATAGCAGTATAAGCTGCTAAGAATGGTGACCTTCCTACAGAGGAACTTTCACCTCATTAGTTAATGCCCATGTCGGGCGTACACAATCAGCTCCAATGGAACCGCTCACTTCGTTCGCTCTCCATTAAGCTTGGGTGTTAGGTGCAAGAAAAACAGGAGATACAACGATGGGAGCATGGGGCGCAGGAAACTTTGATAATGACACAGCGTGTGATTGGGCATATGAACTTGAAGAGTCAAGTGATTTATCTGTAATCGAAAACTCGATAGATGCTGTTTTCGAAGAAGAATACATTGATGCAGATATTGGATGTGAGGCATTAGCAGCCATTGACACTGTGGCGAGAGTCATTGGCAAACCTGGGACAAGCAACTCATATACTGAAACTGTTGATAAGTGGGTAGCCGAAAACAAAGTAACTATATCAAAAGAACTACTTGATAAAGCAGTTAAGGCACTAGATCAGATAGCAGGTGATGATTCTGAGCTTTTCGAATTATGGTCGGAATCAGATGAATTAGGAAACTGGCAGAATGAGCTTAAAGCTCTTAAAAAAAGGCTGAGCGCCTAACAAGGAAAATTCACATGGAACAAATTAAGCAACTCCACTTCGGTACGCCACTTAATTTGCCCAGAGATTTTAGTCGTTATATGCCAGCAGAGATAGAATGAATTACAGGTTTAAATTTTCGTTTCTGTTAAACAAGTTTTACGGTGTGCACAAATAGCCCTAGTCGTTTTTTTCTGTTAGTTTTAGTTGTAAAACACACTCTTTTCTCTGATGTTACTGGCTGTGTTGATGGTGGTGCACTTTATTATGCAGAGTGCACCTTAAATGGCATAGATGTATCCAGGGAAATGACTGATATCTCTTGGATATTGATTATAAATATATTTGCTGTACTTTACCTGGTTGTACTTTATGGGACTGTATATATCATCGATCGGGGCCTTAGCGCATTATTTGCAAAATTTAGGGAAACAGGCATATAACAATGCAAATCACTCGGATGTCAAAACCGCCGCTTCACTCTGTTTTTTCTCCTGTGATGCCAGATGTTATGAGGTTCAGAATTGAATAGTTTCATTCTCATAGTCGTCATGCTAATCGTTTTCCCAAGCTTTGCATCTGAATATAAATGGGATTACGGTTCAAAGAAGGTTGCTGATATTGACTGCGATGGTAAATTAGATGAAATGTTAGTTGGATATAAAGAAACAACTTTTCAAATTAGAGTATTCCCATCTTCTACTATGGCTCCTGTTGCGCTGGAGTTTGGTCTGGATCAACCAGGCAGACAAGCAGCATTATGTGGCTCAAAAGTAACTATTCGGTTATACGAATCTGATAGTGAATCCATTAAAGAAGAGTTTGGTGAGGTGTTTAAAGGGTATCAGTCAAAGCCAGGATGTTTTGATATAAATCTCTATGGTGGTGAGTGTGATTCTATAAATATATTTTGGAACCACGAATCAAAGGGGTTGACTTGGTGGCGGAGATAGCACCTCATAACAAGCGCCTTAAAACAGACTCTGCGGCACAAATTTATGTGCTTTAATAGCACAAAATTTATACCGCTACGGCGGTCGGCTTAGTTTGGCGTTAGAGAAATGAAAATAAGATATAAAGTCATCGTATCGATTACAAATAATCACTAAGTACTTTTGTCTGAAGGGTATGACCCTTCGCGAGATTTTAAGTTTTATATTCCGGTAGGCGGTGGTGTTGAATTTGGGGAAATAATTCAAAAAGCAGCAGAGAGGGAACTATTCGAAGAACTTAGTGTAAAAATTTAAATTTATTATTTTTAAATTAAATGGTATAGATCAACATGAAATCGTGTTCCATTACACATGCTAATTAAATGATGAAGAACGAGAAAAACTACCTTCACATGGCACTGAGTCAGGCGGAGATACCTTTGAAATTAATTGGTTCTCTAAAAAAGAACTTCTAAAAATAGCATGCAGTCGGACAAAGCAAAGTTCCGGTCGCGCCTCCCTCCTCTTTGCTTTCCCGCTGATGCTGGGCGTTAGGCTATATAGGAAATGAGAAATATATACGAACTAATTGAAACACTTAGCGTTAGAACGGCAATGTATATTGGTAAACCGAAGCTGTCTAGTCTACGTGCTTTCATAGATGGTTATACTTTTAGAATAAGTAATACGGATGAGCAATTAGAATTTTTGGAAGATTTTCCAGGCTTTCATAAATGGGTCGCTAGAAAATATGGATATCAAAAATACAGTGTTGGGTATCCAGAGGTAATTCTTGCTGTAACTACTAATTGTGCCCCAGATAGTGTGTTATGGGATAATTATGATAAGAATTTATCAGATGAGGTGCATTCAAAATCTGTAGAAATGTTCTTCGATCTAATTAAGGAATATAGAAAAAAAATTGAACAAAAGTAAGATTGATCAAATATCAGGGTTTTTACGTGGCTTTGAATGGGTTAACCATAAATCAAACAATGGATACACATTTGAAGTAATTCCGTTACCAGAGTGTGAAAGCGAACAGAAAGCAATTGAAAAATATCGAGATACATTTCAAATACAGCCTTCTGAATTTGAATATTCCATCAATCCATTTGGCGCCAATTGGCGAAGCGAATTATATAAGATATTGGAAAGATGGCTACTAGATTTTCAAATAGATCCATTTAAATCTGGTAGCTGCTTATTTGACAAAAACAAAGAATTTTCATTAAGTATAGATTCTTTTAAGAAAGACATGTTAAATGAATTCCTTGATGAAATTGAAGCAATATCGAATTTTAAGACAGGATTCGGCGTTGAGTTAGATCTTGGAAAATTGTTTTATGAATGTGCTTATAATGATTTCCTTCTAATGGGAAACGAAGGATGCTTGTATATCCATTTAGGGGTCTCGGACTAAGCATGTAACAAGCGCAATCAAACGGAAAAATTTTCCGCTGCGCTTCAAATTGTCCGGTGTTGGGGCGCTAGTGTTCAGCTATGAAAAAAGATTTAATCGAAAGATTAAGAAAACAAACTCAACAGCCAATACCTGATTGTAAGGAAGTTCTTTCTTCAATATCAGTAGAGCTAGCGGAGAAGTATGTTGCAAGGTACGAGGAAAAACCTCGATCTTGGTTTTTTGATCCCATTGAATTAACACCAGAATTCGAAAGCATAATAGGTCAAGTTGAGCTGGACGTTTCAGAATTTATTGAAGCGTGGAAAGTTCAAAGGTTGGCAGAATTGAAAGAGAAGGGTTTAGAATTCATGGGATTGCGGGGTATGTCACACGTTGTAGCTCGCGAGAAGCAAAAAATTTTGAAAGAGAAATACGGAATAAACTGGAAAACGCCATCACAAATGAATAAAAATGTTGTATTCGATTAAAACACTGAATAGAGAAAATAGAGCGATTTTTTTTCACGTTATTTAAAATGTTAGACGAAGGAAGAGAAATGAGTATCACATTAATTGTTTCAAAGATATTTGATGAAAACTTCAACAAAATTGATGGAGAAATTCATAAGGAAGAATGGGAAGAGTTTGTTGAGTCGCAAGACTTCCTTCGCTTCAGGAAAGAGCCTTATTTTGCGCAAAATCCAGTAACTGGTGAAACTATTGAAATTCCAGTGCCAGAAGGTGCAACTGAAGTGTTCATTGAAAATGATTGGCAGCCATTCTTAGAGCATGGCTGCGGTGAACTACGCATGCCATATTCTAAAGAACTTGAAAATCCAGATTATCCTATGCGTAAAGCTGTAGCAAACATCGCAAGCAATTTTTCTGCATTAATTCGTCATGATGCTGGTGATGAGATTTTAAATTGGTAAAAACGTATAAAAAAGTGCTCTTGTCGGCTCCTGACGTCGCGCCTTTTACAAAAGCGTTAGGCATTTTAGGGATATGCGTAAAATCTTAATTCTGGCACCGCTCATCTTGCTTATTCCTGATGCGAATGCAAATCCAATTGTCATTAATTACAGTCATGACTTTTTGTGGTTCACATCTGTCTATGGCAAGACACCGATATGGATTCCAATAGCTACTTCACTTTTAGCGCTTATGCTTGA
>JBNKKI010000117.1:0-97527 GCA_050291745.1 Gammaproteobacteria bacterium | reverse complement strand
GGCGGTTGTAATGCAAATATTCGAGCAAAGCCATTCAAAGCTCAGAGCGATGAATATAAGGCATTGGAATATTTTCTAAGCTATATGTCTAATGGTCTTGAGGTTAATGGCCCTTCTTCACGTAAGTAATATTTGCAGTTATTTTAAGATAAATGTAAGCTAAAAAAAGAAAATTGATTTAAAAGTATAGTAGATAGTAGTTTTACCCGATTCTCCTGAGAATCGGGTTTTTTCATTTTAGCTATAACAGCAGACTCCTGATAAATAAATTCATCAGCTGAGTTTGTCTTTTAGCAGCTTTTTTTCAGCTCGTCGACGGGCAAAAAAATTACTCAGAATAGCAGCACACTGCGCTTCCAGAATACCTGATTCAACCGTTATATGATGATTAAACTGAGTTTCATCTAGTAATTGGCAGGCACTTTGAATTGCACCGGTTTTATACTCTGCAGCACCATACACCAGACGCTTTACACGTGCATGTATCATAGCCCCGACGCACATGACACAAGGTTCTAATGTGACATACAGAGTGGTATCAATTAATCGATAATTTTGACTAGCTGCTGCGGCTGCCCGTAATACCATTATTTCGGCATGCGCTGTCGGGTCATGAATACTAATAGGCTGGTTATGACTGCAAGCCAGCAATTCATTCTGCTTACTGACCAGAACAGCACCAACAGGCACTTCGTTAACATCTGCAGCCATTTGAGCCTGCTGCAGTGCCAACTGCATCCAGTATTGATCAGTTTTTGGGGGATTTTCTATAGTCTATACCTTTGCTATTCCCACTCTATAGTACCAGGAGGTTTTCCGGAAATATCATAGGTTACACGAGCTATTCCGGAAATCTCATTCATGATACGACGTGATACAAGATCCAGAAATTCATAAGGTAAATGCGCCCAGCGGGCAGTCATAAAATCTATCGTTTCAACAGCACGTAATGCCACCACATAATCATAACGCCTTCCATCACCTGTTACCCCAACTGATTTCACAGGTAGAAAAACAGTAAATGCCTGAGATGTTTTTTCATAAAGATTATGCTTCCATAACTCTTCCATAAATATATGATCAGCCAGTCTCAATAAATCAGCATACTCTTTTTTCACTTCACCAAGAATTCTAACCCCTAGTCCCGGCCCGGGAAATGGGTGGCGATAAACCATTTCATGTGGCAAACCTAATTCAACACCAATTTTTCTGACTTCATCCTTGAACAATTCGCGCAAAGGTTCTACCAGTTGCAATCTCATGTCTGCAGGCAAACCTCCCACATTATGATGTGACTTGATTAGATGAGCCTTTCCGGTTGAAGCACCTGCCGATTCAATGACATCGGGATAGATAGTTCCCTGAGCCAGAAAAGCAGCATCATTCTGTTTTCCTGCTTCCTCTTCAAAAATTTCTATGAATAGATTGCCAATAATTTTACGTTTCTGTTCCGGATCTGTAATCCCTTTTAGATTCGTTAGAAATCTTTCTTCAGCATCAACACGAATAACTTTAACACCCATATGACGGGCAAAGGTATCCATCACCTGATCACCTTCTTTATAACGTAACAAGCCATTGTCTACGAAAATACAGGTTAATTGTTTACCAATCGCTTGATGCAACAAAGCTGCAACCACTGAGGAGTCAACACCTCCTGATAAGCCCAGAATGACATGACCATCACCAACCTGTTGCCGAACTTTGGCAATATTGGCTTCAATAATGTTTTCGGCTGTCCAGTCTGAATTACATCCACAAATTTGATGAATAAATCGGCCGAGTATTTCACCACCTTTCAGAGTATGTGTTACTTCCGGGTGAAACTGTAATCCATAAATATGACGTTGTTCATCAGCCATACCTGCAATCGGTGCTGAATCAGTACTGCACATCAGTTTAAAACCTTCCGGCATTTCAGCTACACGATCACCATGTGACATCCACACATCCAGCATACCATGACCTTCAGCTGTGACATGATCCTGAATATCGCTCAATAACTCGGTATGTCCATGCGCTCTAACCTGAGCATAACCAAACTCACTATGCCCTACATTTTCTACCTTACCGCCCAGTTGTTTGGCCAGAGTTTGCATGCCATAGCAAATACCCAGTAACGGTATATTTAAATCGAGAATCTCTAATGGTGCTTCAGGTGTTAAATCTTCCAGGGTAGACTCGGGGCCACCAGAAAGAATAATACCCTTTGGCAGAAACGCAGCAATACGATCAAACTCAATATCCCAGGGATAAATTTCACAGTAAACACCTAATTCACGAACACGTCGTGCAATCAGTTGGGTATATTGAGAACCAAAATCAAGAATTAGTATCCTGTCATCATGCAGGTCATGGTTTAAGCTCATACTATTCTAAACTCTGTAATTTGGAGCTTCTTTGGTTATAGTCACATCATGTACATGTGATTCGGTAATACCCGCTCCAGTTATTTTGACAAATTCAGGTTTAGTTCGTAGCTCCTCAATAGTTGCACAGCCAACATAACCCATACTGGATCTAAGCCCACCGAGTAACTGATGTACAATATTTGACAGCGCCCCCTTAAATGGTACTCGACCTTCAATACCTTCGGGAACCAGTTTTTCAACTGAACTGTCCGCCTGAAAATAACGATCACTGGAACCTTTTTGCATTGCGCCCAATGAACCCATGCCTCGATAGGATTTATAAGATCTTCCCTGGAATAATTCAACTTCACCAGGTGCTTCTTCAGTACCTGCAAACATACTACCAATCATTACGGTGTGACCACCTGCTACCAGCGCTTTTGATACATCACCGGAAAAGCGGATACCACCATCAGCAATACAGGGAATACCAGAATCTTTTAAGGCTTCAGATACATTACTGATTGCAGTAATTTGAGGTATACCAACACCAGCGACCATACGGGTTGTACAGATAGATCCCGGACCTATACCCACTTTAACGGCATCCGCTCCTACTTCAGCAAGATCTAAAGCAGCATGTGCTGTCGCTATATTTCCACCAATAACCTGAATATGCGGATAATTTTTCTTTACCCAGGCAACTCGATTGATTACACCTTTTGAATGACCATGTGCTGTATCAACAACAATAACATCAACTTCAGCTCTAACCAGTGCTTCGATTCGTTCATCGGTATCAGCGCCCGTTCCTACAGCAGCCCCTACCCTTAGGCGACCCTGCTCATCTTTACAGGCTAAAGGATGAACGGTAGATTTGGTAATATCCTTGACAGTGATCATCCCTTTCAAATTATTTTCTGAATCCACCACTAACAGGCGTTCTATTCGATGTTGATGTAATAACTCCAGTACTTTCTCTTTTGAGGCACCTTCATTAACCGTTACCAGACGATCTTTTGGAGTCATGACCGAACGTATCGAGGAATTTAAATTTGTTTCAAATCGAACATCACGACGTGTGACAATACCTTCAAGCCCATCTGTACCTATAACCGGTAAACCGGATATATTCTTAATATTCTGAGTTTCGATAACATCCCTGATCAGGGTATCAGGACTTATGCTAATGGGATCCTTGATAACACCGCTTTCAAATTTCTTTACTTTGGAAACCTGATCAGCCTGTTCTGAAGGTGTTAAATTCTTATGGATTATACCCATTCCCCCTTCCTGAGCCATGGCAATAGCCAGACGTGATTCAGTAACTGTATCCATGGCGGCTGAAATCAGAGGGATATTGAGTTCAATGCCTTTAGTCAAGCGGGTTTTCAGAATGGCTTCATTAGGTAAAACATCTGATTTAGCTGGAACCAGTAAAACATCATCAAAGGTAAGTGCATCCTGACTTATACGCATAATTTCTCCGGGCGGGTAGTTAACAATGCGCGATTATAAGGTATTGACCTAAGCGTGGTAAACCGGATAACAGGCTGGATAACAAAAAAATGAGTTTTTTTGTAAACTAATTTAGCAATCTGTAATATTTAATTCTGATTTCAAACAAAAAAGCCACTCATGAATAGTGGCTTTTCTGGTTTTAGTCGAACTTAAAGAACTTAACTAAGTTGCTTTTTACGTCTTGCCAGCAGACTTCCCATCAAACCCATGAAGCCAGCCGATAGCAGTAATAATGAAGATGGCTCGGGAACAGCTGTTACAACATGACCATCAACAGCATCATTGCCACATGACATAGTCCAGTGCGCATCGAGATCTAATTGAGTTAAGCCCAGATCACTGACATCAAAAGTTGCAATCTGAAAATACGATAATTCACCATTGACTGTTGCCGAACCACTTGAATGGCTAAAATCCACATTGCTGAGTTCAGTTCCCGCACTCATTGAAAATGGCGCTGATGAATCTTTGCTGTCACCACTATTAGTATGGCCACCAGGTCCATCAAAATAAATTTCGTTATTCCAGTTGGAAACTGTATACAAACCAGCATTTTGAGTCCCGGTATTACCACCATAGTAATCTGCAGTATAAAAGCCAAAATCTATTGCATACTCATAACTGGAAGAATCGCCTGCTGTTGCACCATTAAATGAAAGAGCGATGTCACCAGCGTAATACAGGCCATTATGATCCTGAACACCATCCATAATATCAAAACCAGTTTGTAATCCGATTGATAACATATTGCCTTCTAATTTATAAAATAGATATTCGGCATCAAATGCCTGCCCACCCCAACCTGGATTAACATAAACACTAGCATCACCTGAAGTGTCTTCAGGTGAACCGCTTGACGTTGGTTGTGTCGTGATATCAGTCCAGCTGGAATCAAAAACCGAAGTTATAACAGCTGCGCTAACATTGGCAGATAATGAAAGTAAAGCGCTAGAAAGAATAATTTTTTTAAGCATTTTGCTACTCCTGAAAATGCAGGTTTAAAAATAAATTTTATATATTTAATCAAAGCAATTTTTATGCATTAAATATTTTATCCTTAAATTACAATAACTTATAAAAATCAGTATTAATGATTGTATTAAAGTGTAAAATTTCTTTACACTTTGAAATAAGCTTATTCTAATAATCTTTACAAACTGTATTTAGGGTTTATGAAAACAAACGAAGCCATCTGGAGCGTTTCAGCGCTAAATTTTGAAATAAAAACGCTACTTGAAAAAGGTATAGGCTCTATCTGGATTGAAGGTGAGATATCGAACCTGGCGAAACCGGCTTCCGGTCACTGGTATTTTTCTATTAAAGACGAGCGTGCTCAAGTTCGCTCAGCTATGTTTAAAAATAGAAATGGTCGGGTTGGATTTATACCGGAAAATGGTCAACAGGTTTTAATCCGTGCCCAGGTAACACTGTATGAGGCTCGAGGTGATTTTCAACTTATTGTTGATCACATGGAAGAAGCTGGTGTTGGCCGTTTGATGCATCAATACGAGGAATTGAAAAAGAAACTCTCTAATGAGGGATTATTTGCAGAGACACACAAAAAGAAAGTACCGGCACAGGCTCAACATATCGGTGTTATTACGTCTGCCAGTGGTGCCGCAATTCGCGATGTTATCAGCGTTATCAAGCGTCGCTCACCAACAAGTCAAGTGACTGTTTTCCCTACCTCTGTACAGGGTGAACAGGCTACGCCAAAAATAATTCAGGCAATAGAAATTGCCAACAGGCATGCTCAATGTGATGTGTTATTACTGGTTCGTGGAGGAGGTTCGCTTGAAGACCTCTGGTGTTTTAATGAAGAATCAGTCGCTCGCGCAATATTTGACTCTACGATTCCAGTCGTTTCCGGCATCGGTCATGAAATTGATTTCACCATTGCAGACTTTGTGGCCGATGTTCGCGCACCTACCCCATCAGTTGCCGCTGAAACTGTCACCATGGATCAATTTGAAATCATGACACAGCTTGATATTTTTGCAGCCAGACTGGCAAGACAAATGCAGGCATTGTTGCAGGATAAATCAAATTTATTAACTAAAACTGAAGAAAGATTAATGCGTTTCCATCCTACCCGTAGTATGGATAACTTAAAACAACGCCTGCAATTTGCCAGTTCTCGCTTATTATCGATCCAGTTAAATCAATTACAGAAAAATAAAAGTCAATTATTGTTAACAATAGAACAGATAAAGCATCATAATCCAAAGTATAAAATTTCTATGCTGGACAAGCAGTTAGAGACTTTAAATCATCAATTATTAGTATCAATGCATAATCAACTGGATTCCTGCAAACATCAATTCACCCTGCAAACAAATAGTCTGGATAATTTAAGCCCCTTAAAAACACTAACGCGAGGTTATGCAGCTATTCGTAAAAACCAGCAGATAATTAGTTCAGTAAAACAGTTAAATCAACATGATGAAATTGATATTCGTTTGAAAGATGGAGATTGCAAAGCTCAGGTTCTATAAGCAGGCAAAGATTAATTCTGTTTTATTCTGCTTAAAACATAGTGTAATTTCCTTATACCGTTTGGCTCGGTAAATCCAAACTGTAAACCATCAATCAAGGGAAGCTCAATTTCAGAGCCGGGTAAGATACTTTTCAC
Source organism: Gammaproteobacteria bacterium (assembly GCA_050291745.1). Taxonomy (GTDB): domain Bacteria; phylum Pseudomonadota; class Gammaproteobacteria; genus JACNJF01. The sequence goes on along the minus strand of JBNKKI010000117.1, from coordinate 91,023 downwards.
TTCTTTAATGCTGACCTGATAACTACCATTTTCTACTTGAGTAACGGCATTTTGTTGTTTACTTAATTCTCGGGCTACTCGCGGAGATCGCTCAAGCCAGATAGAACCTAACTCACTGGCAGTTTCACACTGGTATAAAACTGCGTAATAATTACCGGGATAATCAAGAAATGGTTTTAGCAGGATAGTATCACCAATTATTTTTCCACCCACTGGAAATGCTTTGTAACGTAAATGCGGTGTTGAAAAACTCTTTCCATTACGATTCGAAAAGATGCCATTTGTGAGCTGACATTCAAATATGGCTAGCGGTCTTGAGAAAGGACTTATTTCACCTAGTAATTCAGCTGATCCTGTACCCAGTTTGAATTGACCATCCTGAATACTGAATTCAAGCACTGTTTGCCACCCTATATTTAATCCACCCGCAAGCATTTCAGTACCAAACTCCAGCTTATCTTTTCCTGTTATTGTTAACTTCCAGTGACTGCTTTCAGACGCCTGTACAATCTGACTAGTAACTAACAGAAAACTCATTATCAGTATTTTTTTCAGCATGCCTTATAATTCCACTTCTAATTATATTAATAAAAATTAATCTCCAAACACCCATAAACTCTGGCTCTTTGGCGCTATGCCTATTATTCTTAACTTAATGTACCGGGAAATTAATCAAGAGAATAAATATGAGCAAAAACAGTGTAACTATTACTGATAACCGTAACGGTAATCAAGTTGAATTAGATATTTTAGATCCAACCCTTGGTTCATCAACTATAGATATCAGGACATTACACAATAAACTCGGGTTATTTACCTATGATCCGGGTTTTCAGGCAACAGCCAGTTGTAAGAGTGATATCACTTTTATCGATGGCGATAAAGGTATTCTGTTATATAGAGGTTATCCGATAGAACAGCTGGCCGAGCATAGTAATTACCTCGAAACCAGTTTCTTACTGATTTATGGGCATTTACCCAGTAATGTCGAATATCATGACTTTATAGGGATTATTAAAAAGCACACGATGGTGCATGAAGGGATAAAACAGTTTTTTAATGGGTTTCAGCATAATGCTCATCCAATGGCTATTATGGTGGGTGTTGTCGGTGCTTTATCTGCTTTTTATCATGACTCTCTGGATATAACGAATCCACGTCACCGGGAAATTTCTGCTCATCGTCTACTTGCAAAAATGCCGACTATAGCAGCTTATAGTCACCGCCGGGCCCATGGTTTACCACTTCCCTACCCGCGTAATGACCTCGATTTCATCGAAAACTTCATGTATATGATGTTCAGTGTACCATCTCAGGAATATAAAGTAGATCCCGTGGCAGTAAGAGCTATGCGACTCATTTTTATTTTACATGCGGATCATGAACAAAACGCCAGTACCTCAACCGTCCGCCTGGCCAGTAGTTCAGGTGCTAACCCTTTTGCCTGTATTTCAGCTGGTATCGCATCATTATGGGGACCGGCTCATGGTGGTGCCAATGAAGCAGTTATTCAAATGCTTGAAGAAATTCAACATCCTGAAGAAATTCCAAAATATATCAATCGAGCAAAAGATAAGAATGATGATTATCGTTTAATGGGATTTGGTCATAGAATTTATAAGAATTATGATCCTAGAGCAAAAATTATTCGTGAAGCCTGTATTGACCTGCTGGATGCGATGGGAAGCTCTAATCAGCCATTATTTGATACTGCTCGACAACTGGAAAAAATTGCACTTGAAGATGAATATTTTCTGGAACGTAATCTGTACCCCAATGTCGATTTTTATTCCGGTATTATTCTTAAAGCGCTGGGTATGCCACTGAATATGTTTACAGTGATATTTGCTATGGCCAGAACTGCAGGCTGGATATCTCAATGGCTGGAAATGATGGAAGACAAAGAGCAGCGTATTGGTCGCCCACGTCAAATATATACAGGTGCAAAAGTACGCGATTATGTGGATTTGAGTAAACGATAAGTATTCAGGTATCAGGGTAAATCTATTTCTCCGGATTTACCCTGAACTAGTAAACTATATAATGACAAACAGCTATTCATTTAATCCTGGAAACCACAGTTGGCTGAGTTGATTGTGCATTTGAGGTGGTGTAGATCAAGGCGTAACGACACGGAATCCAGATTAATGTGACATAAGTACCGGTACAATCATACTGGTTAATAAAGTCTGGGTAACACCACCAAAGATTTTCTGTTTCAGATTAGGGGTTCCATATCCACCCATAATTAAAAGATCAATATCATTATCGGCAATTTCATTCAAAATAACCGATGCAACATCAAAAGTACCCGCATTAACCCGTTTAATTGAAACATTTACTTTATGCCTTTTTAAATGCTGAACCATATCATCCGCTAATAACTCACCTTTGGCCGTTTTTTGCTTACCTTCCCTAACAACGATAAGGATAACTTCTTTAATTCCCATCATTAATGGTATTGCATCATGAACTGCCCGGGTGACTGCTGGTGAACCATCCCAGGCTATCATAGCTTTTTGACAGGGAATCCGATGACCGCCAATATAAGGCATGAAAAAAATTGGTCGACCACTTAGTAAAATAACCTGCTCTGAAATTTGTTCTATCATTGCATGATTTTCATTATTGGGGTTAGCCTGACGTAAAATCAGCAAATCAAAGTTACGGGAATATTGCGCCATTTTGCGCGCTGCTACTGAAGCCTTACCATGAATGATACGAGAGTCCACCTCAATTTCTTCACTATTAGCCAGCTCAATAAACTCTTCAACTCTCTTTTCAGCCATTTGTTCGGAAATATTCTTGATGGCTTTTTCATCTGTTACCCTCAGATGAGCGGGTTTAGTCGCTAAAGTCACGGCTGTTAAACGAGCTTGATGGACTTGAGCGAGTCGAACAGCGGTTTTCACTCTTTCAACATTTGAGGCACCATCATCCAGGTAAATTAGTATGTCTTTTAAACGCATTATATATACTCGGCAAATAAGTAAAGTAATTTTGCGGATTTATTGAAATTTAGCAAAGTATTATAACTAATGAACTAATACATAATCCTGGACGAGTTAATCGGGCAGAGCAGAGCTTGATTATTAGAATATTCTAATATAGAATTCAGCACTAATTTTTTCTATTATTCAACAATGAGTGGATTAACCTTCACTCATGATTTTTCAAAAACCTATTACCCAGTTTAAATTTGGAGACTGAATATGAGTATCGAACGCATAATATTAGCTGTTGCCGGATTATTTGTTTTTGCCAGTGTAACCCTTGGAGTTTACGTTCACTCATATTGGTTTTTCTTCACTGCTTTTGTTGGATTAAATTTATTTCAATCTGCTTTTACTGGATTTTGTCCACTGGCAATAATTTTAAAAATGCTTGGTTTTAAATCTGAAAAAACGCCAGCATAATAATTATCTTACTAATTCAATACCTAAGCCCGCACTTGCGGGCTTTTTTTATGTCTAAATCAAGCTAAACTTAAGATATCTAATATTCAGGAATACTTGATGCTTGATCAGACCACAGTCTCCGCCAATATGATGCAAAAAAGCATCCAGACGGCCATTCAACTCATTGAAACCATTATCGTCGGTAAACCAAAGCAAATAAAACTGGCGGTTTGTTGTTTACTATCTTCCGGGCATTGCCTCATTGAGGATTTACCCGGAGTAGGCAAAACCACGCTCTCCCATGCACTCGCGAAAGTTTTCGATCTGAATTTTAGTCGTATACAATTTACCAGTGATTTATTACCCGCCGATATACTGGGTGTCTCTATTTTTGATCCTCAAATACAAAAATTTAATTTTCATCCAGGTCCTATTTTTGCTAACTGTGTGTTAGCAGATGAAATGAATAGAGCGACACCTAAAACACAAAGCGCTCTACTGGAAGCTATGGAAGAACGTCAAATCACTATCGATGGATCTACTAAACCCTTGCAAAAGCCATTTTTTGTCATTGGTACTCAAAATCCACTCGATCAGTCTGGAACATTCCCACTGCCTGAATCTCAACTGGATCGTTTTATGATGAAGCTCACACTGGGTTATCCGGATGAACAGGCAGAGCGCGAACTTTTGGCTGGCCAAAATAGACAGAATCTTATTCAAAATATGCAGCCCGCCATCACCCTGGAGAATTTAATCCAGTTACAAAATGCAGTAGAAGATATTCATGTTTCAGAAGCATTACTGGATTATGTTCAATTACTGGTTGCAGAAACTCGTGATAAATCATTATTCGTGTATGGCTTATCTCCGCGTGCGGCATTATCTCTACTTAAAGCTGCACGAGCCTGGGCATTAATGAATGCCCGTAACTTCGTTGAGCCAGGTGATATAAAAGCTGTTTTTCCAGCCATTTGCAGTCACCGTTTAATCGCAGCAGAACAACATAGTAATAGTGTAGACAGACTGGTAGCAAAAATACTGCAACAAATCGCTATTCCCTGAAAACTCAATTATGGCAGTTTTATCTTTTTTTCGACAACGTATGGATAACTGGATAGCTTTACGTAATCCAGCTACCAGAGATCAAATATCTCTGCATAACAGAAGACTCTATATACTACCCACCCGGTTTGGTTATTTATACGCAGCGATGCAGGTTGTTTTATTGCTAGCTGCTATTAATTATCAAAACAGCATGGCTTATATGCTCACTTTTTTATTAACCGCACTTGGTATTATCAGCTTATGGCAAACGCATAAAAACCTGCTAGGAATTAATATTCAGTTATCGCAACCGAAGCCGGTGTATCAGCAGGAAGAGTTAACACTCGAGTTTAAGGTCAATCAGGCTAATCTGGCTAATCGATATGCCATCGGTTTACAGTATATGGATAATCCTCCTGTCTATTTCGGCTTAAAACCTCAACAGCATAAAACCGTCAATTTAATGCTAGCAGCCATTAAAAGAGGATTATATAAACCAGCAGGAATTATTATATTCAGCCGATATCCAACAGGCCTTTTTCATGCCTGGAGCTGGTTAAAATTTGATATTCCAATATTGATATATCCAAAACCAGTCTTTGATACAAAATTAAAACAAAGTATTTCAAATGAACAGCATAATAAAACTACAATTAATACGGCGGATGGTGATGATTTTGCAGGTCTAAGAGAATATCGACTGGGAGAATCACTGAAACATATCTCGTGGAAAGCTTATGCCCAGGGTCGTGGTAAGTTAACAAAAACATTTCAGGGATATGCTTCAGCCAGTCTATGGATAAACTGGCAGGATATGACTGCTAATTCTCTGGAAGGAAAGTTATCTCAAATGACCGGTTTAATTATTCAAATGAACCAGGAAGGATTGAATTATGGTGTGAAATTACCCTCCATTGAAATTAAACAATCCTCTGGTAATGCTCATTTTGCTCATTGCCTTCAAACAATTAGCACATTTCAGCAAGCTGATATAAATTCAGTGTTATTCATTGATGAAAAATAACTTACCAATTAATAAAATCTCGCAGGAACAGGCTGATGACACAGCAGTAATAACCGTCACATATAGCTTTTTACTTTCCATGTTACCCCATTTTTTACATATTCCATTATGGGTTACTGCATTTACTTTATTTGCTCTGTCATGGAGAAGTGTTCAATCATTTGGTCATGTTGGTGCTATCCCACGATGGTTACTGGTACCACTGGTGGTCGTTGGAGGTATAAGTGTTTTTGCACAGTACTGGACTATAGTCGGGCGTGAACCGGGGCTTGCACTATTAACCGTAATGACTGCTTTTAAATTTCTCGAATCAAAAAGCCATCGGGATATATTAATTCTAATTTTTCTTTGCTATTTCCTGTTAGTCACGCATTTTCTTTTTGGTCAAAGTATTTTGATCGCTATCTATATGTTTCTGACTGTTATCATCATTACATCCACTTTAATAACCATCAATCAGCGCGATAACTCTATTCCGTTTAAAGTCAGATTTAAAACTGCAAGCAAACTGATTGCCTTATCTATACCGGTCATGGCTATTTTATTTATTCTGGTCCCGCGTATACCTGGGCCAATATGGGGACTGACAAAAGAACAACGAGGAGGCATTACCGGTTTAAGTAATAGTATGTCACCCGGTGCTATTAGCAATTTGATCAACAGTAATGACATAGCTTTTCGAGTTACTTTTGATGGTGAAATCCCTCCTCAAAAAAACTTATACTGGCGTGGTCCGGTTATGGTTAATTTTGACGGCAGGACATGGTCACAGGTTAATACGAGAAAAGTTTTCAGAATTAAAGGAAACCCAAACAAAGAAATCACTAATTACACTGTCACCTTAGAAGCTCATGGCAAAAACTGGCTATTCGGGCTGGATATACCGACTCACATACCTTCAAACAGTTTTATGAGTTCCGAATATCAACTCAATAGTACAAAACCAGTGAATGATTTAAAGCGTTATACATTAAGCTCTCAACTGGAATATAAAATCGGGCAGGATGAAGATTTTGAGTACCTGTTACTCGCTGAAAATTTTCATAAAACACGTAATCCACAAACTCTCGCGCTTGGCCAGAAATGGGCAAAACAGTTTGATACAGCTAGAGAAATTGTGAATCAGGCTTTAAAAACTTTTAATACTGAAAATTTTGTCTACACACTTCAGCCTCCCCGGCTTGGCCAGAATTCAAGTGATGAATTTTTATTCCAGACTAAACGGGGTTTTTGTGAACACTATGCCAGCAGCTTTGCTTTACTGATGCGGGCAGCTGGTATTCCTGCAAGAATCGTAACCGGATATCAGGGTGGTGAACTTAACCAGGTCGGTAATTACCTTATTGTTCGTCAATCTGACGCACATGCCTGGACAGAAGTATGGTTGGATGATGAAGGCTGGGTTCGAGTCGATCCCACAGCTGCTGTATCTCCTGACCGTATAGAAATGGGACTTGACCAGGCTTTAAAAGAAGGTTCATCAGCATTTAAAATTGGAGCACATAATTTATTGATGAGCAAAGTACTTTATGGCTGGGATAATCTGCAGCATAACTGGAATGAAATGATCTTAAATTATGATGACCGCAAACAAACTAAATTTCTAAACAAGCTGGGGCTGGGCATTAAAAGCTGGGGTGATATGGTTCTTGCACTAGTAATCTGTATGGTTATTATCACCAGCGCTTACTGGTTGATTGCATGGTACAGGGAAAGACCTCCGGCAATTGCCGAATATGAAAAAATAATCAATCAATTACTAAAAAAATTAGCTCGTAAAGGCTTATTAAAAAAACCTTCTGAACATGTTTATGAGTTTCTGGAGCGCATCAAATTACAGCAAAATTTTGAAGACCCTCAACTCAATAAAATTTTTGAAGCCTATAGCAAAATAAAATATGGACGCAGTTTACAGCAGCAAACAGTTATAGATTATTTTCGTCAGATGGTAATTGAGTGGAACCCCGATAATAAGTAATCGCTATAAGACAAAAAATTGATACGTTGATCAATGCTTCCCTAGACTAATTGATTTTTCATGTGATTTTTAATTCCAGATAAAATCGCTTTAGCAATTTTATGTTGATGCTTGGGCGACTTCAGGCGGCGCTCTTCCTTCGGGTTAGAAATAAATGCTGTTTCAATTAAGATGGAAGGCATATCAGGCGCTTTAAGCACAGCAAAACCAGCCTGTTGAACTGATTTTTTATTCAGTTTACCTACTTTGCCCAGATTCTTTAGAACGTCTGAACCAAGTTCCAGGCTATCCTGAATGGTCGCAGTTTGGGATAAATCCAGTAACACTGAGGCTATTAGATCATCCTTATCATCAAGACTGATACCTCCAATTAAATCGGAAGAATTTTCTTTATGGGCAATCCAGCGAGCAGCTTCAGAAGATGCACCATTTAAAGAGAGTGCATACACAGAAGCGCCTTCTACTTTAGGACTCTTAAAGGCATCAGCATGGATTGATACAAATAAATCAGCCTGATTTTTGCGCGCTTTTTCTACGCGATGTCTTAATACAACAAATTTATCTGATTCTCTGGTTAATACAGCCTTATAGCCGGATGTACTATTAATCATTTTTTTAAGCTTTCTTGCTACTGCCAGTGTAATATCTTTTTCTTTAGTTCCTTTACGGCCAACGGCACCTGGATCTTTTCCACCATGCCCGGGATCAATGGCGATAACAAATTGTTCCTTCTTCTTATGACGTTCCTGTTGACTTGTTTTAATTGGTGTAGGGCTCAAATTAGTCGCATGCATATCGACCACTAAACGATGTCCATGAATACTATCAGGTTGAAGAATAAAGCTTCTTGGACGTACTTTTGACTTTAGGTCTAATACGATACGTAAATCATTATTATCGCGTAAAGCAGAGCGAATGCCTTTAAGTAAATCGGTATTATTTTTATCTGAAACCAGAGCAGCGGATTTACGTACAGCTTTTAAATCAATAACAATTCGATTTGGTGAGGACAGCGTAAATAGAGAATGTTCTGCCTCCCCGGTTAAATCAAAAACAACGCGAGTATGATCAGAATTCGACTGGGAAATACGTACTGCAGTTAAAGCAGTATCTGATTCTGCAGCCAATACATTTTTAACCGGAAATGATACAGTCAATAAAGCGCTAAGACTGGCTAGTTGTTTCAAAAAAAATCGTCTAGTAGCAGTAACAGTGTCCATTGAATTCACAGCAAGTTAAGGTTTCACTATTTAGTATACCCATTTATAGTAAAAAAGGCGGGTAAAATCAATAATTTTCTTTTATTTATTAAGTAGATAGTTAACTTTTCTCGAAACTAGGTAAGATTCATATCCTTTTTTAACTGCTGTCCCCAGGAATTATCTGAAATTGCTGAGATATGACGACATTCATTCTGATAGCAAATAGATATTTCCAGCCCAATATTATGCAAATATCCTTCAGCTTTTTCAGGCCATTCTATAAAACACCAGGTGTCAGCAGTTAAGTAATCTCTATATCCCAGATATTCAAGTTCATCCGGGTCACCCAGTCGATACAGATCGAAATGAGCAATAGAAAAATTCTCCAGTTCATATTGTTCAACCAGTGTATAGGTTGGACTACGAACACCTGTTGTAATCCCACAGGCTTCCAGTGCTCCACGCACTATGGTTGTTTTACCGGTTCCTAAATCACCCCGCAAGGTAACAATACCTGGAGAGCAATGACTTTTAATCAACCTGGCACCAAATAATTTCATTTCCTGTTCAGAACAAATCAACATTTCAAATTCCTGATATGTGACGAATATCTTTAACGACCAGTGCTATATAATTGATCACATCAGAGGCTATTAAACTCGCAGCATCATGTTCTCTGGCATAGTATTCTGCTGCCAGCGCATGGACCAGAACTGCGCTTTGAGTAGCGTTCAATGTAGATAGTCCCTGTGCTAAAAAAGCAGCAATTAAGCCACTTAACACATCTCCCATACCAGCAGTGGCCATCCCTGCATGCCCATGAGCACATAGCTTTACTATTTCATTTCTCTCTCCAATCAGACTTCCGGCGCCTTTTAGCACAGCCACATATGGCCAGTTATTATTGATTTGCTGCAGTGCAGCCATTCTATCCTGTTGAATCTCTCCAGCTGAACTCTGTAATAGACGTGCAGCCTCACCGGGATGCGGAGTAATAACACAAAGGTCTGTACTTAATGAATTTAAAAATTCTACCTGCAAAGCATCTGCATCTACGACCACTGGTTTATCAATTGAGCTCATTTTTTCAAGTATTTTCCGGGCTTCTGTTGTATACCCCAGACCGGGACCAATAACTATAATTGACGCTAACTTTAGAGAGTCATCCAGTGTACTCCAGTCTGACACCATTAATTCAGCCTGTTGACTGGCTGCAATGACATTATCCGGATGGACCGATAAACTGACCAGTCCGGCTCCACCTCTTAAAGCAGCCATAGCAGCCAGACGAGCGGCTCCAGACATAGACTGCCCTCCCCCGATAATTAGTACATGACCAAACTGGTTCTTATGACTATTATTTTTTCGTGGTTCAGGTAAGCGAATATTATGTGTTTCTAACAATTGACATATAGCAGATAATTTTGCTTCTGAAGCATCAGATAACCCCAGTTTTTCATATGCTATCTCACCACAATAATCTGCACCATCAGCAATATAACAACCAATTTTTCTTCCAATAAAAGTCACTGTCAAATGCGCCATAATCGCGACAGGCATGGCTTTTCCTATGTCAGCATTCAATCCACTGGGAATATCAATACTAACCCGTACAGTTTTTAAACTATTGATTTTTTCAATCATCGAAATCCAGTTTTCATCCAGTTGCCGGTCTAAACCTATTCCTAAAAGACCATCCAGAACTAAATCGCAGGGAGGACAGTCCCCCTGCCAGGTCTGCGTGACCCCGCCCTGCTGTTCCCAGCTTTCACGATATTCTCTGGCTTCTTTTGATTGTCGAGACAAATCACCCACTGCAATTAAATCAACTGATATACCCTTGTTTTTCATAATACTGGCTATAGCAAAGGCATCACCACCGTTATTACCACTACCGGCAAAGATCACTACCTTCTTTATATCTGGCCACCGAGAATGAATGTGATACCACACAGCTCTTGCCGCCTGCCCCATCAATTGTTTAGACGAGTAACCATCCTCTGACATAGCCAGTTGATCTAAATGATATACCTGTTGTCTTTTATATAAATTTACTGATTCATTCATTGTGGATATCTTGAATTTTCTATGACTCTATTACATTCGAATTCGTCAATATATTTTATACTTTAAAATTTATTGTGAAAGAAATTCTCGAAGCTTACATAAAAATAAAGTACAAGTGTTCCTATTAGAACTATAATATTCAATATTAAATATCATTTTTCATTTTTTATAACTTACAATATTCGCCTACTATGCCCAATAAAAAACCAAAGCTATTTGTGCTGGATACCAACGTATTAATGCACGACCCAAGCTCACTATTCAGATTTCAGGAACATAATATTTACCTGACAATGACCGTTCTAGAAGAACTCGATCAGGGTAAAAAAGGCTTATCAGAAGTTGCCCGAAATGTACGTCAGGTAAATCGTTTTATCGATGACCTGATGACAGCTAATAAAGACGTCGATATTAAAAAGGGCATACCATTAAATCCGCAGTTGGTCAGCAATAATGGTAATGGTCACAATGGAGTCAGCAGTGGACGTTTATTCTTTGAAACTGAAGCGCATAAACCAGTGCTACCAGATAGTTTACCTGGTAGCAAAAACGATAATACTATTCTGGGTACTGTACTTGCTCTTAAAGATGAATGGGATTGTGAAATAATCCTTGTTTCCAAAGATATTAATTTACGAATTAAGGCTGTAGTACTTGAAATCCAGGTAGAAGATTATTTTAGTGACAAAGTACTGGATGATCTTGATTTATTATTTACCGGTAGCAAAGAATTACCCGCTGAATTCTGGGAAGAACATGGAGAGAATATTCATTCCTGGCAACGCGAAGGAAAAACCTATTATGAATTTGAAGGTGAAGATACGAACGACTGGCACCCTAATCAATTTATTTATCTGGAAAATAACTTTGATGGTATCGTACATGAAAAAGAACAGGATCGAGTCGTAGTAGAAGTAATTAAAAATTATGCTAATGAACGAAATGCTGTGTGGGGTATTCAGGCCAGGAATCGTGAACAAAACTTTGCGCTTAATTTATTGATGAACCCGGACATTGATTTTGTCAGTCTTTCCGGACAGGCTGGTACGGGTAAAACCCTGCTGACACTGGCCAGTGCATTATCACAGACCATGGATGAAAAACGTTACTCTGAGATAATAATGACCCGGGTAACCGTTCCAGTGGGTGAAGACATTGGTTTTTTACCGGGTACCGAAGAAGAAAAAATGTCTCCCTGGATGGGTGCATTAATGGATAACCTGGAAGTTCTGGTAGGAAATGATAAAAATGAAGCCTGGGAGCAAAAAGCCACAACAGATTTGGTACGAAATCGTATAAAAATTTCATCGATGAACTTTATGCGAGGAAGAACTTTTCTCAATAAATTTATTATCCTGGATGAAGCTCAAAATTTGACGTCCAAACAGATGAAAACCTTAATAACCAGAGCTGGCCCTGGAACAAAAGTTGTGTGTCTGGGTAATATCGGACAAATTGATACACCTTATCTCACTGAAACAACCTCAGGATTAACTTATATTGTAGATAGATTTAAAGACTGGGATCACAGTGGACATATTACGCTTAAGGTAGGCGAAAGATCCAGGCTAGCTGATTACGCTTCCAGAATACTGTAATACTATTTAAAAACCAGTATCAGTTTTGACTGGTACTGGTGATTATAATTATTTTATCAGCGCAGAATATTATCTCTGGAATACCCCTGATTCTCCAGAATACGCCTCAATCTTCGTAAAGCATCCATCTGAACCTGACGGACACGTTCTCTTGTTACACCCAGCTCAACACCCACTTCTTCCAGCGTACCACGCGGGTGGTTGCGTAAACCAAATCGACGTACAACAACTTCACGTTGCTTATCATCAAGCTCATCAAGCCAGGTATCAAGATGTTGCAACACTGATTCATCCTGTAGTAGAAAAGATGGATCCGGGTTATTTTCATCTGGAATAACATCCAGTAATGGACGCTCATCATCGCCTGATCCCATTGGCACATCGACTGAACCCACTCTATCAGCTAATTTGAGCATTTTTTCAACATCCTGAATTGGCTTATTAAGTGTTTTTGCTATATCTTCAGAAGTTGCTTCGTGTTTTAAATCCTGAGTTAATCGTCGAGCAGTACGCAGATAGGTATTCAGTTCTTTGATGACATGAATAGGTAAGCGGATAGTTCGAGTCTGGTTCATTAAACCCCGTTCAATGGTCTGTCTTATCCACCAGGTTGCATAGGTAGAAAAACGAAAGCCACGCTCAGGATCAAATTTCTCAACAGCCCTAATTAATCCCAGATTACCTTCCTCAATTAAATCCAGTAAAGGTAAGCCTCGATTCATATAACGTCGAGCAATTTTAACTACCAGTCTCAGATTACATTCAATCATCGTATCACGAGCTGATGAATCACCTTTTTGAGCTTTTCGGGAGTAATAGACTTCTTCTTCAGCAGTGAGCAAAGGAGAACCTTCGATTTCACTTAAGTACATACGTGTAGGATCAGCATCAGAAACCCGACGACGTGAAGATAGTTTACGACGCTCTATTGTCTTTCTTCTTTCAACAAATTTATCAGCAGCCGCTTCAACTTCTTCCTTGATTTTATTATTTTCAAGTTCAATTGATGATTCTACTTCATCAATTTCATCCAGATTATCATCTGATCCGGCAAACTGTAAACAATCAACAATCTCATCAACAGGAATTTCATCATCTTGCAGATTTGTCGGATCATTTGACTTGCTCATGCTAATATTACTCTCGATAGGTTTTTTATCCATAGGTTACTCTATTAATTATATTTTTCTATGACTTTTGTATTAACATAAATGCTTATTAAGTCCATGATGTAACATCATTTAATGTCGCTCACAAAAAAATACTGACTAATATTGAACCCCTTATAATAATTCTGGTAAATAAAGTAATGGGTCTACTGGTTTACCTTTTTTTCGAATTTGAAAGTGAAGCATAGGTTTTTTATTTTTACCTTGACCTATATCTGCTATATGCATTCCACTTTTCACCTGATCACCTTCTCGTACCAGCCTTTTGCTATTATAGGCATAGGCACTTAAATAGGTATTATCATGCTTAATAATGATTAAATTACCATAGTCGGTTAAGCCTTTTCCACTATAAACAACCTTACCATCGGCTACAGCATATACAGGTTGCCCTATTTTCCCTGCAATATCAATACCACGCCTGTCTAAATCTTTGATTGAAAAGCGATTAATGAGCTTTCCTTTTGAAGGCCATTGCCATCGAATTGTATGATTAAATGAATCTGTCAAAGGTTTGACAACAACATTAGGCTTTTCCGGTAGCTTAGCAAGCTTTTTTTCATCATCAACTGGTTTCGACGGTAAATTGACTGGCTCGACTAAAATCAGTTGCTCACCTGGATGTATTACATAGGGGTCAGATAGTTCATTCCATAAGGCTATTTCTTCATAATCCAGGCCATATCGCCAGGCGATTGAATAAAGAGTATCAGTTGGTTTCACCATATACCAACCCGGACCATTTAATTTTTGCTGTTGCAATGCTGCACAACCGGCTAAAAATAAAAAGACAGATAAAATAAAAAAATTGCGAAAAAGTAACATACCTGGATACTGTAAAAAATAATGAACCGCCCAATTATTTCGATATATTCTAATAATTTTGGTTCAATAATGACACCATATCTGGAAACTGGAAAAGCAACAAGGTAAAAGCGTGCTCAACAGCCTCGCAAAGATGCAATCATATAAGGAATAAATGCCAGATTTAACGCAGCAGTGGATATGCTAAAAATTTTATATGGTACCGGAGAAAAGCCCACAATCAGAACTACCCAGAAGCCTCAGCATGAAACCAGTCCATAATCTTAGTAAAAGCTTCCTGACACCCCAACTGAATAATCCTGGAAAAATCAGTTAATCATGAAAGCCTACGTAACAGCTTAATTTAATGCAGTTGATAAAATCAAAAACACGCTCATCACCAATCAGTTGACTACGGTGTTTTTGATTTCTCGGCTATTGCTCCTGCATTGCTCTAACTACAATCATTCCTGACTTAGACCAGGCACATTAATCTGTTACGCACCTTTTTCAAGCTGAACTGATTTTTCCAGGATAATATAGTGCTGAACCAGCATAACATCTGCTGAAAAGTCTAAAATAAAGGACTCTAAAAATCTTAAAAGAGATAATATGAATGATGCCTTTTTACTTACAGGAAGCTCTAATCTAAGCACAGATTGATAGAGCTTAGGAATATATTGATGGAATACTAGCTGATTCCAGGTAGTAATGGCACAAATGAAACGGCTTCATAAGCTTCCGTTTCAAATTCATCATGATAACGTGTGATTTTTAATAACACCTGATTATGACCATCATCATAAGGTAAAATCATTTCACCTTTGTGATTAAGCTGGTCAGCTAGCTTACGTGGTACATCTGTACAGGCTGCAGTCATTATAATTCTATCAAAACGATAATTTAAATTTGGCCAACCTCCATTACCATCTGTATGTCTTAATTCGACGTTATATATTTGTAATTCAGTCAAACGTTTTTTAGCCTGTTGATATAAAGCCCCAATACGTTCCACACTATAAACCTGCGGTACCAGTTGAGCCAGCACTGCAGTCTGGTAGCCGCAACCTGTACCAATTTCCAGTACCGAAGAAGGCATTCCGGAAGCAAGAATCATTTGCGTCATGCGAGCGACGATATATGGCTGGGAAATAGTTTGCCCATAGCCAATCGGCAGCGCAGTATCCTCATATGCCCTGTGAGAAAGCGCTTCATCAACAAATAGATGCCGAGGCGTATTCCTCATCACCTCTAAAACCCGATCATTATTGATATCCTGCTGCTGCAATCTATGTATTAAACGATCACGAGTTCTCTGAGAGGTCATACCAATACCTTTCAAATGCTTATTAGAAAGATTATTCATTTAATTCTTTTCATCTAACCAGTTCTGCAAAGGTTTAACACCATCATGGCGAGTTAAATCTATCTGTAATGGTGTTACTGAAACATATCCATTTTTTACTGCAAAGAAATCAGTACCTTCACCCGCATCCTGAGCGGAACCAACAGGACCTACCCAGTAAATTTTCTGACCATAAGGATCAAATTGTTTTACTACCGGTTCAGCACGGTGGCGAAAACCTAGCCTTGTTGCCTGAAAACCCTTGATATCAGACCAGGGCAAGTCGGGGACATTAATATTCAAAATCGTATCTTCAGGTAAAGGTTTGACCAGTAATTTCCGGATAATTTGTCCAGTCGCTTTTGCAGCGGACTCATAATGCATTTCCTGAGATCCTGCTAGTGATACAGCTAAAGCTGGCAATCCCAGAAATCTGCCTTCAGTTGCAGCGGCTACAGTTCCGGAATAAATCACATCATCACCTAGATTAGCGCCAGAATTTATACCTGACACAACCATATTTGGTTCATTTTCTAATAAACCAGTGAGGGCGAGATGAACACAATCTGTTGGAGTTCCATCCACTTTAAAAAAACCATTCGCCGTTTTTTGCGCGCGTATAGGCCGCTGTAAAGTCAATGAATTACTCGCACCACTTCTATTTCGATCAGGTGCTACCACAGTGACTTCGGCCATTAAAGCCAACTCATCAGCTATAGCCCTTAATCCAGGTGCCAGATAACCATCATCATTACTGAGTAAAATATGCATACAAAACGACAAAATAAATCAATCGCGAATAATAAACTAATTCATTGGGACTCTGGAATTAATTTGCTCTATGATTCCAGAAATAATCAATATTTTATAGAAAATAACCATGTCCAATACAACTGATGAAGATGAAACAGGCATCATGCACTCTCTGGATGGGGTTAAATGCCTGAAAAACGATAAAGTTGATTTATACCCGCAATTACCACGCAACAAAAAGCCAAAAATACAGTCGGCATCGAATGAAGCACAGGTATTTCAGAAAATCAGTTATAACATCCCTTTAGCTACCAGAGAAAGCTGGTTTCACCACGGCATTCAGAAAAAGTTACAACGAAAAATAAAAGCAGGACAGCTGCGTATTGATGCTTTACTGGATTTACACGGTCACCGGCAATATGAATCCATTCAGGAACTGGAATCATTTCTTCAATATGCAATCAAATCGCATTCGAGAATGTTACTGATTATTCATGGCAAGGGATTTAATTCACAATCGAAAGCTGTTTTAAGACCATTGGTACAGCACTGGTTAAGTGAACAAAACAATATTCTGGCTTACTGTCCTGCTCAACCTAAAGATGGTGGATCCGGTGCCAGTTATGTTTACCTGAAATCATCAGATTAATAAACTAGGGCTCCGGCTTTTGTTTAGATGGCGAATCATCATCTTTGGGTTTAACGATATCATCATCTCTCAACATCCGGTAAGCTGGCCCCTCAAGATCATCCATCTGTCCTGATTTAACAGACCAGAAAAAGAAACCTGCAATAACCACCAGAATGAGCATGGCTAACGGGATTAGTAAATACAATATTTCCATTATTACAATCTCAACCTTAAAGCATTTAAAACAACGATTAACGAACTCAATGACATACCTATAGCAGCAAGCCATGGCTGCACCAGACCGGCCATGGAAAAAGGTACCGCGATAATATTATAGGCTATTGCCCAGCCAAAGTTTTGCCTGATCACTCGCATCATTTTTGTAGTTATTGACATAGCATCAAGGATTGGCGCTAATTGACCTCCATTGATAATAAGATCTGATGAAGCCCTGGCAAGATCGGTAGCCAGTGACAGAGAAATTGAAAGATCAGAAGCAGCCAGCACAGGTGCATCATTAATGCCATCACCGACCATAGCAACTTTATGTCCCTTAGCCTGCAACTCCTTAACCTTATTTAACTTATCATCAGGTAACTGATCGGCATCAAAATGAGAAATTCCTAATTCATTAGCAACTTTCTGCACATAAGCCAGCCTGTCACCACTCAGAATTCTTACATCAATTCCTCGTTGTTGCATTAATTGTATAGTTTGCAAAGCATCTTCCTTAAGTGGATCTGTGAATGAGAAACTGGCCAGCCACTGCCCCTGAGTAGCCAGATGTACCACCTGAACATCGTTTCCGAATAGCTGATTTTCGGGTATTTTAGCAATTTGGCCTATATAGCCTTCGTTACCAATAAAATAGGTTTCACCGTCAATATCTCCCTGCAACCCCTTGCCTGCCACATTTTGCAAATTGACGACATCCAGAGTTTTTATTTCACTATTCACCAGTGCGCGGGCAACAGGGTGTTCAGAATGAAATTCCAGGCTATGCGCTATTTGCAGATTTTTTTGCGCATTTTCCGCTTCAAAATCCAGCTGTTCCTGTAAAGTTAAAACACCTGTTGTAAGAGTACCTGTTTTATCAAAAATTACAGTATCGATCATTGGCATTATTTCCAGGGCTCGTGATTTTGACACTAACATGCCATCTCGCGTCAAAGAGCCTATAGCTGCGGTTAAAGAGGCAGGCGTCGCCAATGATAATGCGCAGGGACAGGTTACAACTAAAGTGGCCACTAATACCTGCAGAACTCTCGATGGGTCAACCTGCCACCAGTAAATACCAGCAATTACAACCAGTAAAAGCAGGATTCCCACAAATAGACTGGCCACCCTGTCAGCAATCATCGCAACTTCCGGTTTAAAACCCTGAGCCTGTTCAATCAAGCGCTTAATGCCGGAAAGTACCGTATCCTGTCCAAGCTGATGGACCTGTAACTGTATTGGTTGTTGCAAGTTATAACTGCCTCCGATCAGAACATCCCCGGCTTTTTTTTCTACCGCATGCTGCTCACCGGTCAATAAGGCTTCATCCACCAAAGCTAATTCAGTTAAAAGAACACCATCAGTAGGGATAACTTCACCGGGTCTGACTAAAAACCTGTCCTGTAAAGTCAAATCGACGGTGGGAACAACTTCAATACTACCATCACCACAAATTCGACTTGTCATGGTGGGAGAAAGATTGGTTAAAGACTCAATTTTTTCAGCGGCTTTTTTGCGTGCTGAAAGTTCAAATAGGCGAACCGACAACAACAGAAATACAAACATGGAAACTGATTCATAATACACATCAGATTCCCCGGTAAAAGTGTTATATGCACTGGCCACAAAGGCCAGAATAAGTCCTAAAGAGACTGGCACATCCATTCCAGCCCGTTTATGTTTAAAGTCTAACCAGGCTCCCTTAAAAAAAGGCTGGGCTGAAAATAGTAATACCGGGGTGGTTAACATTAAACTCAACCAACGGAAAAAAGTACGGAAATTATCACTGATCCCCCACCAGTCTCCACCATAAAGAGCAACTGCAAATATCATAATCTGCATACCGAATAATCCAGCAATACCTATTTGGCGGATTAATAGTTTGCGCTGGTTTTCATAAATTTGCTGTTGCGTTTCAGGATCATAAGGATGTGCTAAATAACCAATATTTGAAATAGCTTCAAGTATTTGACTCAACTTTATCTGGCTTTCATCCCATTTAACATTAGCTCTATGGGTAGAATAATTAATATTAACACTGACTATTCCTGGTAACTGGCTTAAATATTGTTCATTCAGCCAGATGCAGGCAGCGCAAACTATACCCTCTATTATGAGTGACACTTCCTTTATGTTTTCAGATTGACTGTGAACAAATTGTTTCTGTACAGAAGGATGATCATAAACTTTAATTTTGGCGAGAAACTCAGGAACCACTTCTTTTCCAGTAACCGATTTTTCTTCGCGAAAGCGATAATAATCGGTATTACCGGATTTGATAATAGCATTTGCTACAGCCTGGCATCCTGCACAGCACATAGGTTGTAACTTCGAATCAATTTCTACGGTCAACTGGCAACCATTTAGTGGTAAACCACAATGAAAACAGTTGTCCTGACTAGTTTCACTTACCTGATTAATACTAACATCACTTTGCAACGACATACTTACCTGATCATAAAAATAAAGCGGAATAAATTATTGAGGAATAACATCTTTCTGGATATCTAATCTTGCTCATATTTAATGAGAAATACCCTTAATTTCGACTATCACCCGGGATGAATAAATTGAGCGTAAAAAATTGCCTTACAGATTGATGTGCATAGTGAAATCAAAAACAGTGTAATCACCCGACTGGTGAACAGAATATTTTTAATTTTATCAGACGCAAGAAGATGTGACACAATTTTTCATAATTTAACTCATTCTTTCCAGGATCGTAAGCCGACAAATAAATACAATGGTACCACTATGTACGGATGGCAAACAGGTATGTTAGTATGAGCTTCTTTACTAAATGTATCAGCAAATTTATTTTGATCGTTTAAGTTGGGTGTTTTTAAATTTTGTTAGATATTTTCAATAATCTGCATTAATCCATGCATGATTATCACAGGTTAACCACAATTGTTTTGCAATTTATCTCTAAACGATTGAAAATACAAACATATTAGAGTTTACTTATTTATTGATTAACAACTAATGCTTTAAAGTAACTCTATAATACAGCAGACAGTGTTATTTCGGGATAATATCCTTTCAAAGTTTGTTCACGGTGTGCCATGCCAAACTTGAAAATTGATCGGTAAATGCCAAAGTTCACTTTTCTGTCACTTTTTAATAGGTAAATAATTATGTCAAGTTTGCTCCATTCAATCTGGACAGTTGTTCTTTTTGTGGTTTTTATTGGAATTATTATATGGGCTTATAGTAGCAATCGAAAAAAAGATTTTGACGAAGCTGCTATGCTGGCAGTCAATGATGATGACTTAATTACAAAAAAACCGGTTCAGGAAAAGGAAAAGCCTGAAGAGAAAGTTTAAAACCTGATTATTTTTCATTTTAAACTTTTATATTGCATTCAGTTAATTTAAATTATTATAAATGGTCTGCCTGAACATTTACTGTGCTTGTCAGATCAATTAATGTAATTTTAGTTATTTTCTAAAAACGAAGTTGAAAATAAAGAGGTACCACTCTAAAGCATTTGGAATCACTTTTTCAAAAAGAACTTATGCTACTGGAGATATTGCTTAGAAATGAATAATTTTAATAAAAAATACAATTTCAGAAACGATGAGTAGCAACATTATTAAAAACTATGTGGGGGAAAGATTATGACTGATCAGAATACTAATAAAGAGACTGAAGTTCCTATGATACAGAAAATTATTGCCGTACTCTGGCCTTCTTTTCTGGTAGCAGGACTTGAGACAATCGTCTTCTTCACCATTTTTGATCCAGTAAATGTATTTAGTGATTACGATGTTACACGTTTAGGTTCTTATTCAATTGGTTTTTTCCTATTTTGGCTTTTTGCCATTTTACCCTGTGTATTGACACTATATTTTGCAAAACCCTGTAAACCCTGTGCCAGCTTAAAAGACAACAGTTAATATAATAGATTTGTTGAGATAGATAATGCATTCAGGTTGCCAGGTATTAGCGTTGATAAATTATGTAAAAATCAAAACATCGAAATTATTTAAAAGTTATATAGAGTGATCACAGAATTACTCTATTAGCTTTACAAATTAACATAACCAGTTTCAATAACTTTAAGTAAGACACATATTATGACTGAAGCAAGCCAGGCTACCCCTCCAAAAGTAGAAGAAACTCCAATAGAAGAGGAGTTATACCAGAAAAGAAAGAAAATCTATCCCAGACAGGTGCATGGTCTTTTTGCTACCTTAAGGGCATCAGGTGTTTCAGCCCTGTTAGGTTTTTATTATATAATGCCCTGGTTACTATGGGATGGTCGTCAGGCCATACTATTTGACTTACCAGAACGTAAGTTTTATATCCTCGGCATGATTTTCTGGCCTCAGGATTTTATATATCTGACCATGATGCTGGTCATAGCTGCTCTGTCACTTTTTTTCTTCACGGCGCTTGCTGGTCGTCTCTGGTGCGGTTTCGCCTGTCCTCAAACAGTATGGACTGAAGCTTTTCTCTGGATAGAACGGAAAGTCGAAGGTACACGTCCACAACAAATGAAACTGGACAAAATGCCGATGAACAGTAAAAAGTTCACTAAAAAGCTGATTAAACATACTTTATGGATAACATTTGCACTCTTTACCGGTTTTACTTTTGTAGGCTATTTCACTCCAATTTATGATCTGGCCTCTGCTATACCCACGCTATCTCTGGGTCCATGGGAATTCTTCTGGATTATTTTTTATGGTTTTGCCACTTATGGTAATGCTGGCTGGCTTCGTGAACAGGTATGTATTTACATGTGCCCTTACGCACGCTTCCAGAGTGCTATGATCGATAATGACACACTGATAATTTCCTATGATGAAAAGCGCGGTGAACCTCGTGGTGCACGTAAAAAGAATGATAGCTCTCAAAATCTGGGAAGCTGTGTAGATTGCTCTATCTGTGTTCAGGTATGTCCAACTGGTATAGATATCCGTGATGGACTCCAGTATCAATGTATCGGCTGTGCTGCCTGTATTGATGCCTGTGATGAAGTTATGGATAAGATGGGTTATGAAAAAGGGCTTATTAAGTATACAACTGAACATATGATAAGCGGTAAACATACTACTGTTCTACGTCCTCGTATTATTGTGTATGGCTTAATTTTACTAGGTATTACAATAGGAACTGCTATCGCTATTATGGGGCGCTCACCTATCGACCTTGATATTATTCGTGATCGAAATTCATTATTCCGTGAAACAGGTATGGGGATGATTGAAAATGTATATACATTGAAAGTCATTAATAAAGATATAATTGATCATGAATATAACTTATCTGTCGAAGGTATGAGCAACATAAAACTCAATGTTCCAAAAACAGTTATTTTTGCAAAATCCGGGGATGTTGTTGAAATTCCTGTCAGTATTGAAGTAGATCCTGAAAAGCTTCATAAAAGAACAACTGATATATTCTTTAAACTTGCATCAAAAGATGGTTCTCTCAGTCTGGTTCAAGAAGCACGTTTTCTTGGCCCCAAACCAGAATAAATCAGGACTTTTTATGAATATATCTGAAGAACTTAAGAGTAAACCCTGGTACAAAAACCCGATGGTATGGATGGTTATTTTTTTTCCATCTATGGCAGTAGTGGGTGGCCTAATCACGATTACAATCGCCATAAAAACTGATGATGGCCTGGTAGTAGATGATTACTACAAACAGGGACTGCAAATTAACAAGGTTATTGAATTTGATAAAAATGCTAAAGATACCAACTTAAGTGCTTTAGTAGATGCCAATATTAAGACTGGTGAAATTCTGGTCTCACTAAAAGCAGATTCAACCTTAGAAATGCAAAAAGAAATTACCTTTAAGCTCATTCATCGCACCCGTCCGGGACTTGATCAGGTAACGACTCTCCGGCAGGTTGAAGGCAGCAGTTCTGATTATCGGGGGTATATTAAACCCCCGATTATAGAAGGCCGCTGGTCAATTCAGATTGTTTCTCCGAATAACTGGAGATTAAAACAGAGTTTCACAACCAAATCAGCTGGTAATATTCTGTTAAATATTACTTCATGACATGCTCTCAGCAACACTGCTCTCTGCATTATTAATGGGATTAATTGGCTCTACACATTGCATAGGCATGTGTGGAGGCATTATCAGTACCCTCAGCACAAATTTTAATGGGAAAAGCGACAGTCAATCATTCACCATTCAGATATTCTATAATGTTGGCAGGATAACGTCATACAGTCTGTTTGGTTTGCTTGTTGGTATTTTTTCAAGTCAGCTCATGCAGTTATTACCCAACCCGCATGTCGTCTCTATGAAAATAACCGGCATTTTTTTTATTTTACTGGGTTTATATATCAGTCAACTGATTAACAGTTTTAAATACCTTGAAGGTGCCGGGCAAAAGATCTGGTTGAAAATTGAACCATTTGGCAGAAAGTATTTACCTGCACAGAATAACTGGAGCGCTTTTAAATTAGGCCTGGTATGGGGCTGGCTCCCCTGTGGACTGGTATATTCAGCGCTTGCAATGGCGGTAACTCAAATCAATCCCATACATTCCGCCTTTATCATGATTGCTTTTGGCTTAGGCACATTACCGACACTTTTACTCATAGGTCATTTTGCACAGAATGTAAAAACAATTTTACAAAACAAGGCGGTCAGGTATCTACTTGGACTCATTCTTATTGCCTACGGCATCAGTTCGGTCGCAGGATACTCAACTTTTATGATGCATGATCATTCTTAATTTAGCGGGTAATAGAATATTTTTTTTCTAAATCGAAATAAAATGATTCAATAATGTGGTCAGGTAAGAACCTCTATCCAGTTCTACCTGAACCTGTAATTCTTGCTGCTGAGGAAGATAATTAACTTTTAGATTTTTAGCTTCAGCTCGATTAGCTCTAAAAGAACGTTTTATATTCTGTTTTTCAAGTGTTTCACATATTTCAGGATTAGCTAAAAAAATTTCCTGTTCGATCTCCGCAGCTAATCCATTTAGTCGACTTTCACCACTACCATATAAACTAATACCGCTATGAATGTCGAATTCACGATAACGCTGCTGAATATCATCATTTATAGCTTCTAAAAATACTGACTGGCTACCTGCCAGCATACAAATATCTCCTTCTACAGCTTGTAACCAGATTCCTTTATCGATTCTTGATTTTAAAATTTGATTAAATAACTGACTTCGTAAGGACGATATATAAAGACTTTTTCTAGTGCGACTTAAACGTTTAGATTTATGACGATTATTTAAAGCTTTGATAGCCTGTTCAACATTATCCTGCTGCATGCCAAAGCGCTGCTCTCCAAAATAATTAGCAAAGCCATAAGATTTTATTTGACTAATAATTGAATCCAGCCGATCCAGTGAACCTGTTACGTTACGAATGATAATTTCAAATGAATTGCTTTTATGACTTCCCACTCTCAATTTTCTATCATGCCAGTAACTATGCAGAACTTTTATCTGATCTGATTCCGATATACTGGGAATATCTTTAACCCCGGGTAACTGGATACTTAACCATTGTTGCGTCACTGCATGTTTATCCTTTAATCCACAATAACCAATATGTCGTTCAGACACCTTCAATTCCTCAGCAATTGCGGATATCAATTGATGCGTGGTTAATGATGCTTTCTGTATAAAGAGTAAAAGATGCTCCCCTTCCCCGGAAGGTTCAAAGCCCAGCTGCTCAGTCACCTTAAAATCTTCTGGCTTTTGTTTTATCTGCCCAGAGCACATAGTCTGTTCATAGGGGTACAGCAGATCCAGTCCTGAAGCACGATTCATAATGTAGCTTGTTTCTTTTTGACAGCAACGTTATTACGAATGTAATTCACCAGAGGCAGCTCATCATGAGAATTTATTTCAGAATCGATGATATGTCTTGCCAGTTTAGCAAGCGCTGAAGCATGCGGTAAAATATCTTCATCCAGATTATCCTGATCAACATTTAATCCCGACTCTCTTTTCGCTTTAAATCCAGAACCAGCTGAAAAGTAGTGATCAATCTGTTGCAGATTTTCAAGTTTAATCAATAACTCATCACCCTCAAGCTTAACCAGTTGAGTGTCTGTATTTAAATGATAAGTCGCAACATATGCTTCACCCATACGGGCATCCAGGGTTGCAATTATTTTATCTACCTGATGAATATCCGCAGCTTGCTGAGCGACAACTGCAAGTGTTGAAACCGGCAACAATGGAATATTTAAGCCGATACTTAAACCCTGTGCTGTAGAAGCAGCAATTCGAACACCTGTAAATGCTCCTGGTCCATTCGCATAGGCAATATGGGTTAAATCAGATTTATTAAGAGATGCATGCTCTAAAACCGAATCAAGCATTAACGGTAAGTAGTGTGTATGTAATCTGGGAGTAATCTTGAAATCACTAAAAATGCTTCCTGAAGCATCAATAATGGCAACAGAGCAAGCTTCAGTAGAAGTATCAATTGCTAGTATGTTCAGCGTGCTATACCACGTTTACTGTTCTTAATAAAACTCGTAAAATATTCTACCTCTGGATATTGCTTTATCAAAGGTTGCAACTCAAGCATCGCTTCATCACGACTTAATTTTGACTTTAATAATAAGCGAAAACTTTTATGCAGTGCTTGAATAAGCTCGGCTGAAAAACCCTTTCTTTTTAGTCCTTCTTTATTTATCCCGACCATTCTGGCGCGATTTCCAGAAACCGTAGAATAAGGAGGGATATCCTGAGTAGTTACTGTGCCCAGCCCACAAAAAGCATGATTACCTACTTGAGTAAATTGATGAACTAAAGTAAATCCACCTAAAATGGCGTAATCACCAACCTCGACATGCCCTGCCAGCGAAGCTGCATTTGCAAGAATCACATTATTCCCAATGACACAGTCATGCGCAACGTGGCAATAAGCCATGAACAGGTTATCATTACCAATACTGGTTTTACTTATACCGGTGACCGTACCACGATTAAAAGTAACATACTCGCGAATTACATTACGATCCCCTACTTCCAGCAAGGTAGGTTCTCCTGCATATTTTAAATCCTGAGGCGCTTCACCTATGGAAGCGAACTGATAAATTTTATTTTCTTTGCCAATTACTGTCGGCCCGGAAATAACAACATGAGGCCCTATCCAGCTATCATCACCAATCGAAACATCGGCTCCAATAATAGTAAATGCTCCGATAGAAACATTCTTACCCAGTTTTACTGAGGGATCTATAATTGCACTAGGGTGAATCACTACATCTTATCCTGCGCGCTACACATTAACTCAGCTTCGGCCACTATACCCCCATTCACAGTCGCTTTCCCTTTAAACATCCATATACCCCGCATATTACGCTTCAGGCTGACTTCGAGGATCAATTGATCGCCGGGAATAACCTGTCCGCGAAAGCGTGCCTTATCTATCCCCACCAGCATATACAATTTATCACGCTGATCATCGGGCAGAGAACAAAATGATAGTAAACCTGTCGCCTGCGCTAAAGCTTCCATAATGAGAACCCCTGGCATAATAGGTTGCTCAGGAAAATGTCCCTGAAAAAAAGGCTCATTAAAACTAACGTTTTTTAGTGCAGTTAATTTTACACCTGATTCACAGTCAAGTACCCGATCTACCAGTAAAAAAGGGTACCGGTGAGGTAAAAATTCCATTACCTTTTGAATATCAAACTCTATCATACAGCCTCATTAATTTTAATCTCCCATACTGGCAACTTTTTTTGCCAGTTTATCTAACGATTTATAGCGTACATTGTTTCGATGCCATAATCTATTCTCCTGTAATGGAGTACCTGACGAATAAGTACCGCTTTGCAGGATATCCTGTGTCACAACAGACATAACAGTGATAGTGACATTATCGACAATAGTTAAATGACCAACAATACCAACCGCCCCTGAAATTTTACAATTTCGTCCGATTACAGTACTACCAGCAATACCGACACAGGCAGCAATAGCTGTATTTTCCCCTATTCTGACATTATGACCTATTTGTATCTGATTATCGATTTTCACTCCATTCTCAATCACCGTATCATCCAGAGCACCTCGATCAATCGTTGTATTTGCACCAATCTCTACCCGATCACCAATGACGACACGACCAAGGTGAGGTACTTTTATCCAGTCCCCCTTATCATAAACAAGACCGAAGCCATCCGAGCCGATAACCACACCTGGTTGCAAAATAGCATTTTCACCAATCTGGCTACCAAAGCAAATAGTTACATTAGCAAATAATATTGAATCATTACCAATGTTAACATCATCTTCTATGATACAGGCAGCACCCAATGATACATTATCACCTAGAACCACCCGTTCTCCAATAACGCAGTTGGCTGCAATTTTTACATTTTTTCCTAATATAGCAGTTTCAGATACTGTGGCAGAAGAATGAATTCCAGTGCATGCAGTATTTCCCTGATACAACTGTAAATAATTGATTACTTCGACAAATGAAAGATGCGGATTAGCGGAATAAAGTAAAGTTTTATTGGAAATATTTTTGTTAAAGTTTAATGGGACTATAACTGCCCCGCATGCACTTTCTTCTAGTTGCTTAAAATACCTGCTAGATCGAAGAAAACACAAATCATTCTTAGTAGCTTTGGAGAATGTCGCAACACCATCAATAGACAAATCAGCTATACCATCAAACTCAAGTCCAAGCTCTTCTGCCAATTTCTCGATGGTGACGGAGTTCCCAGATTGATTTAAAATTGGCATAGACAATTAACTTTTTCTTTTTATTTGAATTTTAGTCCGAATTTAAGCCAGTCCTGGCTAAATATTAAACAGAAACAACTATTTATTTGTTTCCTGCTCCTGTAAGTTTTTAAGCATATCTATAATTAACGGTGTTATGTTAATAGCATCAGAGACATAACTAACACCTTCAGTCAAAATCAGATCAAATTCATGTTCATCACCCAGTTTTTTAAGCACCGACGCGATAATCAACTGTAAATTTCTGATTTCCTCATTACGCCGAAGATTCTGATCCTCCCTGAACTCCTGTTGTTCAAATTTTAACTGACTGAGCTTTAATCTTAACTCACGCTCTAATTTTCGTTGAGCGGTCTGCGTCATGATGGCGCTTTCCGTTTTTATCTTATTCTCAAGATCCAGCAATTCCTGCTGTTTTACCAGTAAAACTTTTTCTCTGGCGAGAAACTCTGCTTTGAGTCTTTCCTCAACCTGCTTAGCCTGAGGCGCTTCTTTTAGAACAACGCCTGTATTAACAAAACCAATTTTATATTGTCCTTTTTGTTGAGCAATCGCCACACTATTAGTGGCAATTAAGACACAGGCAATAACAAAAAGCTTAACTATAATATTCAAAACAATCTCTTAAAAAGGTGCACCCAATGAAAACTGGAAATATTTAGTATCATCACCAGGCTTATCATTTATCGGATTAGCATAACTTAATTCAATCGGTCCTACCGCAGTAAACCATTTTGCTGAAATACCAACTGAAGCCCTAAGCTCAGATGTTTCATAATCAGCTGGCTCAGCAAAAACATTACCTGCATCCAAGTATACCCCAAGGCGGAAACTATCTGCACCTCCAAGTGCATCGAGTTGGAATAATACCTCAGAATTGGTTATAAATTGCAAATTACCACCAAAAGAACTCAAAGAACTATCCTTTGGTCCGAGACTATTATAATCATAACCTCTCACAGTTCTAACACCACCAGCCGAATATTTTTCAAAGAAAGGTAAATCAGTTGTTTCATTATACGGTTGACCGTAACCTATTCTACTCTTAAAAGAAAATGTCACTGTATCAGCCAAAGGAAACAAACTTTGATGACGATAAAAAACTTTATAATAATCAAGGTCTCCAGTAAATAGCTCCAGACCAATACTATTAATAACACCGCTATCGGGGAAAATTAATCGATTACGACTATCCTTACTAAAACTCATGCTGCCAAATAAACTATCGTAAATATCCCCATTAGGTTCACTGTCATCTGCAAAATCAGCATTATTATCAATGATAAAACCTTTCACTTCATCTGATGTAAAAGTCGAAAGTGTAATATCATTACGTTCAACACCCACACTAAACCTGATCTGATTATATTCGGTTAAAGGAATACTGTAATTTATGGCTCCTCTAATTCTATCCAGCAGGTAACTTGAAAAGGAAGCTTCCGCTGCGTCCGTTTTCGAGTAACTCAGCGTAAATCCCCGACTAATACCTTCAGGCGTGTAATATGGGTTTTCATAATTGAATTCATACTGCTCCTGAGCCTTATTATTATTAAATGTAATACCCAGACGATTTCCAGAACCAAAAATATTATCATTGGTTAAACCCAGATTAAATAATGCCCCCTGATCCTGTGAATAACCTGCACCAATAGTAAAGCTCCCTGAAAAACGTTCTTCTACCGTGACATATATATCCATCTGATCAGCTTCATCAGGGACTCTTGCATATCGGGTATTTACAGAACTAATGTATTTTAAACGCTGTAATCTTATTTTTGATCGTTCAACTTTTTTTGCAGAAAACAGGGCGCCTTCCATTTGCCTCATTTCTCGACGTAAAACCAGGTCCATGGTCCGTGTATTACCCTCAAATATAACTTTCCTGACACGCATTTTTTGTCCAGGATTAACTAACAAAGTTAACTCAACTGTTTTATCCTCTGGATTCACTTTTGGAATGGCATTAACTTCAGCAAAGGCATAACCCTCTATACCTAATCGGGTTGTCATATATTTTGTAGAAGATGTAATTTTTTTACGCGAAAAAGTATCCCCTTCTCTGAGTAACATGAATGCCATTAAATCTTCTTCAGGAATGATTAATTCACCAGTCAAATTAATTTTACTAACAGTGAATAAATCACCTTCAGAGACATTGATAGAAATATTAATATAGCCTTTATCCGGTGTAATAGTAATTTGCTTCGAGTCAACATTAAATTGAATATAGCCATGATCAAGATAATAAGACTTCAGATTTTCCAGATCTCCAGCCAGCTTTACACTGGAATATTTATCTGAGGCGAATACACCACTATCGGTGGCCTCTAACTCAAATAGATCAAGTAACTCTTTATCACTAAATGCTTCATTACCAATAATGTTAATGCTTCTGATTTTTGCAGGCGAGCCTTCTGAAATGGTAATATTTACTTCAACTCTGTCAGCATCAAGCTGAGTCGCTTCAGCTTCCAGTCGAACCGCATATTTACCTAAGGAGTAATATAACTGCTGTAATTCAAGCTGTAATTTTTCCAGTAATTTTGGATTATATATTTTCCCCTTGGTCATACCTATTTGCTTCAATGCATCTTTCATGCTGTCATCAGTCACTTCCTTATTCCCCTTGACGGTGACTTTAGCAATGGCAGGACGTTCTTCAACCTCTATAACCAGTGTATTATTTTCTCTAAGCAAGGTAATGTTGTTAAAAAAACCGGTTTTATAAAGTTCTTTAATGACTTCGTCGGATCTTTCATCATCGAAAACTTCTGCAGTTTTAACGGGCAGATAATTTAATACAGTACCGATGGCTATTTTTTTAATTCCCTTAACTTCAATATCTTCAATCGTAAAAGATGCGGCATTAACATTTATATAACCAAGTAACAGGCTTAACAGCAATAAAAAACGGGTCAACTTAAAACTACTCCACTAAACGTAATAAATCATTATAAATTGCTATCGTCATCAATATCATTAATAGAGATAAGCCGATTCGCTGACCAATAGCTTCCATGTTTTCCGAAACTGGACTTCCTTTCAATATTTCAATCAGATAATACATTAAATGTCCGCCATCAAGCATAGGAACAGGTAACAGGTTCAAAACCCCAAGACTTATACTGATTATTGCCAAAAATGCAAAAAACTGCTCCATACCAATTTGTGCAGATAATCCCGCATATTTGGCAATCGTAATTGGACCACTTAAATTTTTCACGCTGGCTTCACCTGTCACCAGCTTTGCAAGAACCTTGAGTGTCAAAGCTGACATTTGCCAGGTTTTATCTATCGCCTCTATTGTCGCATCAACCACACCATATTGCTCTTTGACACGTAATTGCTGACGTATTTCCTCTGGCATGACCACTACATTTTGCACCCCGATAAAACCGATCATCTTCCCTTCATGTTCAGTAAGACGAGGAGTAATCTGTAAATTTACCCGTTCACCATCACGTAATACAAGCAGTTTCATTTCAACATCAGCATGATTTCGAATGATATCTATCCATTGACGAATATTAGTTATCTTCTTACCATCCAGAGAAATAATTTTATCCCCGGCTTTTACACCTGCAGCTTCAGCTGCACCACCAGCGATTACCTTTTCAATTTGTGGAGGAATCTGCGGCCGCCACATTCCAAAACCCATTTGTTTAATTAAATCTGATTTCTCATTCTGTAGAAAATTTAAACCGCTAATATCCAGTTGTACATCGCGTATTTGAAAATCCTTTGATTGAACTTTAATATTTAATAAAGAGCCATCAACTGCTTCCTGCATCAATGTTAATCGAGCTTTTTCCCAGCTTAAGGTCCGGATACCATTGACTGACAGGATAAGGTCTTTATCCTGAATGCCGGCTGACCAGGCTATACCAGGATTTTCAATTTCTCCAATATAAGGTTTGATGCCATTTACACCATTAATATACATCAAACTATAAGCAGCAATAGCGAACAGAAAATTAAAAACAGGGCCAGCAGCAACTATAGCCAAACGTTTAGAAACAGGCTGCCGATTAAAAGCACGATGAAGTTCATGTTCAGCTACCTCACCTTCACGTTCATCCAGCATTTTTACATAACCACCCAGTGGAATGCTGCCCAGGGCATATTCAATCTGATCCTGTCCAGCCTTCTTGATCCATAAAGGCTTGCCAAATCCAACAGAAAATCTTAATACTTTGACACCACTTAGCCTGGCTACCCAATAGTGACCAAACTCATGGATCGTCACCAGGATACCAATTGCCGCGATAAAAGCTAAAACACTATAAATAATTCCCATAATGATGATTAAGCCTGAATTAGCCTGGTTGCATAATTTCTGGCAGCCTGATCATCAGCTAAAATTTGCTGCAGGCTATCAGTATTTTGATAAGGAATGTCATTCATGGTTTGTTCAATCAATTCAGCTATCCGGGTAAATGCTATCTGTGAATTTAAAAAAGCTTCTACGGCCACTTCATTGGCTGCATTTAATATTGCCATACTGGTACCTGCCTGTTGAATAGCCTGTCGGGCAAGACGTAAACAGGGAAAACGAATTTCATCAGC
The DNA here is from genome assembly GCA_050291745.1 of Gammaproteobacteria bacterium. Taxonomy (GTDB): domain Bacteria; phylum Pseudomonadota; class Gammaproteobacteria; genus JACNJF01. Next base: position 58,514 of record JBNKKI010000117.1, on the reverse strand, counting down.
TTTTTCAAAGTTCAATTGACTGACCGCAATTAGATCCAATGGTTCCACGCCACTGTCAATTCTTTCTGGCCAGCCCAGAGCATTAGCAATAGGTGTTCGCATATCCGGATTACCCATTTGAGCTAAGACAGAACCATCATTATAAGCCACCATTGAATGAATTATGCTTTGTTTATGTAAAACAATTTCAACATCCTGATGAGGAACATCAAATAACCAGCAAGCTTCTATCAACTCCAGACCCTTATTCATCATAGTTGCTGAATCCACTGAAATTTTGGGCCCCATACTCCAGTTGGGATGAGCAATAGCCTGCTCAGGTGTAATAGTTGAAAACTGATCCAGAGGGGTATCTCGAAAAGGCCCCCCCGAGCCAGTCAGTAAAACCTTACTGATTCCTCTTTGCCCGGCTGTCGGCTTATTTAACTTATTAGTTGATAAATCCTGTTGAAATTCACTGGAAAAGCATTGAAATATTGCATTATGCTCACTATCAATAGGTAATAATTCAGCATTATTTTTAGTCACTTCCTGCATAAACAGGTGTCCTGCCATCACCAGGGTTTCCTTATTGGCCAGTAATATGCGCTTACCAGCACGAACAGCAGATAACGTTGGCATCAGCCCCACAGCACCTACAATGGCAGCCATAACAATATCGACCTGCCCGGCACTTGCGACATCATTTAAAGCATCAGTACCACCTAAAACAGTAATACCCGTCTCATCCTTTAATAATTTTTTTAACTGCGCTGCACTGTCAATATCAGCCATTACTGCTATTTCTGGTTGATAGGTACGGCAAATAGCAGCCATTTTCTCGACCTGAGTATTCGCAGTCAAAGCGTATAGCTGAAATCTATCTGGATGCCTCGACAATACATCCAGAGTACTTAAACCAATAGAACCGGTTGCACCCAGTATTGATATAGCTTTACGATTATTTTTCATGCTGTCGATTCAACTGCTTCAAACTGCACCCAGAATAAATAATCCGGATAAAAATACCGGCGTAGCGGCTATCACAGAATCAATCCGGTCCAGCACCCCACCATGACCCGGTAAAGTATTACCACTATCTTTTAAACCAGCTTCACGTTTTAAAATACTTTCGTATAAATCACCCACTACCGAAAGTGCAGATGTCACTAATCCTAAAATTAGAAATGAAAAGTAGTCTATACCCCAACCACCTGATAGTTGAAAAACGATACTAATCCACAGGGCATTTAACAGTAATCCTCCAATCACACCCTCCCAGGTTTTACCGGGACTTATACCCGGAGCCAGTTTATGACGTCCAAAATTTTTGCCTGAAAAATAGGCACCAATATCAGCAACCCAAACCAGAGTTAACACATACATTAACATCCAGGCACCCTGTTCAAAATGTGCATGTAAAAAATACAGCCCATTAATACATACCAGGAATAAAACAGTCGAAAACAGGCTTAAAATAAATTTCGTTGATAAACGCCAGGTACCGGAAAATTTATAGCTAAACAGGAATAATAAAATGACGACCCACAACAATAAGCCCAGATAGCTTTGATAAAGCATTTCCCTGGCGCCAATCAAAGGTAGACAAAGGAAAAACAGTGCCGAAACTAATAATCCGGCTATCCACTGAATAATCGTCGATTTACTCGAGGTCATATTAATCATTTCCAGCATGGAAAATAACAGGATGATCGCTAACAGGATAGAAACATAAAAACTATCCAGTCCAAAAATTGTTCCAGTAACGATTAATGCCAGTACAACTGCCGTGATGATTCTTTGTTTTAACATAGCTTGAAACTTATGATACCTGCTCAGCAGTCTGACCAAATCGTCTTTGACGACTGCTAAATGCATCTAAAGATTTTTGCATAACTTCCTCAGAAAATTCCGGCCACAAAACATCTGTAAAATACAATTCTGCATAAGCTATTTGCCATAATAAAAAATTACTGATTCGCTTTTCGCCACCAGTTCTAATAAATAGATCGGGATCAGCTGAATCCCCAAGGCTTAATTCTGCAGACAATAATTCAGCAGAAACCTGAGAAGCTTTTAAATCGCCCTGTTCTACTTTATTCGCCAGTTTTTGCACGGCCTGAAGAATATCCCATTGACCACCATAATTAGCAGCCACATTTAAGGTCATTACTTTATTATGCAGGGTTTGGGCTTCTGATCTTTCTATTTGATCAACCAGTTGTTGACTAAATGCAGAGCGATCACCAATAAAACGAATCCTGATTCCATTCGCATCCAGTTCCTGTGTATTCTTTTTCAGAGAACTGATGAATAATGACATTAAAGTAGACACTTCATCCTTTGGCCGGTTCCAGTTTTCACTACTGAAAGCAAACAGAGTTAACTGTTTGACACCTGCCCTGGCGTAAAAAGAAATCGCAAGCCTGGTCGCTTCAACACCTTTTTTATGACCAAAACTTCGTGGCATAAATCGCTTTTGAGCCCAGCGTCCATTACCATCCATGATAATAGCGACATGCTGAGGAATCTGTCTGGCAGCTTCGGTCATATAGATAATCTGGTTAATGAATCCTGAGACTTAGATTTCCATCAATTCTTTTTCTTTAACCTGTAATAATTCTTCAAGTTTCGCAATAGATTGATCGGTTACTTTTTGAATGAGTTCCTGGCCTTTATGTTCTTCATCTTCAGAAATATCTTTATCTTTCTGCAAGGATTTAAGTTCACTATTGGCATCACGACGGATATTTCTAATGGCTACCCGGGCATTCTCGGTTAATTCTTTAACAACCTTAACCAGATCACGACGACGTTCTTCAGTCAGTGGTGGCATGGGTACACGAATGACATTACCGGCAGAATTTGGATTCAAACCAAGGTCTGAAGTCATGATAGCTTTTTCAATAGCCTTGATCATACTACCATCCCAGGCAGTAACCGTTAGAGTACGCGAATCTTCCACTGAAATATTAGCCGCCTGACTAATGGGAACCATGCTGCCATAAAATTCCACCATAACATGATCAAGTAAACTTGCATGAGCACGTCCAGTACGAATTTTTAGTAATTCAGTTTTAAAAGACTCGATACTTTTATTCATTCGAGTTAATGCATCCTGTTGGACATCATTAATCATATTATTTTCCTCTTCATTCAATCTGAGAATAATTAGTTCTTAAAGTAGTTCTTAGCGGGTTACACGAGTACCGAGGTTTTCACCTTTCGCCAATGCTAATAAAGCATTCGCTTCACTAATATTACAAACGGCCATGTCCAGGTTATTTTCATTACATAACACCATAGCTGTGACATCCATCACTGCCAGTCTTTGATCAATCGCCTGATCATAGGTTAAATGATCATACTTTTTAGCGCCGCTATCTTTCATTGGGTCAGCATTATAAATACCATCCACCTTGGTAGCCTTAATCATCAGGTCAGCCTGGATTTCTATCGCTCTTAAACTGGCACCGGTATCAGTTGTAAAATATGGGTTTCCGGTTCCAGCTGCAAAAATAACAATTTCACCCTGCGAAATCCGTTGACGGGCATCTCGTTGAGTATAATTTTCACAAACCTGAGGCAGAGATAAACCAGACATAACTGATGCCTTTAAACCCTGCTTTTGCAAACCATCCTTCAAAGCCAGGGCATTCATAACAGTTGCCAGCATACCCATATGATCACCGGTTACTCTATCTAGTCCTGCTTTTGCCAGGCCAGCTCCCCGAAAGATATTACCGCCGCCTATGACAACGCCCATTTCTACGCCAGCTCGTTGTAAATTATCCAGCTCAACAGCTAGATCTTTGATAACAACAGGATCAATACCAAAATCATATTGTCCCATCAAAGCTTCACCACTCAACTTAACCAGTAATCGTTTATATTTCAGTGCTGACATTTATCTCTCATTTTTAGTCAAATTTCTCCACCAACATGTTTTCACATACCAGATATTGTGCAAGAAGTTAGTGGTACCTCAACTGATATCCAAAGGATTCAACCTGACATTATACCGAACAGTCTGAAGCGATAAATATTTAAGTTGGGGAATATTGAATATTGAGGTGAATTTTTTAAATTTCTATTTAAAAAAGGCCGCTAATGCGGCCTTTTCTATTATTATGCTCCTTTCATTTGTGCTGCAACTTCAGCAGCAAAGTCTTCCTGTTTCTTTTCGATACCATCTCCGACTTCGTATCGGATAAAGCGATTTACTTCAGCATTTGCAGAAGATAGTAGTTTACCGACAGTCTGATCAGGATCTTTAACAAATGGTTGACCAACAAGCGTAATTTCAGCAAGAAATTTCTTCAGACGTCCCTGAATCATTTTTTCAATGATTTCAGCAGGCTTGCCACTGGATTCAGCTTGAGCAATTAAAATACCTTTTTCTTTCTCAACGTCTTCAGCCGGTACATCCGATTCCTGAATACACTGTGGTTTCACTGCAGCAACATGCATAGCGATATCACGAGCCATTTCATTGTCAGCTGTTGAGTCAATTAATACCCCAATTCTTGCACCATGCATATAAGAAACCAGTGCATTTTCAGTTTTAACTATTTCAAAACGACGAACCTGAATATTTTCTCCAATTTTAGCAATCAGAGCTTCACGAGCCTGTTCAACAGTTTCACCATCTGCTGTTACAGACGTGTTTAAAGAATCCAGATCAGCTGGTTCAGTATTAAAAATCACATCAGTTACTGCTGCTGCAAATGACTTAAAATTATCATCTTTGGCAACGAAATCAGTTTCACTGTTTATTTCAACAATAACTGCTTTTTTACCATCATCAGAGACTTTTATACTAACCGCGCCATCAGCCGCTACACGGCCTGCTTTTTTATCAGCTTTGGCGGCACCAGATTTACGCATTAATTCTGCTGCTGCTTCGATGTCACCATCACATTCTACCAGTGCCTTTTTGCACTCCATCATGCCCGCGCCAGTTCTTTCACGCAGTTCTTTTACCAGAGAAGCTGTTATAGCCACGTTGTTTTCCTCATATTTTCAATTCTAAACAGGAACGAATCAAGCCAGTTAAAAGTTAAATAAAACTTTGCCAGACAATACGCAAATCAACCGGCAATATGCTCTTTATCAGAAACATACCTAACCGGCCAGATCCATTACTAAATATTACTCAGCGTCTTTTTTAGTTGCAGCCTTTTTGGTTGCAGCTTTCTTGACAGGCGCTTCAGCAACTTCTTCAGTTGCCGCAGCTGCTTCTTCTGTCACTGGTGCTTCTTCAGCAGTGTCAGCTTCAGCTTTCTTCTTAACGACAGTTGGTACAACCGCCTCTTCAGCAGGCACTTCAATCAACTCTTCATCACCAGTTGCAACTGTAACAGATGCTTTACCTACATTAATCGCATCAGCCGCCAGATTTGCATACAGGGCAATAGCTCGCATTGAGTCATCATTACCTGGAATAATGTAATCAATATTCGCCGGAGAGTTATTAGAATCAACCACACCAACAACTGGAATACCCAGCTTATTGGCTTCTTTGATAGCAATATCTTCATAACCCACATCAATAACGAAAATAGCTGTCGGTAATCCGCCCATTTCCTTGATACCACCCAGGGTTTTGTTTAATTTTTCCTGTTCGCGACGAAGGTTTAATACTTCCTTCTTATTTTTCGCATCATAGGAATTATTCGCTTCCATTTCGTCCAGCTCTTTTAAGCGACGAATAGACTGACGGACAGTACGAAAATTAGTCAGCATACCACCTAACCAACGGTGATTGACGAAAGGCATATTACAGCTTAAAGCAGCTTTTTTTACTGCATCACTTGCAGCTCGCTTTGTACCTACAAATAATACTTTACCTTTTTTGGCTGCAACACTGCCCAGGTAACTGGTCGCTTCATTAAATAAAGGTAATGATTTTTCAAGGTTAATAATATGAATCTTATTACGTTCGCCAAAAATATATGGCGCCATTTTAGGATTCCAGAAACGGGTTTGGTGACCAAAGTGCACGCCCGCTTCCAACATTTCACGCATAGTAACGTTAGACATAATGATTCTCCAGATGTCTTAATAAAGTGTAAGGTTGTTTTATAACAACTACATGACACTTTGGGTTGAGCCTCCACATATCCCATTATTAAGACCGAAACTCTGGAACCAGTCTTATAAGACTGATAATTCCGGCACCCGAAATAACGTGACGATATGTGTGTGAATTTCATCTCTTTAAACCGTAAAAAAATATTATTTTACGTAAAAAGGATGTTTTTTGCCTTTGGACATTGCCGTAGGCGCGCGCTTTATACCATAATCACAGTCTTTCAACAATATACTGGCAACTATTTATGGCTATTACGCTGAAATCAGCAGAAGAAATCGAAAAAATGCGCATTGCAGGACGTCTTGCAGCCGATGTTCTAAAGATGATTGAACCGCATGTTGTCCCTGGAGTCACCACCGAGAGACTGGATGAATTATGCCATGATTACATTGTCAATACACAACAGGCTATTCCAGCACCACTCAATTACCGGGGATTTCCTAAATCAATCTGTACTTCAGTCAATCATCAGGTCTGTCATGGAATTCCTTCGAATAAAGTATTAAAAAATGGTGATATCATCAATATCGATATTACCGTCATAAAAGATGGATATCATGGCGATACCAGCCGAATGTTTATGGTGGGAAAACCGACTGTACCAGGTAAACGATTATCACAGGTCGCTTATGACTGCATGAAAATTGGAATTGAAATGATTAAACCGGGCATTACTCTGGGTGATATAGGACATGCTATACAAACATATGCAGAAAAAAACCACTGTAGTATCGTGCGTGAATATTGTGGTCATGGAATTGGGAAAGTTTTTCATGAAGAACCACAGGTTTTACATTACGGAAAACCCGGTAGTGGAGAAATTCTGAAACCCGGCATGACATTTACTATAGAACCAATGGTAAATTTGGGTAAACGACATATAAAACCTCTACCGGATAACTGGACTGTGGTCACCAAGGATCATAGTTTGTCAGCGCAATGGGAGCATACAAACCTGGTCACCGATAGCGGTGTAGAAATCCTCACCGAACACCCTGAATGGCCTTTATAACTCATGCCTCTAAGCTCACTTGACTGGCTGGATAAAATCCTGGCCGATGCCGGTAAAGAGATTAAACCAATCTCAGCTGCATTAAAAAAAGCAACCGAATTACTGTATGAATCCTTTACACCTGAATCATCGGCCGATTTACTGGTTCGTCAAAGGTCACGCTTTGTTGATCATATCTTAACGCACTGTTTTGCTCAGTTTATATCTAATCAACCCAAGTTTACAGTTGCACTTCTAGCTGTCGGTGGATATGGACGTGATGAATTATTACCAGCATCTGATATCGACCTGTTACTTTTATTAAGTAAAAAGCCGGATAAAGCACTGGAAGAAAAAATTTCTGCTTTTCTTACCTTTCTTTGGGATATAGGTCTTGAAGTAGGAGCCAGTGTACGTACCTTAAAAGATTGCGTTAAAGAAGGTAAAAGTGATGTCACTGTGATTACCAATATGATTGAATCACGATTAATAACCGGTGATAAAAACCTTTATGAAAAATTTCAAAAAGCCATATCACCCAATAAAATGTGGTCATCACGTGACTTTCTGGCAGCCAAACTTGAAGAGCAGAAAATTCGTCATCAGCGCTATAATGATACTGCCTACACTCTGGAACCTAATATCAAGGAAGGCCCTGGAGGCTTAAGAGATATCCAGATCATCGGCTGGGTTGCAAAAAGACACTATGGTGTTGCCAGCTTACAGGAACTTGTTGAGCATGGTTTTTTTACGGTAGAAGAGTATCAGGCTTTAATTGATGGACAGACACATTTATGGCGTATTCGTTTTGCTCTGCACCGCCTCACAGAACGTCGTGAAGATCGATTATTATTCGATTATCAGAAGTTACTGGCAGATTGTTTCGGCTTTAAAGCTGGCGACAATAACCTGGCTATTGAACAATTTATGCAAAAGTATTATCGCACCATTATGGAACTGGAGCGATTAAATGAAATGTTACTGCAATTACTCAATCAGGAAATCGTTTACAAACGCTTCTTCAATAAAACAGAAAAACTGAATGATGATTTTAATCTTCATAACGGTTACATAGAAGCGGTTGACGAGCAGATTTTCGTTCGTAACCCGGCAGCACTCATCGAGTTCTTTATGCTTATGCAGGGCCGTAAAGATATCCATGGACCACATGCGGCAACCATCCGTCTCATTCGTCAGAATCTGTATTTGATCGATGATAAATTCCGATCAGATCCAAAAATCAATGAATTATTCATGAAGTTTATCCGCAAACCTACCGGCATAATCCATCAATTGCGACGCATGAATAGTTATGGAGTACTGGCGGCTTATATTCCAGCCTTCGAAAAAATTGTGGGACGTATGCAGTATGATTTATTTCATGCCTATACCGTCGATCAACATACTCTGTTTGTTATTCGAAATCTACGCCGTTTCTCTGTCGAAGAACACCGCTATGAATTTCCGCTTTGTAACGCAATTCATGATGAACTGGAAAAACCCGAATTACTGTATCTCGCCGGCCTTTTTCACGACATAGCAAAAGGTCGTAATGGAGATCATTCAATTCTGGGAGCTGAAGATGCTGAAATGTTCTGTTTACAGCATGGAATGAACAGAAAAGATACTCGTGTAATCTCTCAATTAGTCAGAATGCATCTTTTAATGTCAACCACAGCACAACGAAAAGATATTAGTGACCCGGATGTCGTGCATGAATTTGCCCGTCAAGTCGGTAGCGAAAGTATGCTTGATTACCTCTATCTTTTAACCATAGCTGATATACGTGCGACCAATCCTAAACAATGGAATAACTGGAAAGGTTCCTTATTACGCGAACTGTATCACTCTACCAAGCAGGTATTAAGACAGGGTATTGAGATTTCACCGGACATTGATGAAATTATTAATGAAAATAAAGAAGCTGCCTGCGACATTATCAGCCAGTCATTTTCTGACAGACAGCAACTGGAAAAACTATGTGATGAATTCCCCGGTGATTATTTCCTACATAATAAAGCAGAACAAATTAGCTGGCATGTATCCTCCATCATGGGTAATGACAGTCAATCTTCCATAGTCAATATTCGCCAGTCTGTTCATTCTAAATCCACCGAGATTTTTATCCATACACAGGATTCAAAGCAGGTATTTGGGCGAGTGGTGGGTGTATTGAGTAACTTTAATCTCGATATATTGCATGCAGATATATATACCACCAGCGATAATCAGACTCTGGATACATTTATCATTCAGGGATCAGATGGAGAACCTCTCTCTGATGAACATGATATTGAAATGATAAGAGATACATTACTGAAAGCACTTGATAGTGATGAAGATCCACAGATTAACATTACTCAACGTATGCCTCGACAGCTTAAGTCTTTCAGTAGCCCATCAGAAATTCATTTTTCACAGGATATTATTAATCATAGAACAGTCATGGTCATTACAGCAGATGACAGACCTGGTCTGCTCTATATAATCTCTCAGTTGATACTGGAAGTAAATTTACAGGTAACACATGCGAAAATAGCAACATTAGGAGAACGCGTTGAAGATATTTTTTATCTCAATGATGAGTCACACCACGCAGTTAGAGACCCGGAAATACTTAACAGGCTTCGGGAGAAATTAATTCACAGGCTTGATTTTGATGATAAAGAACCAGCAGTTTTAGCAATTTAATAAAATTTTTTTTCTTTAAGCTTGATCAATTTATAAGGCCATTTATCAAAAAAACATCAAATAAGATAAACTGCAAATAAACTATTGTGGTACACAACGGTAAATTAAAAAGCTTTGTCGACCATCAACTTCTTCACTTTCAGCTACCACCGTATCTCCGTCTAATTTGTGGGCAGCATTTCGAGCCAGCATCTTAAGCTCATTATTTATAATTATCTGGTGCCTTTTAACACCAACCACTTTATCGGTTGTAGTTGAAGTTGTTTTACCGAGATATTGACATTTAGTAACCTCATCCTTAGTCAAAACCCTGGCTTTTTCACCTTCAGCTGTTAACTTAACTGTCGTGCAGGCAGTGATTAGTAAACTTAGCAAACACAGTGTTATATTTTTTTTCATAGTATTGATTCATACAAAATTATGGATAGCAGAAGTATAGAGATTGATAAGTTAAAATGTCAAAAATCCAGTAACATTTGTTTACCGGCAAGTCTGTTTTTATCCAGCTTAGAGATAGTAACACCCAACAGGCGTATTTTCATACCACGCTCAAATACCTGTTTTAAGAGTAATTCAGCGGTAGAATAGATTGACTGGAAATCACTTACTGGGGTTAAAAAAGATTGACTGCGTGTGATTTGCTTAAAATCTGAAAATTTGATTTTTAAGGTGACTGTGCGCCCCGCTGAATGGTGTTTAGCAAGACGAGCACAAACTTCTTTGCCAATCAATTGTAAGCCTTCACAGAGAGAATCAAGATCGGTTTTATCTTCGCTAAAAGTTGTTTCTGCGCCAATTGATTTACGTTCACGATGAGACACGACTGGTCGATTATCATGGCCATTTGCAACCTCATAAAAATAATTACCCGCCTTACCAAACTGATTCACTAATTCCAGTTGAGACCATTGCTTCAAATCCTGTCCACTCAGAATACCCAGCGATTTCATTTTGCGTGCTGTTACCTTTCCTACACCAAAAAATTTCTCTATAGGTAAAGAATCAATAAAGCGGGAAGCGGATTCAGGTTTTATAATAAATAAGCCATCGGGTTTTTGATAATCCGAAGCTATTTTTGCCAGAAATTTATTAATAGAAACACCTGCAGAAGCTGTTAATCCCGTTTTCAGCTTAATTCTTTTTTTTATTTCAATCGCCACATCGGTCGCAGCGGGTAAATGCAGCTTATTTTCAGTCACATCCAGAAAAGCTTCATCTAAAGACAATGGTTCAATTAAATCAGTAAATTGTTGAAAAACCGCATGAATATCACGAGAAACTGATTTATATACTTCGAACCGAGGTTTAACAAAAATAAGCTCAGGACATTTTTTACTGGCAGTGACTGAAGGCATGGCAGAATACACACCAAACTGTCGCGCTTCATAGCTGGCCGCAGCCACTACGCCCCGTTTCCTGGAACCACCCACTGCTACCGGTTTACCGATTAAATCGGGATTATCACGTTGTTCAACCGACGCAAAGAAAGCATCCATATCGATATGGATAATTTTACGCATAGACGAAAATCAAAACGGATTTTAAGCTGATCTAATGAATATCAATTTGATTCATCAATTTCATAGGCACTTAAATACAGAAATAAAAAAGCGGGACTATAATCCCGCTTTATATTATTAAAAATTAAATTTTATATAGCAAATTCAAATCTCTAGAATTTAGCTTTTCTATTAAATTTTCCTGATTGTTTAGTTATAAAAAAACTAAATAATAACAGTAAAAACCAACTATCAAATCCTAATGCGCCATCTTTAGTCTTTGTTACAGTGCTTTGCTCAGTTTCATCATCACCAATACCGTTAAATCTGTCATCCAGAATGGCCTGTACCGCATCATCACGATAACCAAGTTTAATCAAAGAAAAAATACCACCACTAAAAACTGTATTATCAAATTGTCGACCATCCAGGAATGAAATAAATAATTCCTGTGTTAAATCTGGATTTTCAGCTGTCAGATTACCAAATGATGTAAACGTTACCCGACTGCCATCTGAACTTAAATTAGATACCAAAGTAGTACTATCAGAGGAACTCTGGGTTAACTGAAGCATAGAACCATTTCCAGTATCACCGGGGTTAACATTGATAATAAAAATTTCTTCTGACCCATCATTATTACTACCATTTCCCAGTAAGTCTCCCCTAGATGATATCAGTACACGGGTTCCATCATAAGAAAGGCTGGACATATATGAACTGTAAGAAGTTGCTGTTAATTGAACAATTTCACTACCATCAACACTTACCCTGTAAATCTCGTATGATCCATCATCGTTATCATTCAATAAACCATCTGTATTAGAAGAAAAAGTCACATATTGACCATTGCCAGACAAACTCGGTCTAACTGAGATTGAATCAGGGTCGGAAAGTAATCTCAGGTTATCGCCATTAGCATCAATACTATAAACCGCATAATTATGTGAATTATTCATACCATTTATATCAGCTTCTGTAAGGAACACAATAACATCCCCTGCATCCGAAATATCTGGATAAGCGATCGAATCACCAGTATCTATATCGGTTAATTGCAACAAGCCAGTACCATCGGAATTGATTTTAAATATATCAAGTGAACTATCATCATTATCTTTACCAATAAAAACCACCTGATTGCCATCAGAGGTGATCGAAGCATAGATTTCCTGAGATACGAAAGCACCAACACTATCATTATCATTAAGATGAACAATATTATTACCCGAACCATCCATGACAAAAAATCTATGAACACCTGAATTATTTACTCTATAAACAATTTTACTAGCATCATTATTAACGCTTTCCAGGAAGGAATCATCACTACTTGATGTTAATTGCATTAATCCAGTTCCATCGCTATCAATTCGAAATACTTCTAAACTACCATCAGCATTACTACCATCAAACAATAAATCCTCATTAGAACTGAACACAATCACTTTTCCATCTGCAGACAGGGCTGAGCTGAAATTAGTCGATCCGACAGGACTATGAGTCAATTGTGCCGTTTTTGTGCGAGTAGTAACATAAGCCGTTCTATTAATACCACTCGACGCACCCGTACCAGAAATCAATATTTGCGCCTGATCAGTTTCAGCAAAAAGGTTGGCATATACCGGAACATTAACCGTCACATCAAACGTTGTACTGCCACCAGCCGGTACAAAAATAGAGCTAACAGCTGGCTCAGTAGCCCAGGAAGGTGAATTATTGACTGTTACATTGAAATTAAGATCAAAAGCTTCAGAATTATCGACTGTCAGTGTATGTGTAACTGTACTACCCTGTTCAGCAATCAAGTCTGATGCTGACAATGAAACAGAATAAAAAGGGTCATAGTTAATACCATTTTCTGAAATTTCAGCATCTAAACCCTCATATTGTCTATATGCACTTCCTGCTGCAATTGAAGCCGCTAAGTTAGTAGCAACTGCTGCATTATTATCCACCGCAGCATAAATAATCATATAACGAGTTTCTCCAGCAGGTATAGTTTGATTCCAATATTCGTAAAACCAAGTTCCCGATACATGAGCAGCATTAGTACCCCAGTATATCGAATAGTAAGGAGTATAAGGAATAGACCCGTCACCATGTACAACAGCCCAGGTATCAGCTGTATTAGCTATAGCATCTCCAGATGATGTGTTAACTGTATTTATTCCCAATAGATTAAAATAATTGAGATCATAAACTAGATTTAAGTTAACAGAGTAGGGATTTGAGTTATATATCGTAGTCAATTTACGGATAAATTTACCATCAGCAGGTACGAAAAACTCATTATGAAACTGAACTCCCGGGATCATTGTTTGAATACCGTAGCGAACATTCTCAGAATCTTGAGAAATAACCGTATCGTTTACTAAAGGCACGTTGTAGTAGGTTGAAAGACAGTAATATGGCGAAATATTACACATGTTTGATCCACCACTATAGTGAGCATCCTGAACACGTGAATTAGACAACTGAAAATAATCTCCTTCGGCATTAGTAAAGCTAACAGCAGCATTTGTTACGGGAGCCAACAATAAGCCTGTAACAGCTAACAAACTAATTGCTCTCACTTTATTAAAGAGAGTTTTTATTGATTTTTTTGGGGCAGACTTAAGGGTTCTTGTTTCAATACTCCTTAAGCTTGAAGATACAGCCAAATCGCCCTGGGCGGGATTTATATCATTAGTTATCATTTAAATTTCCCTAAATTTTAATAATCTATAAGTTGGATATTTATAAGAATTGAATATTTTTTAATATTTCCAGGAATACTGACTATGGAATTTGATTAAGCGAGATAAAATCAGCATTACTTGAAATACAACTTTAAAGAATCATGCGACGGATCAAAGTGACCCGCCACATGAAATTACTACTAAAGAGCGAACTCTTTTCTCATACTTTGATTACTGAAGTGTGATATCAGGAACTACAAATGTATCTGCAGAATCATACTCACCAACAGCATTACCACCATTAGCTGTCATAGAAACAACATCACCAGCTCCAGCACCTGCATCTTCTATATTAACGGTAAGAACTCTAGTACTCTTAGAATAACTAGCACCACCAGAGGCAGCAGGAGCAGCACCAGCAACAGTAAAACATGCTAGAACACCAGTATCATCCATTGTAAAAGAAGTACCAGTTTCACTAATAGAACCACCACAGCCACCAAACACAGTCTGAAAATCAAGTGGATGTGTAAAGGTCCACGAGAAAGATTTACCATTTAAAGCAACAACTTCAGCAGCCGTCGCTGTTGGTAAGGTAGATGATATCTGGAAGTTACCAGTAGCATCAATTGCCGCAAAATCAGGTGCTGTGATTCCTGCAGAATTGTTATCCCAGTTATTCCCATTTGCAGCATCGCTAATTTCACCGAATACGAGTCTAGCATGTCCAGAGCCATCTGTTGCTGACTGCAGAGTAACCCCACTTTCTGTATATTGAGCTAAGGCAAATACAGCCGCTCTATTCAGATTACCATAACCATCAAGATCAGCTTCAACAACATCATCTATCCAGCCACCTGTTGCCAGGCCATTACTATCATCCTCTGGAAGAATGGTTAAAATTGTATTTGTTGCATCCAGACTAGAATTAGTCAAACCAATAGTCATACCACCAACAACGATTGTGTCATTTGCAGTATCAATAGCAACAGCTTCGTTAAAAGTAACTACGAAATTATGACCATTGTAAATAGCAGATGTCACCATAGGTGGCATAGCATCTCTCATAACAACAGCAGGGTTATTATCAGCAGTAGCCGTATTACCAGCGTTATCAGTAATAGAACCTGTGAAATCTAATACTGCCCCATTATCAGCTGCCAGTGAAAATACATCATCCACCTGCACATCAACCAGATCGGCATTTACAGTATCACCTTCATCATCCATTGTTACATCATTATGAGCTGTATAACCACTTAGTGCCGCATTTGTACCTGTATAGGTAGGAGCTGTGGCTGTCAGGCTAATATCTTCAGACATTGCAACACCAATTGCACGTGCAGTATCCATCGCAGCATAAGCAACAGAGTCATACATACCATCTGTTCTTGGAATATAGGCTGATCCTGTACCTGCTGTATCTACTGTGTTTAGATCAAATAATTCATATTCTAAGGTATTATCATTACCAGAACCGCTATTTAGGTTAATTGAATCACCACTATTGTCTAAATTATCCAGTAACATTGGAGTGACATTTAAATAAGGTGTTCCGACACTCGCAACGCCATTACTGATTAATTCACCACCATTACCAAAATCAACTGTTGTAACCTGACCATTCTCTACTGGAGTTACACCATAAGAATTCTGCAGAACCGTAGTAGGCTCTACAGCATCAACAAGTACCAGGCTTTGAGGAGTACCAGCATGACCCAGATCATCAGTTGGAGTAACAATAACAGTATAGCCAGGTTCCATATCACTGATTAATGCAAATACTGGATCCATACCAGATATTTCAATTGTTACAGCTTCAGCAGAAGAAGAGACAGGAGTAATACTGGCTGAGCCGTCATAAATTTCATATTCACTAGCAGCTGGATCAAGTATTTCACCATTCCCGTCCAGAACAGATACTATATAACTGGAAGCACCTGTTGGTGTCATTGTTACACGAGCAATATTGGTTTCAACATCAACAGCAGCACCATTCAGCGCAGATGCTAAAGCACTTAAACGTTCAGAAACATCATAACCAGATAGACCATCATCATTATCAGATGAGTTTAACTGTTGCAAGTCAGCTCTAATATCATCCACATCAGTAAATACTGAATTTGAATCTTGAATTTCTCCATAATCATCAGTACCTAAATCATCCTCAAAAGATTGAGCTAAATCAGTTACAGCAGGTGCATTAAGATTGGCTTCAGTAAATACCTGAAGATCTAACCGAACATAAGGTGCACCAGAATTAGCACTTATATCATTGTCATAGTCAATAGCATTCGCAGTAATTAAAACATTTCCTGCTGTATCAACAAAATCAGGCACTAACAGAAAGATATGTACTTCTGCACCAGCAGCAATATCATTGGCTGTATGTATCGTAATACTTTTGTTATCAGCAGCGAAAGTTGCAGAGTCTACAGTTTGATATCCATCCATATCATCCCATACAACAATTGAATTAGTATCTACTAAAGTGGGATCTATAGTTTCACTAAAATTAACAACAAAATCATTATTGATGTCATCATTTAATAAACCAACACCACCATCAATTGCGGTAGTAACATGAGTAACATATGGGTTTTCAGTATCATTTGCTATAATTGGAGAAGCATATACATTACCTACATATAGAACTGATTCATCTGTAGTTCCAACAGAATTACCGACATGGCCACCTTCATAACCTTCAATCATATAACGAAATGTAGTGTCATCAGGTAAATTTGAAAAACTGAAAGAACCATCAGTCCCAGTGGTAGCTGAATAAGTAGATGTAGCATAACTTGAATCAACACCATCATGCGCCTGTTGCTGACCAGATACAGATACAGATGTCATGTCAAGACGAATAACCACATTACTAATAGCTTCTTCAGTATCAGCATCACGAAGTACACCGGATACACTTGAAGTTAAAGCAGGTAGAACAGCTGTACCAGCCTGAGCTGTAAAGCCATCAATGAATAGAGTAGGAGTACTGTCATATGCAGCATTTGTTTCAGTTCCATCAACCTGTGCTTCAGGTTTAACAGTTACAGTTGCACCCAGATAACCAGTTGGTGCAGCAACTGTGATACTTAAAGGTTTATGTGCAGTATCGGAGTCAGCACCCGCCGCATTAGTTACACCAACATTAGCAAATGTGTAGTTACCACCTGCATCAGTTGTAGTGCTGGCACCACCTAAATATACAGTAACGCCAGTTAAAGGATTACCGTTAGTATCCTGAACATGACCTTGAACTGTACCTGTTGGATTCGTTACCTGAGTAACTGTACCACCAGAAGTTGAAACGCTTTCACTGCCTTCAACTAAACAACCGGCCAATGAAAAAACCATTGTCGTTGCTAATGCAAGTCTAATAGCGCCTGATAATTTATTTTCTTTAAACATAGAAATCTCCGTCTTTGGAATTATATTTTCGATTAAATGTAAAATGTATAAGTAGTAAGTAATTTTTTTAGTATACAATTTTGAAACAATATTTAGCATTTGCATACAGGATTCTTCATCCAGATATTTTTAAATCATTCTCTTAACAAAAAAACCTCCCTCTAAATACAGTTATTACGCGAGAGTAGAACACTGATAATCAAGCGTCAAGAGAATTTTCCTAAAATTCTTAAAAATCACGTTATAGTTCAAAAAAATCATTTAATCCTTGATTTTGTCTTGATTATTTATCCCAGAAGCACTATAACCACACCCATTATAAAAGGGTATCGAGATAAAACTCTATTTCAAAAAAATTGATAATAATATTTTATAGCGTTCATCTATTTTATTAATATTACAACAGATCTTTTAATCATTATTTATATACATAACATTCAACATCATTGAATTTATTATGGAGAATACAACCCCAATGAAAAAACTACTTTCAATTCCATTAGTATCAGCTCTTGTTTTATGCTCGGGTGTTGCATCCGCTCAAGATGATCAGAAAAAACCTTATTATATCGGTGTCGGCTTAACGTCCAGTACTCCTGATGATGATAATAACTTTAAACAAGCTTCAGGCTTTCAAATTTACGGTGGTTATAAACTTGAACAGAAAATTGCCGATATGATTGATATCACCATCGAAGCCGGTTTTCATGATACTGGCGATTATGATGGAAAGGTAAAAATTGTTAACGGTAATATAGTCCGTGATGAATCTTATAACTCTGCTGGTGTGTGGGCTGCTGGTGTATTCAGTTATGCCATTACCGATAGCTTTGATGTACAGGGTACACTTGGTCTCGATTTAGGAGATGATGATGGCGTTCTATTCGGTGGCGGTGTGGTTTATCACTTTAACGACCGTATCAATTTGAACTGGGCTTTAATCAATCGTAGCGAAAGCCAGTCTTCGCAGATTAATGTGACCTATCAGTTCTAAGTTAACATTACCACTGATTTAGTTTCATATCGTTGAGTACAGATTATGCACTCAACATATAAAAGAAAGTCAGACCTGGTTCTGACTTTCTTTTTTTAAAGCGTCTCTGATCATTTCTGTTTACTTTTGATCAGGATATAGCTGTCTATTTCTCTGATAATTCTTGCAACATCTTTTTCAGTTACCTTAGTAAAAAAAGCACCCTGGTGCAATTCGCATACTACCCCCTTCTGAACAGCGCCCAAGCCCCAAGACATACTTGTTCAACAATCGTGCCACAGGCATATTCAATTCGCTAAAATACCGCCTGAATATTTCAACCTGGAAAAATCAGTTCAGCGTGAAAAAGATGCGTAACAGATTAATGTGCCAAGCCTAAGCCTGGAATGACTGTCGTTAGAGCAATGCAGGAGCAATTGCCGAGAAATCAAAAACAGCGCAGTCAGCTGATTGCTGAAGACTGTGTTTTTGATTTTATCAGCTGCATTAAGCTGCTACCTGGACTTTCAAGATTCAACTGATTTTTCCAGGTTCAATTAAGACCCGACTACCTTTTTCAGCACATGGACCCCGATTAACTCCATTTCGTTGATTAACACAGACTACCAGTTGTACCAAGCTCAGTTAATGCTTACCCAGTTCTAATAATTTATTTTGAATATTATTTTTTTCCGCCAGCCAGAATTGACTCCACTCAGCAAGCAACCTGAGACCTTCAATCTGCTTTTCTCTACTGGATGACTCAACCCCCAGGCGGTAACTCTCTATTCCCGCAATAAACATAGTGGAATAAAGTTTTGGTAATCGAATATCCAGCTTTTTCAGAAATTCAGGTCTCACTTCAAAGGCCTGTTTAATACCCTGATCCATTTCCATCATGGCTGCATCTATTTCAGACTGATTTAAAGCTGGAGATTGCAAAGTTTTTCCAGCATGTTCAACCAGCTCTAATGACAATAAAAATTTATTTTGCTGTAGGCTGAATTCAGTCTGCTTCATTTTCTCAGATTCACAGCCAAAAAGCAGGCTCGTAAAAACGAGCCAGATCAATAAGCGTAAAAACAGAGAAGTACGCATGATTATTTTCTATTACCGGCAATGCGCAAACGTAAAGCATTTAATTTAATAAAACCGGCTGCATCTTTTTGATCGTAAGCGCCTTCATCATCTTCAAAGGTAGCTATAGATTCATCAAACAGACTATCTGTTTCAGAACGTCTGCCGACTACAATGACATTACCCTTATAAAGTTTCAGGCGTACTTCACCATTAACCGATTTTTGCGATTCATCAATTAATTGTTGCATCATCAATCGCTCAGGGCTCCACCAATAACCGTTATAAACCATGGTGGCATATCGCGGCATTAATTCATCCTTTAAATGAGCGGCTTCACGATCCAGAGTCAGTGATTCCATCGCTCTGTGAGCTTTAAGCATGATGGTACCACCGGGAGTTTCATAACAACCTCTGGATTTCATTCCGACATATCGATTTTCAACAATATCAGAACGTCCAATGCCATGTTTGCCACCTACCCTGTTTAAGGTTTCAAGTACAGTCGCTGGAGTCATTTCTGTTCCATCTATTGCCACTATGTCTCCTTTCACATAACTCAACACGATATACTGCGGCTCATCAGGAGCAGTTTCAGGAGATACACTCCAACGCCACATATCTTCTTCCGCTTCAACCCAGGGGTCTTCCAGCACATCACCTTCATAAGAAATATGGAGCAGGTTGGCATCCATTGAATATGGAGATTTGCTACCCCGTTTCTGTTCAATACTGATTCCAGCCTTTTCGGCATACTCCATTAAAGATGCTCGTGATGTTAAGCTCCATTCACGCCAGGGGGCTATCACCTTGATATCAGGATTCAAAGCATAAGCACCAAGCTCAAATCGAACCTGATCATTACCCTTGCCTGTGGCACCATGGGCAATAGCGTCAGCACCCGTTTCTTTCGCTATTTCAACCAGTCGTTTAGCTATTAAAGGCCGTGCAATAGAAGTACCAAGCAAATACTCACCTTCGTAAATGGTATTCGCTCGAAACATAGGAAAAACGAAGTCACGTACAAATTCTTCACGTAAGTCTTCAATGAATATTTCTTTAATACCATATTGTTTTGCTTTTTCACGAGCAGGTTCAACTTCTTCACCCTGCCCCACATCTGCAGTAAAAGTCACTACTTCACATTGGTACTCATCTTCCAGCCATTTCAAAATAACCGAGGTATCCAGTCCACCTGAATAGGCTAATACGACTTTTTTTACTGTTTTATTACTCATAACTTTAAACTCTAAATAGATTAATCTTTATTCATCTCTAACGACAAAGGCAAGCAGATTTTCAACTGAATAAGCCAATTCAGTTTATATTCAAACTTCTACCTTAAGGCCAGTGGAGAAAAGTTTATTTCCCGGTTATTGATTCGAGGGAAACAACATTAGCTGTTTTAGCTTCATCTGCATAGCGCGGACGAGCCTCATTTTGTTCATCCAGTTCAATATTCAATTCCTGCTCTCGTGCAGAAATCAGGGACAGACAATCACGTATACCCTGTATTGTGTTATCAGAAAGCGGATGCCGCATACCTGCTGGTGGCACTGTTTCTCTAGCCACTGCAGACAAAACCTGACGCATCATAATCATAATACGCTTTTCTTTTGCCTTTTCATCGATTTGACTATCTGTTTCACTCATGATGATAATTCCTCAATTTCTAATATCTTAGCTGATGACTTAATATCGAGCTTATCCAGTACATCATAAAAACAGGCCTGTAAAGCTTCTTCAATTACTGGATGATAAAATGGCAGCTTGAGAATATCAAAAACGTTTAATCCAGTTTGAATTGCCCAGGCTAATAAATGTGCCACATTTTCGCCTTTGACAGAAACTAAGGTAGCACCTAATAAGGTTGCATTTGTTTTATCAACATAAATTCGCATGATGCCTTTATTTTTCCCCATAATCAGCGCTCTTCCAACAGGGCCCATGCGCATTTCGCCAACCACGACATTTTCACTATCTTTTAATGTCGACCAGTCTGCACCAATAGTCGCAATATTCGGGTCACAAAAAGTTATACCCAGATGTGTTTTCCGTTTAAAAGCAACCGTAGAACTATGCGCCGCATTATAACCGGCTATTTTCCCTTCATCGCCAGCTTCATGCAAAATCTGCCGGGTGCCATTTGCATCTCCGGCAATGTATATCGGTAATTCTCCTAATTGCATGGTATTGGAATTAAAAACCGGCATGCCATCATCATCCAGCGGCAAATCCAGCTTATCGAGTCCAAGATTATCCAGATTCGGCTTACGACCAATAGCAACTAGCACCTTGTCAACCAGAACTGAATTGTCACCAGCAGTCACTCTGATTTGATCACCAGCTTCTTCTAAAGTAGATTGCTCTCCCAACCAGATATCAAATTCTTTACGCATGAGCTGTAATGCAACTTCATTGGCCAGTTCATCAGTTAATGAAGCAATGCAATTACTCGCATCGATGCCGGTAATTTTTATCCCTTTACGGGATAGTGACTGGCCCAGCTCCAGACCAATAACCCCCAGACCAATAACAGCCATTGATTCAGGAAAATCCTCCTGCTCGAAAATTTCATCTGTGGTCAAAACTTTATCACCAAATTTTTTCCATGCAGCAGGTACAATTGGTCTTGTTCCTGTGGCAATAATAAAGTTTTTAGCACTTACCAGGGTATCCCCAACCTGCACGGTAGAGGAATCAATGAACTGCGCATAACCTTCCAGTTTCTCCTCATCCGGCATATTATCGGTGCTGGCACCCTGCACTCGATCAACAAAAATATCACGCATATCACGAACATGTTCCATACTTTCGTTGATATCAAGCTTCATATCCTCTTCACCTTCGATACCATGACGATCGAAAATTTCCCGCCGGTGATAATCTTCAGCAACCTGAATAAAGGCTTTGGATGGCATACAACCAACTCGCGCACAAGTTGTACCCCAATGACCACCATTAATCAAAAGGAAGGATTTTCCTGCTTTTTTAACTTGAGACAGGGCATTTAAACCCGATGTTCCGGCACCAATAATGGCCACATCAACTTGTTTTTCCATCTAAACTCCAGCCAGGCTAGTAAAATGAGCGTATGATACCCTGTCATCCTCCCAGATAACAGCTTCTCACTGAATACCGCAAGCTTTGCATTGAGTTTAAACTGAAAGCTATAGACCACATAATCACGCCTATAAATCCCTCAAGCACTTTCCATGAGAAGGGTTTTGCAAAAAAAAGGTCGCAAAAATCGTGCTCCATAGCCTAATGCAAAGAAAAAGATAAATGATGCAGTCACCGCGCCACAACCAAACTGTAGTTTTTGTGTCGGATATTGACTGGATATTGAGCCAATCAATACCAATGTATCCAGATAAACATGTGGATTTAACCAGGTAAATCCAAGACATATCATAATAACTGTTGATATAGACGAAACCTTTTTTTGATCATCGACATGCAGTCCATGAGACTGTGTAAATGCTGAATAAAAACTGATTGCACCATATGCTAATAAAAAAACAGCACCACCGTATCGGGCAGCTATTTCCAGCCAAGGTAGTGAGTGAATTAATAAATGACCCCCCGAAACACCCAGGCTGATCAATAATGCATCAGATAAAGCACAAATCAATACAATGATAAAAACGTTCTGCTGTTTCAAACCCTGTTTTAATACAAAAGCATTCTGAGCGCTAATTGCCAGAATCAGTGATAAAGAGATAGAAAATCCGGTTAAAAAACCTGCACGAACAGTTACTCATTGAAACATTAAAACAGATCATATCAATCGCTAAAAGAAACCTGATCACGGCCATTGTGCTTGGAAAAATAAAGTGCATCATCCACTTTAATCAGTATTTTCTGGATAACCTGATCACGTTCCAGTTCACTTACGCCGGCACTCACGGTTATTCTACCCACATCATAAAAATAGTAATCCCTTACCTTTTCCAGTAATTTTTCTGCCAGTTCACCCGCACCCTTTTTATTAATATTGGGACAGATAATTAGAAATTCCTCGCCACCCCAGCGACCAACAATATCAGTTACTCTTACATTACTTTTAAGCAAGCGGGAAAAATCAATTAACAATTGATCACCAACATGGTGTCCATAATTATCATTGACCTTTTTGAAAAAATCGATATCAATTAAGATCAGGGAAGTATTGACATGATATCTTTGTAGAGCGGCCTGTTGCTGAATTAATACTTCATCCATTTTCAGCCGATTAAAAAGACCAGTCAAAGGATCTGTAACAGATAGTTTTAATAAGGCCAGGTTGAGCTTTTTTAATTTAATATAATGAATTAAATAACCTGCAATTATTACTAAAATAATTAACAGGAACTTCCAGACTAGAGAGTAATTAAATCTGGATTCATCTTGTACAGCTACCCAGCGATTAAAAGTTTTCTGAATATCTTTTTCTGATAACTGTTGAATTAAAATATTAAAAATTTCTTTTAGCTGAGGTTCATCTTTTCGTATTCCAATCGCCAGCTGCACCTGTTCATTGAGTCTAGATGAAACTTTTAAAACGCCAGTAAATTCGGTTTGTATTGAATTAGCAACCACCATCAAATTATCAACATAACCATATACTTCACCACTCTCTACCCTTTTTAAACCATCAGATATTGAGTCAACTTCTATCAGGTTTATGTCATTAATTTTTTCTCTTAAAATATCGGCAATAGCATAGCCTTTAACCACGGCCAGTTTTTCATTTTTTACCTCATTGATATCATCGATAAATATTTTATCTGTCCTGGTTACCAGAACGACTGGTAAATTAATATAAGGTTGTGTGAAATCAAGATATTTCAATCTTTCTGTTGTAGGAGAAGCCAGGGATAAAATATCACATTCCCTCTGTTGAACTTTAAAAAGAGATTCCACCCAGCTCTGAGTTTTTATTAAATGCATGGGAACAGGTAATTGCTTCTTAAAACCGTCAAAAATATCTGCTGATATACCAATATGTTTCCCATTATGAATACTTTCGAAGGGCATCCATTCCGGATCAATACAATAAGTAATCTCTTTTTTATTTTTTAAATAGCTTTTTTGTTGATCGGTAAATAAATCACTGCTGTTGATATCTTTTACCACTTCTTCAAATAAAAATTTGTCAAGCTTCTGATCCGGATTCAATAAGCCACTGTGATGAAACTGGCTCTCAGCACGTAAACTTAATTCTTTATTAGTTTCTCCAATTTCAAAAAAGTCCAGCAGCATCATCTTACGGGTCACAGTGGCTTCATATCGTAGAGCCTCTCTTGATTTCTGAGTAGAATATTTCTGTAAAATAACATCGATTGTTTCTTCTACATGTTGCAGGGCATAAAGCCAGCCTTTATTGGAGGCATCTATAAATCTTTTCGTTCGTTCAGGATGATTCACAGCCTCTGAATATGAAGTAAATAAATTTACCGCAGTCATCACAAACCCATAATCAGCCGGATCGATGATATTATATTCAATATTTCTTTCATCCAGCAGGTATAACTGGTTTGTCCTGAATGCAGTCATTACATCAACTTTATGATTGACAAAGTCTTCAATACCAAAACTATGTTCGACAAATTTAGTATTTTCTTCAGTTATAAAAAAATGACTTAATAACTGACCAAGAGAGCTATATTTTAATTCATCTCTAGTACCTGAAATCACTTTACCTATTAGATCTTTGGGCGAGTTTATATCTTTGGAAACGACAAAAACCAGTGGGGATTGCTGAAGATATGTTGCCAGTAAAATGACTGGCTCCAGCTTACCATTGTTGACGATTACACTTGAATTATGGGTGCCATAATTATTTTTCCCGGTTAATACATCCTGCACGATATCTGTACCGATTGTATACTCTTCTAATTCTACCTGCAGACCAGCCTCTTTATAATAGCCTTTTTCTCTGGCCATAATAAATCCTGCATATTCAAATTGATACTTCCAGCTGAGTTGCAGACTCACTTCCTCCAATGCCAGTACCTGACCCGAAAACAATAAAGCAGGTATAAGCAACAAAATAAGAATGATGTAAATAAATGTATGATGAACGGAATAGATCCGCATAACCCTCTCAACAAAAATGATTAAGCAAAAACATGTTTAAGTATAAACAAATTCTAAATTTATTTATAAAATATACTCATTCCTTGAATTGAATCAATTTTCCAGTTGGAAAATTAAAATATCCCTGTTTTTTCATTATATTGGTTTATTATTATACAATTGACTAAGCATATAAATAACATCTTAAGAATGATATATGCATGAGTAATTGATTTAAATTGGAGACTCAAAAGGCATTAACCATACCGGATTAACCTGGAAAAATCAGTTCAGCGTGAAAAAGATGCAAAACAGATGCATTAAGGTGTTACGTAGACTTTCATGATTAACTGATTTTTCCAGGATTAAGGTCTCTACCCTATAAAACTCTTACGGAAAAGCAGTTGAATATTCTAAAAACATATCTTTTTTGCTTATCTTTGCTTCTTCTATTAGCGTCTGAAACCATTTTAGCCCAGGAAAAAGCTTCATTTAGCCCTTTTAATGCACAGGAAAAACAATGGATAAAGGATCATCCTGTAATCAAAGTTGGCATTGATGCTAACTGGCCCCCAATTGATTTTATTAACGAATCCGGGCAACACGAGGGGATTACCCACGATTTTATAGAATTGATTAGCCGTCAGACTGGAATTCAATTTTCTGCAATCAGTGCAGGTAGCTGGAATGATATGTTACAAAAAGCCCAAAAAAGGGAAATAGATATTGTTTCTAATTTAGCTAAAAGAGCTGAACGTGAAAAATACTGGATCTATTCACAGCCTTATTTTCAGGCACCCTATGTCATTTTAACCCGAAAAGAACAAAACAATTTTATCAACCTTGATTCTTTGAAAAATAAAATCGTAGCCGTTGAAGAGGGATACAATTTCCATTCTGAACTACAAAAAAATCATCCTCAAATAAATCTCCTGGTCGTTAAGGATACAGCAGCAGCACTACGAGCTGTTTCCAGAAACCAGGCCGATGCCTATATAGGAAATCAGGCAGTCATATTCTATCTTGCAGAAAAGAATCGATTAACTAATTTACAGGTAAAAGCTGACAGTGGTTATTCAGCTAATAAACTTTATTTTGGTATTCGTACAGACTGGCCTGAACTTGTTTCAATTATCAATAAAGTTTTACAGCAAGCTTCAACAACTGGTCAGGCTCAACAGATCGAGCGTCAATGGCTAGGCTTAAAATTAAAGCCATTCATACATCCGACGGAACTTCAGTTAACAACTGAAGAATCAGCATGGTTATCAAAACAGTCAAAATTAACTATAGCGGTCATGGATGACTGGCCACCATTTAACTTTCAGGATAATAATGGAACCCCGACTGGAATAGGCGCTGACATCATCAAGCGTATCAATCTTCAACTTGGAAATAAATTAACTATTGTACCTGGTAAATGGGCATCGATTTACAAACAGCTGGAACAACAAAAGCTGGATTTAATTATGGATATCACACCTAAAAAGGAACGTGAAAAATATTTTAATTTCACCTCTCCTTATCTTGATATTCCCCATGTATTTGTTGCTAAAAAGACGACTCCTTTTATTAAATCTGAAGCCAGTTTAGGGGGATACTCAGTCGCACTGGAAAGTGGTTTTGGTAATGTTAAGTATTTTCGTGAAAACTATCCTGAGATTAAGCTCAAACTATTCAAGGACACCAGAGAAGCTCTTGAAGCAGTTTCTAGAGGAGAAGCTGATGCCTATGCTGGAAATAGAGTGGTAGCGCTGTATTTCATCGAAAAATTAGCGCTGTCTAACCTGTCGATACATGGCCGACTATCTAAACCTGGCTCTATTCTGGCCATAGGTAGCCGAAAAAATGCACCGATTTTAAGAGATATTATCCAGAAAGCTCTCAACAATATTACTCAAAATGGCTTACGCGATATCACCAATAACTGGATATATGCATTACCTGTCGCTAAAAACCCAGTAATTAATTTTAGTTCTTCAGAAAGAGAATGGCTAGCCAGTCATCCCGTTATACCTGTCGGAATAGATGGTAACTGGCCACCTATTGATTTCATTGATGAAAAAAATGAATTTAAGGGTATTACTGCTGATTACCTGAATTTAATCAGTCAAAAAACCAGTATCAGTTTTAAACCTGAAAAAAGCAGTGCCTTCAAAATTATGCTGCAGAAGGTTATGAATGGTGAGCTAAATGTGGGTGCAACAATTGCTTTTAATAAAGATCGCACAGAAAAACTTTTATTTACTAAACCATTCTTTCATGCTGAAAAAATCATCATCACCAGAAAAGATATTACGGATATTCGCAATATTAATGATCTTAAAGGTAGATCTGTTGCCATTGAAGATGGATTTGTTACGATGAAAATACTCCAGGAAAAACACCCGGAGATAAAACTAATACCCGTAAAATCAACTTTGGAGGCACTGCAGAAAGTTTCCTGGGGTAATGCTGATGCCTATGTAGGTAATCAGGCTGTGGTCAGCTGGATTACCCAAAAGCACCAGTTAACTAATTTAAAAATTACGGGTAACCCCGGATTAGGTCAGGCACCTCAAAATTTTGCAGTATCCAAAAAAGATCCAGACTGGTTTCCTTTAATTGGAATCATTGACAAAGTACTTGATAGTATCAGTCAACAGGAACGACTGGCTATTGAAAATAAATGGCTGACAAACTCGCTAAGAAATTATGATATCCCGCTATTAAAACTGAATAAGCAGGAAAAAGCCTGGCTAAAAAAACATCCTGATATTTCCCTGGGAATTGACAAGGACTGGAATCCTCTGGAATTTATTGATGACAATAATCACTATAGCGGTTTATCTTCTGATTTTATGCAGTATTTTAGTCAGCAGACTGGTATCAAATTCAAACCGCCTGAGCGTATGCCCTGGATGATGGTGATAAAAGGCTTACAGGATAAAACCATCGACATTGCTCCGATGGTAGTCAAAACGGAAAAAAGAACTGAATATCTAAATTTCACCGAACCCTATATCGACTTTCCTATCGTTATTTTTAACCGACGTGGAGAAACCTTATTGGCAGGTATTACTGATCTGGAAGGGAAAAAAGTAGGATTGGTTAATGGCTATGCGATCGAAGAAAAAATCCAGAAAGATTACCCCGGAATACTATTAAAAAAATATTTAAATACCAACAAAGGATTGAAAGGTTTAGCCACCGGAGAAGTCGAAGCATTTATTGATACGCTAGCAGTAGGTGGTTATTTAATCGCAGCCGAAGGGATGACGAATTTACAGGTTGCTGCATCAACACAGTATAACTATCCGCTATCCATAGGCATTCGTAAAGACTGGCCGGAACTCATTTCAATATTTAATAAAGCGATAAATCAGTTACCGGCTGAAAAGAAAAATGAATTTTTAAAAAACTGGCTCGTCGTTCACCAGGCACAAAAAATAAATTACTCGCTGGTACTCTGGGTACTGGCAATAGCTTTCATTATTTTTATATTTCTGGGTTATCGACATCATGTACTCTCCAAAGTAAACAGTGAATTAAGAGAAGGCAGAGAGCGTTTAGCCCTGACTCTGGAAAGTGCCGAGCTGGGTACCTGGGAGATGACTTTTGCTAATCAAAAAAAGCAGGAAATTCACTGGGATGAAACTTTTGCCAGGCATCACTCTTTAGCAGATGATCAGGACACCCTGAATGACGATGATATTAAACGGATAATTTCTAAGGAATATGCCGATAAAACAATTCAATCCCTGAAAAGATACATTAAAGGAGAACAGAATGAATTTAAGGTCGAGTATTTAACCAGACCAGGTCATCGCTGGATTGCCAGTCAGGGACGAATTTTACAACGAAATCATCAGGGCCATGCAACTAGAGTCGTCGGTATCAGTCAGGATATTACTGAAAATAAGGAAGCAAGCCTTCAAATTGAACGTTCCAGCCACTTTAAAAGTCAATTTCTGGCCAATATGAGCCATGAAATTAGAACGCCAATGAATGCTATTGTTGGACTTGGTCATTTATTATCTAAAACGGATATAGATGAAAAACAGGCTGATTACATCAATAGTCTGCAAAAATCATCACAAACCCTGCTCGCTTTAATCGATGACATTCTGGATTTATCAAAAATTGAAGCCGGTCATCTGAATATTGAAAATATTCGCTTCAACCTTCAGGAATTGCTTAATGATCTGACTAGTATGACGATTATTCGGATCGATAAGAAAGTAGAATTTATTTACGAATTAGCGCCGGATGTTCCAGATTTTTTAATGGGAGATCCTTTTCGTATCAATCAAATTCTCAATAACCTGGTCTCAAATGCCATAAAATTCACAGAAAGTGGAAATATTATTCTGCACGTTTTTGTCAAAGAACCTCAGCAAGACCCCGGGGATAAAATTTATTTACAGTTTGAAGTGAGTGATACAGGAATAGGTATTGCGCCAGATAAGCTGGAGACACTGTTTGATCCTTTTGTGCAGGAAGATGGCTCTACAACACGGAAATATGGTGGAACAGGATTAGGACTTTCAATCAGCAGGCAGTTAGCTTCATTAATGGGAGGAACACTTGATGCTAAAAGTACTCAGGGTAAAGGCAGCACATTTTATTTCAGATTACCCTTTGTCGTAGCTGATCAAAACAGCGATCAGTTAAAACATAATTACCCTGCCCCGTATTTAACAGGACTTAATGTTCTTGTAGTTGATGATAATCCTCTATCATTAAAAATTCTGACTGGCACACTCGAGTCTATGACCTTTCATGTAACCGCTATCAGCTCAGGTAAAGAGGCCATGAAATTATTACTGGATCAAAATACTAAAAAGTTTGATGTTGTGTTACTGGACTGGAAAATGCCAGATATGGATGGAGAGAAAACATCAATTCAAATCAGAAAGCAGGTTCCAGAAAACAGATTGCCAATTATTATCCTGATGACCGCCTATGGTCGCGAAGCCACTCTACAAAAAATTAACCACCTGCCGTTAGATGGTTATCTGGTAAAACCCATAACATCCTCTCAACTATTTAACGCTATTATCCAGGCTAAAAAGGGGCTGAATCATCAGCAATCGACTAACACAAAGCTGAACAGGCAAAATAGTGTCGACATACCACCTCTTGATGGACATGTATTACTGGCTGAAGATAATAAAATTAATCAACAGGTAGCACAGGAAATATTGCAACAAATGGGGCTAAAAGTCAGTATTTGTGAAAATGGACAGGAAGTATTACAGTCACTTAACAAATTTATTCCGGATTTAATTTTAATGGATATTCAAATGCCTGAAATGGATGGCTACCAGGCGACTCAGGAAATCCGTAAAAACCCGGACTTTAAGCAACTTCCTGTTATCGCCATGACAGCCAATGCTATGGCTGAAGATATTCAGAAATCTTTACAGTCAGGGATGAATAATCACATCAATAAACCGGTTGATCCTAAACTCTTATATGAAACATTATCGATGTATTTACCGGTCAAAACCAAAATCGATAAAATTAAATCAGAGTCAGAAAGTAATGCTAAAACCGAAGAACTAACTTCTCTGCAAAGCCTTAAACACTGGCCGGATTCAGTCCCCGGTTTAAATATCAAACAGGGAATAAAACAGGTTGGAGGTAATGAGAAACTTTATCAAAGTTTATTACGGGACTTTGTACAAAACCATGGTGATTTTGTCGAAAACCTGGAAAAATCCCTGCAACAGGGCGATAGAATTACCGCCGAACGTCTTGTCCACACAATAAAGGGGATTTCGGGCAATATCAAAGCTAACGAATTGATGCAAATAACAACTGAAATTGATTCGATTTTGAAAAATCAGGAAACGCCAGCTGTTCCCCTGATGTCTACTCTTAAAGATGTCTGCGATGAACTATTCTCCAGTCTTGAGCTATTAGTGAAACAATCTCAGCAACCACAGACAAATCACCCAGCTGAGCAGACAGTTAAACAGGATGACTTTGAATCTCTTAATCATGCATTACAGATAGGAGATTCCAGATCGCAGGAAATCATTCAACAGATGGCTGAAAAAATCAATAATAAACTGGGTGAAAAGGCTGTTCAAATTTTGTCAGATCTGGTTGCAAACTATGAATTTGAACAGGCTCAAGAATGGCTCCAAAAAGCACTCGAAAGAGATACTAATGAATGAGCAAATCACAAATCGGCCTAGAATTCTAGTGATAGATGATGAACCTTTTTTTCTGAATCTATTATCACAATCACTGTCTCAGGATTTTCAGGTATCGCTGGCCAAAAATGGTCTGCAGGGATTAAGCCGAACTCTGGGAGCAGGAAGACCCGATTTAATCCTGCTGGATGTTGTAATGCCTGAAATGGATGGCTATGAAACCTGCCGTCGATTAAAAGAAAATGCAGCCACGCATGATATACCGGTCATCTTCCTGACCGCAAAACATGATGTAGAGGATGAACTACAGGGGTTTCAGCTAGGCGCTGTAGACTATATTGCCAAACCGATTAGTGTACCTATTTTACTCACCAGAATTAAAACTCAACTGGCTCTTGCACAACAGAAAATAGCGCTTGAACATCTGGTTCAGGAACGTACTGTCGAGCTTGAGCGAACGAAAGACGCTATTATTTACAGCATGGGAGAAATGGCAGAGGCAAGGGATAAAGAGACTGGTAATCATTTACTGCGTACCAGGGAATACGTCAAACAACTGGCCAGAGAACTTTCCAGTAACCCGGATTTTAAGGCTCTTTTAAATGAGCGAATGATAGATAGCTTTGAAAGGGCTGCACCATTACACGATATCGGAAAGATTGCAGTACCTGACAAAATTCTACACAAAGAAGGGGAACTCAATACTGAAGAGCGGGAAATCATGAATCAGCACCCTGTTTATGGTCAAGAGACTATTCAAAATGCAGAAAAAAAACTAGGCTCAACATTATTTATAAAAATAGCTAAAGAAATAGCCTATAGTCATCATGAGAAATGGGATGGCAGTGGTTATCCGCAGGGGTTAAAAGGAAGCCAGATTCCACTGTCTGCTCGCTTGATGGCACTAGCCGATGTGTATGATGCTCTGGTCAGTAAACGCTGTTACAAACCTGCTTTTAGTCACCAACAGGCAACAGCACTTATTACAGAACAAAAAGGTAAACATTTTGACCCCGAAATAGTTGAAGCATTTTTAAACATTCAGGATTTGTTTCATAAAATATCAACCAGGTACATAGATGAATAATTACACCCGGAGTAATTTCCAGAAACCATGAATAGTACATCTAATTCATTCATTGATCCTCCAATGTTTCATGAGATTTATCATGAAATGCCTGCTATGTGTTTATTAATAGATAGTCAGCTTTGTATAGTATCTATTAATAATTTTGGTAGTAAACAGCTTGGATATCCACAGCAGGCTTTAACCGGCAAATCCATTTTGTCCATCTGTAGTGAAAATGACCGGGAGTTTATCGAGCAAAATTTAAACTTACTACTACAGAATCCGGCTGTCGAAAGTAGGCGTTGGGAATGTACGCGTTTACGTAAAGATAACTCTACTTTCTGGGCCAGAGACACCGCCAGAGTGTTACCATCAAAGGATCATCAGAGTAATCAGCAAATACTGCTTATCAGTGAAGATATTACAGAAACACGTTACCTGATGAATGAGCTGGAAAAACAGGCTTCCACAGATGCCTTAACCGGTTTATTCAATCGGAATAAATTTGAACGCCATCTGGAACAGGCTATTTTATCAGCACAAACCAATAACCTGCAGCATTGTTTAAGTTTTATCGATTTAGATCAGTTTAAGGTGGTGAATGATGTATGCGGACATTTGGCCGGTGATGAATTACTTCGTCAGATTAGCATCATAATCAAGGATGAAATTAGAAATCATGATGTATTTGCACGCCTTGGAGGCGATGAATTCGGTTTATTACTACTGAATACCAGTTTAGATGAAGCTTACCAGGTTCTTGACAAGCTACTCAATCTGATTCTTCGATTCCACTTTAGCTGGGGAAAAGAAGTATTCAAAATAGGTGCAAGTATTGGCATAGTCGCTATCAACCAAACAAGCCAATCAGCAGAAGCCTACTTAAAAAAAGCTGATATTGCCTGTTATACAGCTAAAGAAAAAGGCCGAAAAAACATACAGATATATAACGCTGATGACACCACAACTTATCAAAGAGATCAGATGCAAAAATTTGCTTCCAGACTCAATTTTGCTTTTGAAAATGATCAATTTGAACTTCATTTTCAGAAAATAATTCCTCTGATCGATAAGGAAAAAGAACAGAGATTTGAGATCCTGATCAGAATGCTTGATGAAAATGGAAATCTGGTTTATCCCGATTCATTTATTCCTGCGGCCGAATATTATGGTTTGGCAACCACCCTGGATTTATGGGTTACCAAAAATACTCTGGATAATTTTCAAAAACATGCATTAACTAAAAAAACGATATGTAATATTAATCTTTCCGGCAAAACATTAAGCAGTCAGGACTTTATAGAGAAGGCCTCTTTGCTATTAGAACAGTATAAGAACCCTGAATTAACTATTTGTTTTGAAATCACAGAAACCGCAGCCATAAGTAACATGTCACAAGCGGTTACCTTTATTAAACATTTTAGACATCTGGGTTGCGAATTTGCACTGGATGACTTTGGGAGTGGTTTTTCATCCTTTGCTTATTTAAAAACTTTACCGATTGACTATCTTAAACTGGATGGGTATTTTGTAAGAAACATAATTCAGGAGCCCATGGATCTTGCTATTGTCAGAGCAATCCATCAGGTTTCTGAAGTTTTTGGTATTAAAACCATTGCAGAATTTGTAGAAAATAAAGAGATTATGGCGGTATTAACCGGACTTGGCATCGATTACGGTCAGGGTTACCATTTACATAAACCAGAAAGGATAAACAATCTTTATGAGTAAACCCAAAATTTTGATTGTTGATGATGAAAGCTTCTATACAGAAGTACTGGACAATTTATTGCGTAATGAATATGACATTGAAATTGTCAATAATGGCCAGGATGCTCTATCTCTGGCGGCTCAGGAACCTCAGCCCGATTTAATATTACTCGATATTATGATGGAAAATATGGATGGATATGAAGTTTGTCGAAGATTAAAACATGACCTTAGCACTAAAAACATACCTGTCATTTTTCTCACAGTGAAAAGTGATGTTGACGATGAAGTTCTGGGATTTAATCTGGGTGCTGTCGATTACATCACCAAGCCAATGAGTCCACCTATTGTACGAGCCAGAGTACGAACTCACATAGAAATCGTAGAATTACGAAAAAAACTGGAAATGATGATCCTGGCAAAATAGAGTATTTAACATTTATCCTTATACAGCATATCCTGAATATCCTGATCAGATAAGATCAGATCCGGTTTTCTAGATGCATTAATCAGTGCATTTGCAGTCATCGGGGAATTCACAAACACACCGGCTATCAACCTCCCCTCTTTTACCAGTACATGACACCAACGATTAACGGCATTGGTACCGGCATAAAGAGAGCGAGCCTGATCTTCATGTTCAAAACTACCAAAGCTTTTAAGATCAATTCCACTTACTTTCAGTTGCACAACCGGTAAATTTTGAGACTGATATCGACTATTACCTCCTGCTATTACATCGGCAGCCACTTTCCCCTGTTCACTACCCACCGACCATAATCCACCCATCGCCCCCGGCAATTCAGCTGCATCACCCACACAGAAAATATCCGGTTCAGAAGTCAGCATATGTTCATCAACGATAACACCTCTATTTACCTCTAGCCCTGCCTGCTTAGCCAGTTCCACTTCAGCACGTACCCCTATACATAACAGGACAATATCTGTAACCAGAATTTTTTTATCATCCAGTATCACTCTTTTTAAATCGCCGGAAGATTCAATTTCACTGATTCCACTATTGGTAAAAACCCTTATCCCCTTATTTCTTAAAAAAGTATCCAGAATAGTTGATGATTTTTTATCCAGTTGTCTATTCATCAGAAAGGCATCGCTATGCACAAGAGTGACTTTCAATCCGAGTTGAAGCAATGCTTCAGCAGCTTCTACGCCCAGCACTCCACCTCCTAATACTATGGCTCTTTTAGCGCTATATTGCTGTACCCAAAATCGAATAGACAATGCATCACCTGCATTTCTCAAAGTAAATACACCCGGTAACTGATAACCTTTCTGCTCGGGTACAAATGCTTTTGCACCGGTTGCCAGTACCAGTTTATCAAATGGTACAACTTCTCCTGTTCCCAGATTGATTACTTTAAAAGTGGTATCTATCCCGGTGACCTGAGTATTCAGCCAAAAATCAATATCATTGCGTTCATACCATTCGGGTTTCATTAAATACAGTCCCTGCATGGCAGTTCGACCAACCAGTACTTTCTCCAGCCCCATCCGATTATAAAAATGATAAGCTTCACTTGTGATCAAAATTATTCGACATTCCTTATCCTTTTCACGAAGGCTTTCTGCAGTACTAATACCGGCAATACCATTACCCACAATAATGACTTGCTGTCGAGTATCAATTCTATTTTCAGATATATCATCATCTTCACTAGATAACTGGAATTGAGTTGGGTCAGCTTCAAGATCAACACTGATAGCGGCTTTTGGTTTACAGCAGCAGGCTAGTCGTGCTTTTCCTTCAAGACCTAAGCGGCGAAGTGTATTTAACTCATTTTCATCAGGGGGATTCAGATTATCCAGACCTTCAGTAATTACCACCGGATCACTACCGCACATACCCATACGACAGCCAGCCATAATCGGTAATTCAGCATCCTCCAGAGTATCCAGTAAGTTCTGCCCGGGACGCATCAGCAATTGTTGCCCACTGGACAGTTCTTTCACCTGAACCAGTTGACTGGTTTGATGTAATGCAGCTTTCAATGCACTAACCCCTTCTCCCAATGAAGCCTGAGTTGTTGCGAGCTGGGATTGCTTAAATAATCGTTCTGACAGGATTCCTCTAACAAGCACGGCAATACAAATCAATACAACAGTCAATTGAATGCCAGTAATTAAAAAAGGAGGTAAGTTAACTGAAAAAAGTTGATGGATTCCTGCTGCTACCACAGCTGTTCCAAACCAGTAAAAAAGAGACAAAGCAAACATCGAGTAAATCGATGCCAGTTTGTAATAATTAAAGTTTAATAAATTATGTAAGCTATAGAACAGACCAATAGAAACTCCCATCGGTATTAACATACTGCTCAGGTATTCTGTAATAGCAACTTCTGCACTATATCCGCTATTAAAAAAACCTGTAATTAAACCCGGTAGAATGGCAATAAAAAATTTACGTTGTTCGCTCCAACGCTCATCTGCATCGTTCAAATCACTAAAGATAGCGGCCCTTGGGTTAAAGTCATAACAATTTTTCTGACAACCAAGACAAGGTTCGCAATAACCATTTTTGATCAATATTAGCGGAGCGTGTCCATAGGCTTTTTGCAGGGGAGCCAGAGGACAAAAAGTACCACACCAGCCACTTCGCCCTTTATAGATATAGCCACCAATTAAAGCAAAAATAAGAGCCAGTAATAAAATTACCCCTAACACGGTCCCTTCATGATTCAATACCGGATGACGGAAGAAAACAAAAACAATAAAAAACAGTACAGAAATATACAGAGCCACTCGACGCATAAACTCTGACAATGTCTTTTCACGGCTAATACCCAGTGTACGTGGTAACTGGTTAAGCAGTGCCATAGGACAAATATTGCGCCAGATGCCTGGAAAGATGGCAAAACTAAGCGGGAGGAAAGGTATTAATAACTTCCAGATGAGTACCAGTCCAGTCTCAGGCCTGGTAAAAAGCAGATAAATGACAAAGAAGGTCAAAAGCAATGTAAACCATCGAAAGCCCCACCATAATTTTGCCGGGAGTCTGGACTTTATCTGGGTATAATTGGGAAAAGCTTCGATTTCCATTATCGATTAAATCCTTTAAATTTTATATGGTGACTCGTTTCTAAAACGGTGCGCTAGAATACGTCCCAGATCAAATAAAAACTGCTGTGCCAGCTTTGGATTCCATGCTGCTATCTGTTCAAAACCATGACGGGATATTCTTAAAACCTGACCAGTACTGATTGCCCGAATAGATGCACTACGCGGTTGATTATCAAAAAAAGCCAGTTCACCAAAAACAGACCCTTCTGCTATACAGGCAATGCGTTTAACAAAACCAAAACTATTGTTAGTGATGACTTCAACCTGGCCTGACACCATAATATAAAGAGCATCATCAGACTCACCTGCTTTTAATAACAAGTCTCCTTTTTTAAACTCGATACTGCGCGCATTTTGAATAATCATTTGCCATTCATCTTCAGTCAATCCATTGAAGACAGTAATATTCTCAGCCGCTAAGGGATCTTTTTCACCCTGATTATAATCAAAATATTGCATTATGCCTGCCTCATTTAAATTCCTTCATACTGGTTCTCCCTGATCTTCTTATTAAGTAATCAATAGTGTTATGCCAGACTCCATTTCTTGGTAAATTCATCCCGTGTTTTCTGATCTGGTATTTCACTGGCCAAATTTTGAATGAACTGTTCTTTGTCTGTTGAATTCTGGCTATAGTAGTCAACCATACGTGGTGCAAATGGACCTATATACTGAATATAATCCTGACTGATTTTCTGAATTGTATTCTCATCGAAGCTAATAGTTGAAGAAAGTGACGAATAACTGCTATGACTGAGAGAATTCAAACCTGCTGCACGTGAGAGACTATTTTTACCTCTGTTTATTTCCCATTTTTTTATAAATTCAACTCTTTGACTATTTTCTGGAATTTCCATGGAAACCGCTGTAACCAGACCACTTAAAGAATCATGCACTGTAGTTTGCTGTCTCAATACATTTTTTGCGACAGGGCCGATATAGTGAGATAGAATTTGAGAAAGTGAATCCAGGTCTTCATGATTTATTGCATCACTCTCTGATGAATTTGCAGCCGCTTCGACATTTACCGCTGGAGAATTAGTCGATTTTCTAATTTTCTGGATGGCCTGATGTATCGCTAAAGCAAATTCCCTGGCACTTTGATATCGATCAGTAGCTTTACAGGCTAATGCTTTTTGTAAAACCGGTATGAGTGCAGTCGGATAATGACAGGAATAATTAATTTTATTATTTTGCGGTAATCCCTGTAACACGGGTAAAGCAGATGAAGCATAAACATGCTTATCAGGCAAAGCAGTTAATAGTTCTATGAATACCATAGCCACCGAAAAAAGATCGGCACGTTCATCCACTTTGAGTCCAAACATTTGCTCAGGAGCCATATAACGGGGAGTCCCAACTATGGCACCGGTCAATGTCATGGAATTGTTTTCTGCAAAACGGGCTATACCAAAATCGGCCAGTTTTATAACATTACTATCTTTACATTGAATAATATTGGCCGTTTTAATATCTCTATGAATCACGCCCAATTTATGGGCGGCATGTATCGCTTTTAAAATTTGAGAAACGATAGATAAAGTATTTTTCAGGCTTATTTTCTGATTTTGTTGCAGAATATCGTAAAGTGATAATCCATCAATATACTCCATCGCTATAAATGGCTGTCCCTGATCTTCACCATATTCATGTATGGTGACAATATTTTGATGGGTACAGCGGGCAGCTGATTTAGCTTCACGCTGGAAGCGTTCTAAAAATTCTTTTCCATCCCGTTTATTGATCAGGTGTGTATGCAGGGTTTTTATTGCGACCTTACGATCAATGGCAGTGTCCAGTCCTTCATAAACAAGCCCCATTGCACCTTCACCCAGCAAGCTTTTGATGCGATATTTTCCAATTGTGGCGGGGAGTTCCTTCATCTTTTATTAACCTGCCTGGGTTTTATCAAGCAGTTTTACCGCACTGCATAAACTGCGATACATTAAATTAAAAGATCGTCCTAAAGAATCAATTTCATCTTTACCATTCATATCAAATTCAGCTGAACTCATATCTCCCATACTTATTTTTTCTGCCTTTTTAGAAATAATATCGATGCGTTTAATAATAATCAGATATAACATGATATTCAGTGCCAGCCAGATCATAACAAACACAATACCGAGAATAGTCATAAATGTAACAAAAGCTTCATTAGCTCGCTGCAGTGGAATAGACATAGGTACATTGACTATCTGAGCACCAATAATCTCATTATGTTTCCAGCCAAAACCATTGCTACTACCATATTTTTTTATCATCGATATGGGGGCTTTATCCGGTGTATCATGACAGGCCAGACAACCCTGATTGGTAATTTTAAAAGGTCGACTTAAAAACAGATATTGACCAGTTGGTGTGTCACGAACACCTGAATACTCTTCTATCGACTCATAAGTACGAAAATATTGAATAATATCTTCCTCCCACCCCGCTGCCTTATGTTCTGGATTGGTCGGATTTAAAGCGGCTTCCTTGTAAGTATAATCGGGGAATGTTTTGCGTAACCGTTTCATACTTTCAGTTGCTGAATAAGCTGGTACAGTTTGCGCCAGAAACTCAACACTATCGAGTTTTGTCAGCAATGGCCGGATCTCTTCCACAGTATAGGAGCGTACACTTTTTGCTGCTGCCATCATAATACTGGCATTTAATTCAACTTCATGTTTAGCATTTTGCAGCAGCATTTCCTTAATAAGATAGCCTGCTACTATAAAACCGCATATAAATATCAATAATATAGTCAGGTTAAATTTAAAACGTATGCCCATAGTCCCGCCCAGGTAAATATTATTATTTTTACTATTTATTATAATTTTAATATCAGGACATATAAAATCTCTATAGTGTGTACCTATTTTCTATTTTTAGGGTATTATTTTATAGATATGCCCTATATATGACCTGATACTTATGTAACACAGAAAAACACTGTATGATTTCTACTTTCTATCAACTGATATTAACTTATCTCAATTTAAACCAAAAGCCTAGTAATAGATGAACCAATTCACTATCCTTTTTGCTGATATCGCTGGAAGTACCTCTCTGTACGAAAAATTAGGTGACGCAATTGCTGAGACTGTGGTTAATGATGTTCTCAGTACGCTCTCTATTATTGTGGAAAACCAGGGGGGAAAGGTTATAAAAACCATTGGTGATGAAATCATGTGCCTGTTTCCATCATCTGAGCTGGCTATAGAAGCTGCAAATAAAATGCATGAATACACTGAATTTGAGTCATTTCACGACTCAAAGCAAAAAATATCCATTCGAGTTGGAGCCCACATAGGCACAGTTATACACTCTGATGGCGATATTTATGGTGATACTGTGAATGTATCAGCAAGAATTGCAGCTCTCGCGCGTCCAGGAAAAACAATCATCAGTGCACAAACATTCGAGACTTTACCTGCTGAAATGCAAAGTTTTTGCAGAAACAGAACGACAACTTATCTTAAAGGAAAACAGGAACCGGTTGATGTTTATGATGTTGTCTGGGAACAGAATGACCAGCTCACCTGTATCGTAGCCTCCCCTAACCAAACTCCAGACATCAATCAATTGACACTAACATATAAAAATCAACAACAGGTACTTACCGCCAACTCATTAAAAATTGGTAGAGGACTGGAATGCGATCTGATTATAGAAGCCACACAGGCATCCAGATTTCATTGTGAAATACGACGAAACAGTAGTAATAAGTTCAGCCTGATCGATACTAGTACTAATGGAACCTATATATTGCAGAATAATGTAGAGCTAAAATTTCATAATGAAATGGTTCCTTTACATAATTCCGGTGTGCTCAGCTTGGGACAGAATGCTAAAAGTAATGAACAGCATTTAATTCATTTTTCTATTGAACCAGCCTGATCTTCAGTCGATTATCGTATCATGTTGTTGTGTAAAGCTGTAATCCGCTAATAAAAGCCATCAGAATTATCAGTCATAATTAAAACTTGTATTGAGTGCTGAAACAGGGACAAAATAGCTTTTTAAACACTAAAAGTTAATCCGGTTTTGTCTCAAAATACACCTACTGATAAAGATAATTTATCAAAGACACAGGCATTTTTAAATGGCTCACTCATCATCCTGCCTTTGAGTATTGCTGTCATACCCTGGGGTATTCTGGCTGGTTCCCTGGCTGTTGAAGCAGGCTTAATTGATT
The DNA here is from genome assembly GCA_050291745.1 of Gammaproteobacteria bacterium. Lineage (GTDB taxonomy): Bacteria > Pseudomonadota > Gammaproteobacteria > JACNJF01. The sequence goes on along the minus strand of JBNKKI010000117.1, from coordinate 16,875 downwards.
TTCAGGCTCAGGCAGTTTCTGCCATTATTTTCGCAGGATCGGTTCAACTGGTCAGTATGGGATTAATCAAAGCTGGAGCCAGTCTTTCCACCTTACTGCTAACCACTCTATTTCTAACCTCCAGGCATCTTTTATACAGTGCCACTATGCGTACACGTATATCACATTTCCCCTTACATAAACGATTAATACTGGGTTTCCTGTTAACTGATGAATTGTTTGCTGTGTGTTCAAATCTCAGGCGTAAGGAATTTAATTTCTGGTATGCCTTTGGGGCAGGTTTTAGCTTTTACTGTATATGGCAGCTAGCATCACTAACAGGTATTTTGCTTGGTCAAAATATCCCGAATCTTGATCGCTATGGACTGGACTTCGCCGTGGCAGCAACATTTATTGCGATTGTTATACCCACAATAAAAAAACTGTCAGTATTACTCACTGTTCTAATAGCGCTGATACTATCGGTTATTTTCAGTGTTTATAATATTGAGGGTGGTATTATTTATTCCAGTCTGATTGCAATGAGTTGCGGTTATGCGGTATCCATCATCAGGAAGGAAGCATTATGAGCTGGACTCTTCTATTATTGATGGCTGCGCTGGTGTTTATCAGTCGATATCTTTTTCTGGAGCCCCGTTTACCCATCAGGCTTGGCCCCAGAATTCTGCATTTTCTACACTACACCGGACCCGCTGTATTAACCGCCATCTGGGCTCCCATTGTGTTTCACCAAGGGGGTGAACTGAACCTGGCAATTAATAATCCTTATTTTATTGCAGCAATAGTTGCTGCCATAATAGCAATAAGCACGCGTAATGTTTTACTGACAACGGTACTGAGTATGGCTCTCTTTTTTATTATTCAATAATCATTAATAGTTTCTGGATAAACGTCATGCCTAAAATTAAAATAAACGCCAGTCAACTGATATCCTGCAGCAAAATCCGTTCTGATTTTGCAAAAGCACTGTCTGACATGTATCGCTTTGAAGTTCCTTTATACGGCACTTTACTGGATATGGTAAAACAGTTAAACCAGCAGGAACTTGATGAAAACCCTGCGCTACTGGCAGCATTGGAAGAAAACAAAGAATTAAAACTATTGAATAATGAAAGACATGCTGCAATTCGTCTGGGAAAAGCGGAGGAACTATCAACGATACGCCGTCTGTTTGCAGTCATGGGCATGTTCCCGGTCAGTTATTATGACTTAACTGAAGCCGGCTTAGCGGTTCACTCAACGGCCTTTAGACCATTACAGGCAGATGAATTAAATCGTAGTCCTTTTCGAATTTTTACATCCTTGCTGAGACTGGATTTGATACAGGATGAAAAGCTGAAAGTTCTGGCTACTGCGCTATTATCCAGGCGGAAAATATTTTCAGATAATTTAATCCAGCTGATAGAGCTTCATGAACGGCAGGAAGGTTTAAATACAACTCAGGCGCAACAATTTGTAGCAGAAGCCATGCACACTTTTCGTTGGCATTTCAAGGCAACAATTAATAAAAAAACTTATCAGCTTTTTTTAAAAGAACATAGTTTACTGGCGGATATAGTCTGTTTTAAAGGTCCACATATTAATCACTTAACACCACGTATTCTTAATATTGATAAGGCTCAGCAACTGATGCCGCAATATGGACTTAAGAGAAAAGAAATCATTGAAGGTCCACCTCATCGAAAATATCCGATTTTATTGCGTCAGACCAGTTTTAAGGCGGTTAAAGAAGATATTCAATTTCCGCTATTGAACAATGATATTGAGATGGGTTCCCATAGCGCAAGATTTGGCGAAATTGAACAACGAGGTATGGCATTAACGCCCAAAGGTAGAGCTTTATATGACCGTTTATTAAATGAAGTACGACAGGCTATTCCGGATGCTGTTAATCATGTCGAAAGCTATTATCAACAGCTTACAGAAACCTTTCAGCAATTCCCGGATGATTTAATACAGTTGCAAAAATTAAGGTTGGCTTATTTCACATTTCATATAAACCCGGATAATCCACCAGACGATTTTTCTCAACTTGATACTTTAATTACTGATCAAAAAATATTACTTCAAGCAGTTACTTATGAAGATTTTTTACCGGTTAGCGCAGCGGGAATTTTTCAATCCAATCTGGGAAATCAGCAAAGTGAGTCTATTACAGCCTCTTTTAATCAGCAAAGATTCGAACAGGATCTGGGCTGCGCTGTTATTAGCGAATTTGAGTATTATGAAAAAATACAAATTGATTCTCTTCGGGCTTGCCTGCAAAGTATGAAGGTAGATGAGCAACAACAAACCCTGTTAATTAAGCAACTTTTAGATAGTTAATTAATGCCTTCATCAGAAGCTTTATCCTTATTAATAAAAGACCTTGAACTATCCGGGTTTGAAGGAGATATTGAATCCTCCTATGCGGAACGTATTGTCGCTGCCACCGATAACAGTATTTATCAATTAATGCCTCTAGGTATTATTTATCCTCGAGTTGAAGAAGATATTAATCGCGTAATGCGAGTAATATACAAACACAGACAAGCGGGATTTTCAATCTGTGCTCGTGGAGGAGGTACCGGTACTAATGGACAATCTTTAAGTGATAATTTAATTCTGGATTGCTCCAGATTCATGAATAAAATTATTGAATTTGATGAACAGAAACGCACTGTCACTGTTCAGCCCGGTGTCGTACTGGATCAGTTAAATCATTTTTTAAAACCCTATGGTCTGATTTTCCCTATAGATATTTCATCTTCATCACGGGCTACTCTGGGGGGTATGGTTGCCACAGATGCTTCAGGTAAAGGCTCTTTAATTTATCAAAAAACTTCCAGTCATATTCAGTCGATGGATCTGGTTCTAGCAGATGGGTCAAACCTTAGGGCTGAAAGTCTATCACAGGAGGAACTTGTTCAAGATCATCCTTACCACAGGATTTATCAGTTGATAGATCAGCAACGCGATGAAATAACCCGTATTTTTCCAGAAATGAACAGAGGGTTAACTGGATATAATCTCCAACAATGTAGTTTACAGAAAGGTGTATTTAACCCCTGCTATTTATTTTCCGGTTCCGAGGGCACTCTGGCACTAACCCGTCAAATCACTCTCCGTCTACTGCTCAAACCCACTCATAAAATGCTGACGGTAATTTTGTATGATCATTTTATAAGTGGCCTGGAACACGTCCAACACCTGCTTGCCAGCCGTCCGGCAGCAATCGAAATGTTAGATGATAAGATTTTACAATTAGCCCGAACAGATAGTATCTGGTTCGATGTTAAAAAAGTACTGGATGGATTAGCAGATAATGCTGATATTAAAGCGACAAACTTTGTAGAACATGTAGGCTATAGTGAGCAGGAGCTTAAGCAATACAGGAATGAAATTGAGCAAATCCTTGCTAAAACATCATCATCCTTTCGAGTCATTTTAACTAAGGTTGAAACTAAAACTGAAACAATTAATGCATTATGGAATTTACGCAAAAAAGCTGTTGGACTGCTGGGCCAATCACAAAATGGTAAGCGGGGTGTTGCTTTTGTAGAAGATACCGCTGTACCACCACAAAATCTCGCTGCTTATGTGACTGACTTTAAAACCCTGTTAGATGATTACAAACTGGACTATGGCATGTATGGTCATGCTGATGCCGGGGTTTTACATGTTCGTCCGACACTAAATCTGTTACAGCAAAATGACAGGCATCTTATCCGCATAATTTCCGACAAAGTCGCTTCACTGGCAATCAAGCACGGCGGTATATTGTGGGGTGAACATGGTCGTGGATTTCGAGGTGAGTATACGCCTTTGTTTTTTGGAGAAAATCTTTATCCTTTACTATGTAACATTAAAAAAATCTTTGACCCGTCAAATATATTAAACCCGGGAAAATTAACGGCACCAGAGCACAATCAAGCGCTACTCAAACTGGATAAAATTAGCATGCGTGGTGAACTGGATGCACAAATCGATAGTTCATCTCAACTTGCTTATGCGAGTAGTATTTCCTGTAATGGTAATGGTAGCTGTTACAACTGGGACCCACTGGAAGCCATGTGTCCCTCCTTTAAAGCTACAGGTAATAAGCTATATTCACCCAAGGGTCGAGCCGCCATGTTACGAGAATGGTTACGTTTAAAAAATGGTAATTCAACTCCCAGTATTCTGAATAGTCTTGAACAGAGTTTATTTAAAAGCCTGCAACATTGTCTATCCTGTAAATCCTGTACAAACAGTTGCCCGTTAAAAGTTGATATTCCTGAATTAAAATCCCGTTTTCTTGAGCACTGGTATCGCACAAAACAGCGTCCAATATCGTCATTATTTATTCGCTACTTTGAAACCTTAATTTCCCTGGGTCGCCTGTCTCCCGTCATCAGCAATGCAGTCATTCAATATAATCCGACAAAGAAACTCATTCAGAAAATCAGTCATTTAAAACACTTACCGACTTTTTCATCGAAAAAGCTTTGTTCTGCAATTGTATTAAATAGTCAGAATCTTCATAACATTGAAGCCGATAAAAAAGCCATTATTCTATTACGTGACAACTACATGCAAAGCTTTGACAGGCAAACTTTACAGTCATGCTGTGATGTATTTCAAAAACTGGGGTATCAGGTTTATCTCAGTGAAACTATCCATAATGGTAAAATATTGCATGTCAAAGGTTATAGAGAAGCATTTAAAAAGCAGGCTCAAAAAGTCATCGCTGTGGTTAATCAATATGCGCAAACAGGCTTACCATTGATTAGTACTGAAACTGTATCAAGGCTTATGTTTAGTATGGAATATGCTGAAATACTAGAACAAAAGAATAGTTTTGAAATTCAAAGTATTGAATCATTCATTGCTAAAATTTTACAACAAACCAGGAATTTGCCTGTCATTAATATTCCTCAACCGATTAAGCTTCTTCCGCATTGTATGGAACAAACCAGTGCTAAAGAATCCTCCCAACACTGGCAGACTATTTTTGAAAAGCTGGGCGTGTCATTAACAATCATCAACGCTGGTTGCTGTGGCATGTCAGGAATTTTTGGACATGAAATTGAAAATAGTCAGTTATCAGAAGATATTTTTAATCTGGCCTGGAAACCAGCACTACAATCTACATCAGAAATAATATTAGCCAGTGGCTTTTCCTGTCGCTGTCAAAGCTTGAATCATCAATTTAAAACCATTCACCCGATTACATTGTTATCGCAGTATTTATAAATACTTAATCTAAGCAGCAGCCTGTCAGACTTAAGATACCTCTACTGAGTTCTGGTTGATTTATAGCCAGCAAAAAATCTTGAATATATCAGCGCTTCCTTAACAATAGAGTTTAAAACTAGTGCATATTCAGTCTATAATGGTCCATCTTGAATATGAGATCATAAGGAACCAATGAATATGGATATAGCTTTAACATATTCTTTCTGCTTAGCTTAACCTGAAAAATTCCTGATTCAGGAATATCCTATATCTCTTAATAAATTCAGAATGATTAAACCGGTAACATATTTGTATTAATTATGTTCAACAGCATGACGTTTTTTAGCATGAAAAATTTTCCGTACTTTTTAGGCATTCTTATCATTTTCGTCAATGGATTAGTGCATGCAGACCCAATAGAGATATCGTCAGTTGCCGACTGGGTTATTGATAAAAAAATTAGTTTTAATCAACCTGTACCCAAAGATGAAATACAACAGGGTGTTCATTATTTATTAGTAGATAAACAAATCAGAGTAAGCCCTACAGGTAGCAGAGAAAGCTTTATTCACTATGCAGACCAGGTAGTAAATCAGAATGGAATATCTGAAATTTCTCAAGTCAATATAAATTTCGATCCTTCGTATCAACAGATTACGCTGAATAGCTTAAATGTATGGAGAAATGGAGTCAGAATAGATAAATCTCAGACTGCCAGGATTTCTATTCTGCAACGTGAAGAGGAATTAGATAATTTAATTTATAATGGTCAAAATACGATGAATATTATTCTGGATGATATTCGTACTGGAGATATAGTTGAATATAGCTTCACCAAAACTGGCGCAAATCCGGTATATAATAATCATTTTAGTTTTAATGCTTATCTTCAATGGTCTGTTCCTGTTGATCAGGTTTATTACCGTATCCTCTGGGAAAAACCAACGCCACTATATTACAAAATTTTTAATAGTCAGCTAACACTTGATCAGAAAAAAACTGACTCAGGACATGAATACTGGATAGAAATACAGAAGACGAAAAGTCTACAAATAAGTAAATCTGCTCCCTCCTGGTATGACCCATATAGTAATATAGAATTTAGTGAGTTCAATAGCTGGAGTGACGTTGTGAAATGGGCGTTACCCATGTATCAATCTGCTATTAATAGTAATGATACGATCAAAACAATTGCCAATGAAATAAAACAGAATCACGAAAACAAGGAAGATCAGATAGCAGCAGCTCTGCAATTTGTTCAAAAAGAAGTGCGATATCTGGGTATAGAGTTAGGTAAAAATTCTCATCAGCCATCAAAGGCTGTTGAAACTCTAAACAGGCGCTATGGAGATTGTAAAGATAAAGCAGTTTTATTACTTTCTCTGCTTACAGAATTACAGCTTGAAGCATATCCTGCAAAGGTTAATACATTTTCAAAACAGGAAGTGATTAACAGTCTGCCCTCTGTGAACAGTTTTAACCATGTTATTGTCCAGCTTACCTACAATAATCAGGATTACTGGCTCGACCCAACCAGGCATGGCTATGCTTTGGTAATAAAACCTTCTACTACAGAACTTACTGCCATACAACCTTCGCAAGTGACATCAATATATTCAGTCAAAGATAGTTTTGATTTAACAGCTGAGAATAGAAATAATGTCACTTTTAGTAGTGAATCTGAATACTATGGCCTGAATGCTGAAAACCAGAGAGATACAATTGCGAATAATAGCCTGACACAAACTCAGTCTGACTATCTCAATTTCTATAAATTTTACTACCCCTCTATAAAAACGATTGAAGCAGTTACATTTAAGGATGATCCAGAAAATAATAAACTTACAGCGTCTGAAAAATACTCAATTGAGGATTTCTGGAAAAAAGATAATACTGAAAAAAGATTCACAGCTGATTTTTACTCTAATGCAGTTAACTCCTATTTAAAGGAACCCAAAAATTTATCATTAAAAGATCCGCTAAAAATTTCTTATCCCGTTAATATTCGACAAGCCATAAAAATAAACCTTAAAGGTGGTAACTGGAGTTTCGATAAGGAAAATTTAATTGAAGATAATCCATTTTTTTATTTATCAGCTAAAGCTGAATATAACTCTGCTAAAAAACAACTTTCTCTAAATTATCATTACAGGAGCAAAACTTCTTATGTTCCTGCTGATCAGCTTGAAAACTATATCGCATCACTGAAGAAAACCGATGCAATCCTGGATTATTCCATTTATGAAAATTTCAAACCAGAACAAACCAGTAGCTCTGAAATTGATACTGCCCCTTCAGAAAACTGGCCTATGATTATTCTGGTCAGTTACATTTCAGCCACTCTAATAGCGTTAATTTTATGGCTTTTAGAGTCAAGAACCAAAACCAGTACTGAAGAATTTAAATATTATCCTGTCGCAATACCTAAACTGGCTGCTATGTGGTTTTTTACTTTTGGACTATATGCTATTTACTGGTTTTATAAAAACTGGTTATTTATAAAGAACCGCGATAATTCCTCTTTGATGCCCATAGCCCGAGGTATTTTTAATATTTTCTGGTATTACCCGCTTTACACAGATTTACTGGCAGATAATAAGTCCAATCATGAAAAGAAGCATTTACCGGGTAAGTTTATTGCCGGTATCGCTGCAATTATATTTTTTCTTGCTAATTTTTATGCTCATAAGGGATATTTCACAATTGTTATTTTAACAATTACTTTTGTCACGATATTGCCACTGGCCAATTATATTAACTATATAAATAATAAAAATTCAGCTTATAAACACAATTCGTCATGGTCATTCAGACATTATCTGATAAGTATTTTAGCCATTCCGATCTTAATTTTAACCTTTGGTTCAGAAATCGGACTAACAGCAAATGAAGATGTTGTAGCTGGAAATAGAGTATTGGCGCACAATATTAAATTCATGCAGCGCAAAGGAATTTTAAATCCTGATGATCATTTAATTTATTTTTATAGTGGAGCAATATTTAATATTCAAAATGATGGTAATGGACTGACTGATCGGCACGTATTCTCGTACTGGAAAGATGAAAATGATATTTTCAATTATGAAACCGCTAATTTTGATGAAATCAAAGAAATAAAGACTTACTGGTCTAATTCCTGGGATGAAGATTCGACTATAGATATCATCAGAAAAGATGATAGTAAATTTATGCTCTACCTGTCGAATGGGAATAAAATGGATAAAGTCTTTGTAGCCGCATTGAAGAAAAGATGGAAAAATCTGAAAAATTAAAGAACTTGCTTTGTCGCTAAAACTTCTAGAATCTCAGACTAATTCTGCTTGATTTAACCTGGAATCGGCAGTTGGACGAGCTGATTGTGCGTTTGAGGTGGTGTAGATCAAGGCTTAACGACGCGGAATAGCAAGCTATTCCAAGGAGTTACAACGAAGAGATACGCCGCCTCAAACCTGCAATTCAGTTCGTAGCGGGATGCACCGATTGGGTGATTTTTCCAGGATTATACTCATCAACTGTCATGGTTTATGAAACAGTGGGTTAACCTCTATTGCGAGCGCTCAACTGTGGAAACCAGGTTAAAACCTGGCTTTAGCTTTTACACTGATTTGATAATTATCAACATCCTCTAATTTATCCAGTGGATAGGCCAAATCTATATGAATGACCTTCGAATCAGCCTGTCGGGTTGAAACCAGTCTAAGCCCTATTCCCACATCAGAAATAAAATCTGCCTCTTCATTGTTTTTCCAGGCTGATCCAGTATCCGCATAAAAAGCTACTCCCATTTTCATTAGTTTATAAGGATACCAGTCAAAGTACTTTCGTTTCTCAGCACTTAATAACATCAGGTTATGGCCTGTTTGAAACCGTATCGGATAACCTCTTAACCCTGTATCTCCACCAATGACAAACAGGTCAACAGGTAATAAATTATCGGCTGTTTTATATCTGGCTTTAAGATAATAACTATTATCGTAATCCTGATAATAAAACCAGTTCCCGCTGAAGCTCAGGGTATTAAAATCATCGGCCTTTTTATTGATTTCACTGTTTATTGCTAAATTAATAAATGCCAGTGTTTTCTGGGAAATATCAATTCCGGTTGAGTAGTTTGCCGATACGATAAAACCGTCATAAATCGAACCCAGTGATTTATCAAGTAATCCAATTTTTGCATTAATTTGTTGACCAATTGAAATATCTTCAACGACAGCCATAACATTAAAGTTTTCGCGCTGAATATATAAATCCTGTAGATATTGCACTGCAAAATAAGGATAGTGTTTTTCAGTATTTTCCGGTAGTAAACTGTCAGCAAATTCCTCCACATTAAAAAAACTATTATCAGTCACTTGCCATCCAAATTTATATCTCAAAACCTTTTTGTCATGCAATCCGTCAGACCAACCAAGCTCGGTATTGATACTATCCGTCTGCTGCCCTATGACATCAATGATATGGCTTTTTTCATAAATTGATGTATTTTTTTCCTCGGATATATAACTTAAAGACAATGCCCACTTTGAGTCCAGCGAATAAAAAGGTTTCCTGACTCTGACCCAGTCATAATATCCATCAGAATTATCAGCTTTTTTAAAGGCTATTTGATAACGGGAACTGAGTACGTTCTGATCAAGATATTCCACGAAGCGACTATCTCGATCTTCGTTTGAATCAGATTTGTAAACAATACTTTTACCCAGTCCAAACAGGTTTGATTCAGCTATTTCGACTGAAGATCTGTTTACTCCACCAGAACGCCCAATCGATATGCTCGGCGTTAAAGTCCAGTTATCTGATGTTTTAACCACTACGACAAGCTTTCCATCGCAAACTTCTTCTGCATAAATAGAAGCAGAATGAATGTATTTTTTTGAACGCAATAAGCGTTCTGTTTCATCCACTTTCTGTTGTTGATAAACCTCTCCAACCTGAAATAAGAGCAAGGATTGTATTGTTTTCTGATGAGTTTTAATATGAAGCGCATTAGCCAGTTTATGTATTGCGCGGCCTTCATCAGGATTATTGGTATCAAAAATATCTGAATTTATGATTTTTATCTCACCAATAATTAAATTACTTTCTACACCTGAGACCGGTTTACAATTTTCTGCCATTGCTCTTGCAGTGATTGCACTCAATATAAGCGGAAAAATAACAAAGAAGGTTACAAGGCGCATAAATTTAAAAAAAGAAAAATGTAAATCGAATAATAAACATTAATTCTTAAGAAATACTGAATAAAAATTAAATATTGCTTTAAAACCTGGAATCCACAGTTGACCGCTCGCAATAGAGATTAACCCACTGTTTCATAAACCATTACAGTTGATGTGTATAATCACCCAATAGGTGAATCCCGCTACGAACTGAATTGCAGGTTTGAGGCAGCGTATCTCTTCGTTGTAACTCCTTGGAATAGCTCGCTATTCCGCGTCGTTACGCCTTGATCTACACCACCTCAAATGCACAATCAGCTCGTCCAACTGCGGATTCCAGGTTAAAAGGTCATTTAATAAATATTCATAAAAAAAATAACCCTGAGAGTGAAAAAAGGCCAGAAAGCTTGATTATCTGATATTTAACCAGAGAATCAGAATAGAAATAAGAACTACAGATCCCCAACCTAACCACTCAACATATTGTCTGATTTTTGGTTCCATAGTCGGACCAAATTTATTGACCAGTAATGCAATCAGATAAAACTGCGAAGCCCTCCCGATAATAGAAGCTATTAAAAATGGAATAAAAGGCATGATTAAAGCCCCTGCTGTAATAGTGAATATTTTATAAGGTACAGGAGAAAAACCAGCCATCAGCACCACCCAGACTCCATACTCAGCAAACCATAATCGAGCTTTATCAAATTGCGCAGCATGACTTTGTAATAAGGGCATGATCAATTCATAGGCTCCCATGCCTAATAGATAGCCGGCTATACCACCCAAAACTGAAAAAATCAGTGTTAGTCTGGCCAGTTTCCAGGCTTTCTCGGGGCTGGCCAGGCACATTGGTAATAACATGATGGCGACAGGAACTGGAAATATAACAGCTTCTGCAAAACTGACAGAGGCGAGATATCTGGAAGCATGCTTGTGTTTAGACCAGCTCATGACCTTTTGATAAAGAGATCCAAATAATTTCATATAAGTTTTTTAATTGTTATTGGTTAGGGGAGTAAAAAATACATTTTAAATGTGACAATTTAAGCGATTATGTAGCGGCAGTAAATATAACCTATATCTTTCAACAATTCAGCTACATGTAAGTATCGAAAAAACAGGCTCCTTATAAGCCCCTGAATAAGACAAAAGCTAAAATGCAGTTAAACCTGGTTTCCGCAGTTGACCGCTCTCAATAGAGGTTAACTCACTGTTTCATAAACCATGACAGTTGATGTGTATAATCACCCAATCGGTGCATCCTGCTACGAACTGAATTGCAGGTTTGAGGCGGCATATATCTTCGTAGTAACGCCTTGATCTACACCACCTCAAACGGCACAATCAACCTGGAAAAATCAATTGAACGTGAAAACGATGCGTAACAGATTGATGTGTCTGGTCTAAGCCAGGGATGACTGTAGCTAGAGCAATTGCCGAGAAATCAAAAACACCGTTGTCAGCTGATTAGTGATGAGTGTGTTTTTGATTTTATCAGTTGCATTAAGGTGTTACGTAGATTTTCATGATTCAACTGATTTTTCCAGGTTTAACTTTATAATATTAATAAAATTTATTATCTGAGCTTTTTTTAAACCGGTTTTTTATCACTGACTTATAAATCATATTTATAAGAAACTGTTTTTAATCATTGACTTATACGGTATATATAATGCAGTATATTAACAGTCATGAATATCCTTCGAAATAATTTAAAGGAGCAGGATATAAATAAAATTCCTCCTGCCCCTCAGGTTCTATTTAGTTTGATTGATTTATTCAATCAAACTGACATCAATTTCCCTCAGTTAGAATCAATTATTAAAAAAGATGTTGCTTTACTCAGTAAAGTGCTCAACCTTGCTAATTCCGCTGCTTACAGCCAATGGAATAATATTTCTGAACTTAGACAAATACTGGTTGTACTCGGCACTAAAACGCTTAAAAACATCACGATAACGGCAACAGTACATCAATTTTTTTCTCAATTTGATGTACAGTTTGATGAACTGATGGGCAGATTGTGGCTGGATGCACTGGTCTGTGCTCACCTGGCAAAAAAATTAGCCATACTGACTGATTACGATAATGCAGATGAGGCTTACCTGGGTGGACTTCTACACCAGCTTGGTCAATTAATTTTTCTGGCTAACCATCCACAGCTATATAAGTCCATTTTACAACAGTCAAAAGACCAAAATGCTCTGTTATTTCAAGAACAGCAACATTTTGGTATTAACAGTTCCAATTTAGCAGCTGATATTATTGAAGCCTGGCCGATCGGTAATAATCTTCAAAGTGCCATTAGATATCAGTACAAACATGCCAGTCTGATTCAAAATACTCAAGCGCTGGTCAAAATCATTAATCTGGCATCTACACTAACTAATCGTTTAAATCATTTAAATAATATTTACCAGGTTGAAGATAACTTTTTTAACCTGAACCAGTCTGTTATCGATGATTTGTTATCACAGGCTACCGATGCAGCCTGCAAAGATGCTACTGGATTCGGTATTAAAGTCGACAGCAAATCCTCATCACCAGTAGCAATTATCAACCATCAGAATGTTCGTCAGCAGCTTGCAGATAAAGTTCAGCAGATTGCTTTACTGAGTGGCATTAATCAACAATCCGAAGCATTCGAAAATACGGCTGATATGATGAAGCTGGTCAGTGAAAATTTGCAGATGTTATTTGGACTTTCATCAAATATGTTCTTTTTTCCTGATCCCGAACAAAAATTTCTAACCGGGATTGCTAGCCATAATAAGAATATTCAAAAAGATCACTCTTTTATCATTGAGTTAAAACAGGGCCAAAGCCTGATAACTCAGTCTGCTCTTGAAAAATCGATTATAGATAGTGCACAACAGATTTTTTTCAGTGAGTTACCAGCTGTTGACCTACAAATTTTATCTTCATTAAAATCTCCTTATTTACTCTGCTTACCTCTTGTTAATCAACAACAATTGATCTCAGTTATTGCGATAGGTTGTGAACAGCATCAAATTGATATGATTCATTCTAAGCATGATTTTGTAACCCAGTTTTGTAATATCATCGCGCATGGCATTGTCCAACAAAAACAGGCTTCGATAGAGCTTCAACAACAGCAGCAACTTCAGCAACAGGAATTCAATCTACATATTCGAAAAATCATTCATGAGGTAAATAACCCTTTAACTGTTATCAATAATTATCTGGAAATTATTGCCATGGAACTGGATGAAGATTCAGTCAATAAACAGCATATAGAAACTGTAAAATTAGAAATTGAACGGGTGGGAGATTTACTTTTACAATTAAGAAATGATCAGGATATCAACTTTGAAAAGAACGTTGAAGAACTTCCAGAAGTGGATATTAATCAGTTAATCACAAATTTAAACGCATTATTTAAACCAACTTTTTACAAAAATAATAATATTAGCTGCCAACTGGAGCTCGATCCGGCTCTCCCTTTAATCCTGTGCAATCAAAGTAAATTAAAACAAATATTAAGTAACTTAATTAAAAATGCCACAGAATCATTAACAGCCGACGGCATAATCTCCATTAGAACAAAAGCATTAATCATTATTAATAATTCAAAATTTATCCAAATTAGCATTGCTGATAATGGTGATGGTATTCCAGAATCTATACTTGAAAATCTTTTCTCTCCTGTGCAGTCTACAAAAGGGTTAAATCATTCAGGTCTTGGACTTACTATTGTTAATAAACTCGTTTCTGAATTAAAAGGAAGTATAAGCTACAACACATCGGATTTAGGTGGAGCAGAATTTACTATCCTTCTACCAAGAAATTAGAGGTATATACTATGTCAGGAACAAAACCATCGATTCAAAATCGAGCAGTAGATGGTTTAGCTTCATTGATGTCAAACACTGAACAACTGGATTTAATTAAGGATAACGCCAGCTATCAGGTTCTCATTATAGATGACAATATTAATCTGCTTTACAGTACTCAGGCACTTATCAAAGCTCAGGGTTACCAGTGTATTATTGCTGAAGGAGGTGAAGCTGGATTAAATATCCTGAAAAACAAGTCTATAGATATAGTTTTACTCGACTTATCCATGCCAGAGGTCGATGGATATGCCGTACTTGAGCAAATAAAAAAATTCGAGATGGATATAGATGTTATTGTAGTCAGTGGTGAATCCACATTTAGTAATGCCAGTAAAGTCTTTAAGGGAGGAGCCTTAGATTTTATCAGTAAACCCTATAAGGCAACTGAGTTAATATCTGTTGTCGATAAAATCGCCTATAAGAGAGGACTTAAAAGAAACCTCAATATAATCCAGTCCCAGCTGGAAGAGTCACAACGACGCTATCGTTTTATTGTCAATTATTCTCCAGATATCATTTACATGATTGATCATAATGGCTGTTTCACTTTTATTAATGACCGTGTCACAGATTTACTCGGCTATCAACCTGAAGATCTTATCGGCGAACATTTTTCAGCTTTAATTCATAATGATGACATTAAAAAAGCTCAGAATGTTTTTAATGAACGTCGAACCGGTGAACGTTCCAGTCATAATGTGGAGTTCAGATTAAAATCTACTGACCCGAATATAAAGTCCAGACATTTTGAGTCTAACTCTATCGTCATCGAATTAAGTGCTATGGGTGTTTATAAATATAAGGAAGATGGCTCTCCCTACCTGGGCACTTACGGTGTAGCGCGAGATATTACTGAACGGAAAAAAAACCAGGAGATAATTCATTTTCAAACTTACCATGATTTATTAACACGCTTGCCTAATCGTGAATTATTTCTAGATCGACTCAAATTTTCAATTGCCCAGGCAAGTAGGAAAAATAATAAACTATCCGTGCTTTTCCTAGACATGGATGGTTTTAAATTTATTAATGACTCTCTGGGCCATGTAGTTGGTGATAACTTACTTCAACGTGTTGCGAACCGACTTAGAAATACACTACGCGATGCTGATACTGTCTCCAGAATTGGTGGTGATGAATTCAATATACTGATACCTGAATTACAAAACAGAGAAGAGGCCGGGCTGGTTGCGCAAAAAATTCTTAGTGCTTTTACCAGACCTATTACACTGGATAACCATCAAATCACCATAAGTTTTAGTATTGGTATTTCTATTTTCCCGGATGATGCCTCTACTACTGAAGAATTGATTAAAAATTCAGATATGGCGATGTACCACATCAAAGGTCGGGGGAAAAATGGCTACGAGTATTTTTCTGATAATATGCAAAGCATATATCAACAACGACATTCTATTGAACAGGATATACGAAAAGCACTTGATAACAGCCAGTTTGAAGCTTATTACCAACCACAATACGATATTTTTACAAATAAAATAACTGGGCTCGAAGCTCTCATACGTTGGAACCATCCGGAAAAAGGTTTGATAACACCTGATAATTTTATTCCGATAGCAGAAGAAATCGGATTAATAGGAGAAATAGGACATTTCATGCTTGATACAGGTTGTAAACAGTTAAGAGCATGGATTGATGCCGGTATCGAGCCGATAAAGCTTTCCATTAACGTCTCTGCTTATCAGTTAGCTGAAACTAATTTTGATACGATTGTTTGTGAACTGGTAAGTCATTATAAAATTCCCAAAAACCTGATCATGGTAGAAATTACCGAGACTGCATTAATGCAGGATATGGATCTGATTATACCGCGTCTTCAAAGTTTAGTTTTATGTGGTATTGGTATTAGCATTGATGATTTTGGCGTAGGTTACTCATCCCTTTCATATCTTCAGTTACTACCCATTGATATACTGAAAATAGACAGATCTTTTCTTAACTGTATTGCGGAAGAGCAAAATAATACATGCATCATCAATGCAATAGTCGCTATGGCAAGAGAACTAAATTTAAATGTTATTGTTGAGGGAGTAGAAACAGTAGTACAACTGGATTATATAAAAGATATTGGCTGTACAACTGTACAGGGATTTCTATTGGGACGTCCCCTGCCCGGAAAGGAAATCAAAAAACTTTTACTCAAAAATAATAAATCAGCATAGTCACAATATGACTCCCGCTAAATAAATGATAAGCCAGATTTTTATAGTTTGATACTAAAGCTTTAAGCTGGATTCCGCAGTTGACCGCTAGCAATAGCGGTTATCTCACTGTTTCATAAAACATAACAGTTGATGTGTATAATCACCCAATCGATGCATCCCGCTACGAATTGAATTGCAGGTTTGAGGCGGCGTATCTCTTCGTTGTTACTCCCTGGAGTAGCTGGCTATTCCGCGTCGTTACGCCTTGATCTACACCACTTCAAACGCACAATCAACTCGTCCAACTGCGGATTCCAGGTTTAACCTGGAAAAATCAGTTGATCGTGAAAAAGATGCGTAACAGATTGATGTGCCTGGTCTAAGCCAGGGATGGCTGTAGTTAGAGCAATGCAGGAGCAATTGCCGGCAAATCAAAAACACCGTAGTCACCTGATTGGTGAAGACTGTGTTTTTGATTTTATCAGCTGCATTAAG
>JBNKKI010000116.1:0-26221 GCA_050291745.1 Gammaproteobacteria bacterium | reverse complement strand
AAAAGATGCGTAACAGATTGATGTGCCTGGTCAAATCAAAAACACCGTAGTCACCTGATTGGTGAAGAGTGTGTTTTTGATTTTATCAGGTGCATTAAGGTGTTACGTAGACTTTCATGATTCAACTGATTTTTCTAGGTTCAATATAGTTAGGAGTAATCCAGCCTGCCATCTTTGCAGGATAAGTTAATTTCACCCTGTAAAAACTGTAGCAAATATTTACCAATCATTTCATTTCTCCAGCCACTGGTAATATTACAGTCAGTTTTACCCGCTACCAGTTGATCAATTTCCTTTTTTGAAGTGACCGAGGCCAGCGCGATCTGGTTTTTTTCAGCCACAACCCGACAGATTGCCATCAGGCAATCTGATATGGCCTGTTGCTCTGTGTTGAGTTTATGGAATTCCGGTAATTTAGGATAGTCGGCAGGGTCTATCTGGGTAGCTTCCTTTATTACCTTTAAAATGGCATCACCATTTTTCTTAATATAATCGGCACTTAAGTTTCCTATCTGATTTAACTCTTTATGAGTAACAGGTTTGAATCGTGCAATATCTATAAGATCTTCATCCTTCATCATCCAGCGTTTAGGACGGTTCTTCTGGATTGCCAGATTCTCTCTCCAGCGACAGAGTTGATCAGCATTATTAAGTGCAGCCCCTTTTAATTTCTGGATACCTCTGAGTTTTCTCCATAACACAGTCATGTCCAGTTGGTACTGACTTTTATCTGACATTTTTTTAAAATCAGCCTGAATCCATGACCAGCGACCACGTTTCTCCAGTTCAGCTTTCATGTCCTGATACATCTTAATAAGATAACGAACATCATCCATTGCGTAATCCAGCTCCCCTTCAGATAAAGGTCTTTTACTCCAGTCGGCACGGGTATATTTTTTATCCAGCTGGACTCCACATTTTCGTTTCACCAGATCGGCATAGCCAATTTGATTGGCATAACCCAATACCGCAGCTGCTAATTGTGTATCAAATACCGGTTCAGGCAGGGAATCAAATTGCTGATAAAATAACTCTAAATCCTGACTGGGTGAATGCAGAATTTTAACGATTGAAGTATTTTCAAAGATTTCTTTCAGCGCTGAAAAATCATTAATAGCCAGTGGGTCGATACAGGCCTGCTCAGTTTCTGTCGCAAGCTGTATCAGGGCTAATAAGGGAAAATAGGTTTTTTCCCGTAAGAATTCTGTATCCAGAGCACAGTATTTACAATGCTGTATTTTTAAACAAAATTCTTGCAGTGCTTTATTACTATCAATATAGTGAAAATCCAATTTTTTATCCTAACTAAGATTAGCCTTGCGTCGAATATCACGCAATATAATGTAAATCCATGGCCAGATAGCCATACCGGTTAAAGGCGGACCGAAATACGCCATTACTGGAATATTTCGCTGTAACATACCTTCTATCCATACTTCTGCGATTTGATTAATAAACAGTAGAATCATGACGTAGACTGCCTGCCCGGATAGCGACATAACTCTGATTCTCTGATACAAATTTAAATTAATAAAAATTATAAATACCAGAGCCACGCTATGCTGTCCCAACAGGGTGCCCTGCATGACATCAACGATTAAACCGGTAGCAAAAGCAAAGCCTACCCCCACTTTTTTTGGTAAAGCCATACTCCAGTATATTAATATCAATGCTACCCAGTCGGGCCTGTATATTTGTGCCCAGTCAGGTAAAGGTAATATCTGTAAGGTTAAGCCGAATATAAGTGTCAGTGGGACAACAAAAAAATTGAGGGAAATCATTCTTTTTTTGTGCTCGATTTTTTAGTCTGTATGACCAGTACTTCCCGGCTGCTATCGAGACGAGCTTTTGGTACTGCTTTGGCTGATTTGAATCCATGTGTTTTATCCAGTGTAACTTCGACAATGCTGGCGACTGGATAATCTGCAGGAAAACGTCCTCCCAACCCGGATGTTACTAATTCATCACCTGGTTTGACATTAGCTGTGGCGGGTAAATAACGGAGTTCCAGTTCATCGGTACTGCCATTTCCAAAAGCCACAGTTCGCATACCACTGTGGATAAATTGAACCGGTATTACGTGTTCAGGATCAGAGATCAATTTAACGGTAGAAGAATTATGTCCAACATGAATGATTTGTCCCATGACCCCATAATCATCAATCACTGCCTGTCCGTCCTGCAGGCCATCCAGTGATCCTTTATTCAGTTCTATCAATTGACGATAAGGATTTTGATCAACCGAAAGTAATTCGGCAATGATAACTTCATCAGATAGTTTTCTGGAGGAGCCGAGTAAATTTCGTAAGCGGGAGTTTTCTGCAAATAATACATTCATTTTCTGCAGGCGGGCTTTCAGAATACGTTCATCCTGCTTAAGACTTCGATTCTCTTCTACCAGGCTATTGTGTGTATTAAACCATTCCTTCACCCAGGTGCCAGACATGGCGGGTAAGCTAACTAGATAGCGCAATGGAGATATCATCACAGAAATTCCCGACCTGAAACTTTCCAGATAAGTGGAACGCTGATCTATAAACATCAGAGATATACTGAAAGCAAGCAGAAACAGTGTTGGAATTATAGTCCCGCGTGCGGGCTGGAATATATTTTTCACGCTACGTACAATTTCTGATGTGTAGCGTGAAGCTGCAAGCAAACAGACGTACTGGAATAATTACAGGTGAAAAAACACCTGAATTTTTCAATACGCTTAGCGATCATTCTACCGCTAGGAAGTCAAGTCCATGTTGATCGACCATTTCCAGTACGCGACCACCACCACGAGCTACACAGGTTAAAGGGTCT
Source organism: Gammaproteobacteria bacterium (assembly GCA_050291745.1). Lineage (GTDB taxonomy): Bacteria > Pseudomonadota > Gammaproteobacteria > JACNJF01. The sequence continues at coordinate 23,413 of JBNKKI010000116.1, read as the reverse complement.
TCGGCAATAATAACAGGTAAGCCGGTTTCTTCCATAACCAGACGATCCAGATCACGTAATAATGCACCACCACCGGTTAGCACTATTCCACGATCAGCAATATCTGAACCTAATTCTGGTGGTGTTTGTTCCAGTGCATTTTTAACAGCACTGATGATGCCATAAAGGGGATCTTGCAGGGCTTCAAGAATTTCATTACTGTTCAATGTGAAGCTTCTAGGGACACCCTCTGATAGATTGCGGCCTTTGACTTCAATTTCCAGTAAATCTTCACCTGGATAAGCGGCGGCAATTTCAACCTTGATTCTTTCCGCTGTCGCTTCACCAATTAAAATGCCGTAATTACGGCGGACATAATTAATAATTGCTTCGTCGAAGCGATCTCCGCCGATACGTACAGAAGCAGAATAGACAATACCATTAAGTGACATAACAGCCACTTCGGAGGTTCCTCCACCAATATCCAGTACCATCGAGCCCTGCGGTTCATCAACTGGCATACCTGCACCAATTGCTGCTGCCATAGGTTCTTCAATCAAATACACTTTGCGTGCTCCTGCCCCCAGCGCTGATTCACGAATTGCGCGTCGTTCAACCTGGGTTGCACCACAGGGCACACAGATTAATACACGTGGACTGGGGCGAAATAACTGATTTTCATGCACTTTTCGGATAAAGTGCTGTAACATTTTTTCGGTGTAGGTAAAATCAGCAATAACACCATCTTTCATTGGACGGATAGCAGTAATATTTTCTGGAGTACGCCCCAACATTTTCTTTGCATCAGAACCAACTGCTTCGACGGATTTGGGTCCACCGGGACCACGATCCTGCCGAATTGCAACAACAGAGGGTTCATTCAGCACAATACCTTGTCCACGAGAATAAATAAGTGTATTTGCTGTACCTAGATCTATAGATAAGTCGTTGGAGAGAAGTCCACGTAATGCTGATAACATTGAATGATTTTACCTGAATTAATGTGAAAATGAGCTTCTATAAGCTCATTCCTGAAAAGTTGCGCGTACTCTAGCAATGGGCAAGCCTGAGGGCAAGACAGAAATGCCTGATTTTGCTTATCCCGAGGCCTTTTCTATGTTAAGTTTGCGTGTTTTTAAAGCTTTAGCTGTATTGTAACTCCATTTTACCATTAAATAATCAAGATATGACCTTAAAAACTGAAGATGTTAAAAATATCGCTCACCTGGCGAGACTTTCCATCAGCGATGATGCTATTGATGCTTATGCCCGGGATTTATCCAATATTCTGGATCTGGTCGAACAAATGAATCAGGTTAATACTGATGATGTTCTACCGATGGCCCATCCGATGGATGCTCAGCAACGTTTACGTAAAGATGTGGTGGCTGAAACAAATCAGCGCGAAAAATTTCAATCCATCGCTCCCGATGTTGAAAATGGTTTGTATAGAGTCCCTAAAGTTATTGAGTGATTAGAGTAAAACATGAATAAGACTATTAAAGAATTAAAAACAGGGCTCACACAGGGTGAGTTTTCGAGTGTCGAGATAACAACCGACTTCCTGAATAAAATCAATCAGCTCAATCCGGAGATTAATGCCTTTATCAGGGTAACAGAGGATCAGGCTCTAACACAGGCCAAAGCAGCTGATCAATTGATTGCTGATGGTAAAGCCAGTTCATTAACTGGTATTCCATTTGCTTTTAAAGATATTTTTTGTACTGATGGCATTGTCACCAGTTGTGGTTCGAAAATGCTGGAAAACTTTGAAGCGCCCTATAATGCGACTGTCATTGAAAAATTCAAACAGCAAAACTCTGTCATGCTGGGTAAAACTAATATGGATGAATTTGCTATGGGTTCTTCCAATGAATCCAGCTATTTCGGGCCGGTGAAAAACCCCTGGGCACTGGATAGTGTACCTGGCGGTTCTTCCGGGGGATCGGCTGCTGCTGTCGCAGCAGGTATGACTCCGGCAGCAATCGGTACTGATACGGGTGGTTCTATTCGTCAACCTGCTGCTTTTTGCGGTATTACCGGCATTAAACCAACCTATGGAAGGGTGTCCCGTTACGGCATGATTGCTTATGCATCAAGTCTCGATCAGGGTGGACCTATGGCTCATACGGCTGAAGACTGTGCGATTATGTTAGAAAGTATGTCGGGCTATGATAGTAAGGATTCAACCTCTATCGATGAACCGGTTGCTGACTATTCAGCCACACTTAATAATGATATTAGTGGTTTGAAAATAGGCTTACCGAAAGAATATTTTGCTGAAGGTTTAAATGATGATATTGCAAAATCTATCGATGAAGCGATTAAGCAATATCAGAAAATGGGTGCTGAAGTAAAGGAAATCAGTTTGCCAAACAGTAAAATAGCGATTCCCGCCTATTATGTAGTTGCGATGGCTGAATGTTCTTCAAATCTATCACGTTTTGATGGTGTTCGATTTGGTTATCGTTGTGAAGATCCGCAAGATCTGGAAGATTTATATAAACGATCACGGGGTGAAGGCTTTGGTGAAGAAGTGAAGCGTCGCATTATGATTGGAGCCTATACGCTATCTGCCGGATATTATGATGCTTTTTATCTGAAAGCGCAGAAGCTTCGACGTTTAATCAGTCAGGACTTTGCAAATGCTTTTGCTGAGGTTGACATTATTGCCGGCCCTACAACTCCAGAGGTTGCCTGGAAAACTGGTGAAAAAATGGATGATCCTGTCAGTATGTATCTTCAGGATATCTATACTATATCGGTTAACCTGGCAGGCTTACCAGGTATGTCTATTCCTGCTGGTTTTGTGGATGGCAAGCCTGTTGGTTTACAGTTAATTGGAAATTATTTTGATGAAGGCCGGTTGCTTAATGCGGCTCATCAATTTCAGCAAAATACTGACTGGCATAGTCAGTCTCCGGAGGTGAAATAATGCAATGGGAAACCGTTATCGGGCTGGAAATTCATGCTCAGCTTGCCACCAAAAGTAAAATATTCTCTGCCGCGTCAACCGCCTATGGTGCAGAACCAAATACTCAGGCATGCTCAGTTGACCTTGGTTTACCGGGTGTTTTGCCTGTATTAAATGAAGAAGCTGTAAATATGGCCATTAAATTCGGTGTAGCCATTGATGCTGATATTGGCCGTGAATCTGTCTTCGCTCGTAAAAACTATTTTTATCCCGATTTACCCAAAGGCTATCAGATTAGTCAGATGGATTTACCCATCGTTGGCAAAGGTCAGTTGACTATCAGTCTGGAAGAAGGTGTTAACAAGGTAATTGGTATTACCCGCGCTCATCTTGAAGAAGATGCCGGTAAATCTCTGCATGATCAGTTTCCCGGTCAAACTGGCATAGATTTAAATCGGGCAGGTACACCATTACTTGAAATAGTGTCTGAGCCGGATATGAATTCTGCCAAAGAGGCGGTGGCTTATGCACGTAAAATTCACTCTCTTGTTCAGTTTATTGAAATTTGCGATGGCAATATGCAGGAAGGCTCATTACGTTGTGATGCTAATGTATCGGTTAGACCCAGGGGGCAGGCGGAACTCGGAACACGTGCAGAAATTAAAAACATTAACTCATTCCGATTTCTGGAACGTGCTATCAATCATGAAATTCAACGTCAAATCGATATTATTGAAGATGGTGGAAAAGTCATACAGGAAACCCGTTTGTATGATTCTGAAAAGAATGAAACACGCTCAATGCGTAGCAAGGAAGAAGCGAATGATTATCGTTATTTCCCCGACCCCGATTTATTGCCTGTCAGAATAACCGAGGAAGATATCGATAGAATTCGTGCTAGCTTGCCTGAGTTACCTCAGCAAAAAAGACAGCGTTATATTGAGCAATTAGAGTTATCTGAATATCACGCTGAGTTACTTTCAAGTAGCCGGGAAATTGCAGATTATTTTGAGGCAGCTCTTCAGGCTGCTCCTGAGCAATCAAGTTCGCTGGCAAACTGGATACTGGGTGACCTGACTGGTGCATTAAATAAATCTGAAATGGGTTTTAAGGATTCACCTGTTTCACCTGAACATCTGGCTGGTCTACTCAAGCGTATTGCTGATAACACTATATCAGGAAAAATTGCGAAGGAAGTTTTCGAAGCAATGTGGAATGGTGAAGGCAGTGCCGATGAGATAATCGAAAGCAAAGGACTTAAGCAGATTACCGATACCGGTGCTATAGAAAAATTAATTGATGACGTGATTGCTGCTAATCCGGATCAGGTTGAACAATTTCGTGCCGGTAAGGAAAAGGTACTGGGATTTTTTGTCGGTCAAATTATGAAACAATCCAAAGGTAAGGCAAATCCAGGGCAGGTTAACCAGCTTTTAAGAGAAAAGTTAAAACCCTGATAACTGATTTAATTATGGGCTTAAAATGATTGTTATTTCTGTCATCGAAAGATGGCAGAAATTCAATCTATCCAAAGATTAAACTACTCCCCTGTAACCCGCTGTAGTTTTATTGTCTCTACTGCTCCAGTTAACCTGGTCAGAAAAACTCGAATTGATCAAGGGTTTCTTGATTTCTCCAGGTTGAAGCTTTAGTACTTCGTTCATTTATATTTCGGTTTTTTGTAAATTTGATTTGATGAAATAGTGTAAAATTTTTGATATGACACTTTAACGATGAGTTTTTAATGAAAGATTACGATCAGATATTTCACTTTCTAGTAGATAATACCCCGATACGCGGGCAGTTGATTTCTCTCGATGCTAGCTGGCAGAAATGCTATCAGCAAAGTGAGGCTGATGATTTTGCAAAAACCTTATTAGGAAATGCTTTATCTGCGACAACCTTATTAGCCAATACTCTAAAAATTGAAGGTAATATTACTTTACAAATCAGGGGGCAGGGGGCTATTCATTTACTGGTTGCTCAGGCAAGCAATAAGCGATCAATTAGAGGTATCGTGCGTCAATCTGCCGAACTGCCTGAAAATGAACTGACCTTAAGTGAAATCTTTGAAACCGATAAAATAGTCATCACTATTGATAATGGAAAAGGTAAACCCCATCAGGGTATAGTACCTTTAACTGGTTCTATGATATCCGAAGCACTTGAGGCTTATTTCGCGCATTCTGAGCAATTACCCACAAGGCTCTGGCTTGCCTGCAATGAAACTTCAGCTTCCGGTTTGCTATTGCAAAAACTGCCTGAAGAGTTGAGTCATGAAGTTGAAGATAAAGATAGCTGGAATAGATTGACACAACTGGCATCAACAATCACAGATCAGGAATTACTTGAACTGGATGCCCGGGAAATATTAAAACGATTATTTCATGAAGAAAGCATACGAATTTTCGAGCCTGAACCTGTTTATTTCGCATGTAGTTGTTCACGTGAAAAAACACTAAATTTGATCAAATCATTAGGTGAAAATGAAGCCGGGGATATTTTAGCTGAACAGGGGGAAATCAAAATTAATTGTGAGTTTTGTAATGCCAGCTATGAATTTGATGCTGTTGATGTAAAGCAACTCTTTGAATCTGATGTAAAAATTCCTACAACTCAAACCAGGCATTAATAATTGTGAAAATTAAACGTACCTCAGCCAATAAAATTATGAATCAGGCTCTTCGTGCAGATGATGTTTGTATAATAGGCATACTGGATGAACAGGAAAAATTAATCATGGCTCATAGTCTTGAAGAATTGCAGGGACTTATGGCGGAATATCCGCAGGCCATTCTGATTTTTAATCAACATCAGCAGGCTTTAGAAATAAAAGATCAAATTGAGGATGTTGATGGTCAGCAGCATATAGAAGTTTTTCAGGATACTATCGGTGTGTTCGGCTTGAGGGCCTATATACAAAAAGGTAAAATTGAAACTCCGGTTACTCTGGAGTTTGATGATAAGAACTGACATGCAATCATGAATGATCAAAATGAAGATAGCAAAGACGATGACCATGATATTATCTATGCTTTGCGTACAGCGCATCAAAATCAAACTCAGTTAAATTTAATGGCTGATCAGAAAGCCAATATTCTGGTTGGTACTATCGTTATCTTTTTAACTTTCCTGATGACCCGTTATAATATTTCTGATTTAAATGATCATTGGTTGATATTACTATTGTCATCAATAATTCTGCTTGAAATGGTCTCTTTGTTATTAGGTATCATGGTTATAAAACCACGTGCGAAATGGTCCGGGCATAAACTCAATATCAATGAAATGCCAAATCCTCTTTTCTTCGGTTTTTTTACCAGCTTTAGTGAGCAGAATTATATTGATTTTATGCAGCAAAAACTAACCGATAACCATTCTGCCAGAGAATTATTACTGAAAGATATTTATCAAATTGGCCAGGTTTTAAAAAGAAAATTCAGGCTTTTAAAGTATGCTTATAATTTTTCTGCTCTGGGTATTTCTTTAGGTCTTATTGCCATTGGATTGAAGTTATTCGGCGAATAATCTTTACAGAACCCTGATTCATTTCGGGGTTGTAAAATTTTACAGAATATTTGTTTTCTCATATTAGCGCGGTTAATCAGTTTATGCTGTGGCAACTCATTTCCATTGTTTTTCCAATATTTGCGATAGTTATGCTGGGCTATCTCTATGCTAAAAAGCATAGCCCGGATATGGCAGCGGCTAATAAAATTAATATTGATATTTTTGTTCCAGCATTAATTTTTGACGTTTTAACCGCTAAAAACTTTAACCTGCCAGAATTCCAGTCACTGGCTATAGCGGGTATTAGTGTTATTCTGGGTTCGGTTATTATTGCCTGGCCGGTTGCACGCTTTTTCGGTTATCAATTTAAAACCTTTATTCCCCCCATGCTGTTTAATAATTCAGGCAATCTGGGGCTTCCATTAATGGTATTTGCATTTGGCGAAAATGCTTTACCAGCAGCTGTTATTTTATTCATCATAGAAAATACACTGCACTTTAGTGTTGGTATGAAAATCCTGAATACTTCGTCATCGCTATTAGGATTGCTCAAAATACCAATTTTACTGGTCACGATTGCTGGACTGGCTATTTCACTACTGCACTGGCATATCCCTGTTTTACTGGCCACTCCGATTAAAATGTTAGGGCAAATATCTATTCCCCTGATGCTATTTTCTCTTGGTGTGCGCTTAATTCATATAAACTGGCAGGACTGGAAAATAGGCCTGGTTGGTGCAATAGTCTGCCCATTGAGTGGTCTCGTCATAGCTATTCCAGTGGGATATTTTCTTGATTTGCCGGCTCAACAGTACAGTTTGCTGATTGTATTTGGCGCACTTCCTCCAGCTGTATTAAACTATATGATCGCAGAACGTTATAATCAACAGCCAAAACATGTGGCATCGATTGTTATGCTGGGGAACCTGGCTGCTATCATTGTTATACCTTTAGTGCTGGCATTTTTAATATAACCTGGAATATGAATCATGAATAATCGATGGATTGAGCCCATATCTTTACTGGGTAAACATGTTACTCTTGAACCCATGCATATCAGACATGTCCCCGGACTGCAGGCTGCAGCCAGGGATGGACAGCTCTGGAAACTGTGGTATACGGCTGTACCTTCTCCTGAACAAACACAGCAATATGTTGAAGATGCACTTATTAAACGGGATGAATGTGGCGAGATGCCATTTGTTATTCACGAGCATAAAACCAATAAAGTCATTGGGTCTAGTCGTTTTAAAAGTGTTGATGAAAAAAATCAGCGTCTGGAAATAGGCTATACCTGGTTTGCACAAACTTACCAGCGAACGGCTAGAAATACTGAAACAAAATTACTGATGCTGACTCATGCCTTTGAGCAGTTGTCATCTATTGCCGTTGAATTTCGTACTCACTGGGTTAACCAGCAATCCCGTGCCGCTATTGAACGACTTGGAGCAAAACAGGATGGTGTATTGAGAAATCATATGAAAATGGAAGATGGTGGGTTTCGTGATACTGTGGTTTATTCGATTATTCAAAGTGAATGGCCCATGATCAAAAAGCATTTACAGTTTATATTGCGTTAGTATTCAGGTGATCGTGAAATCATCAATATTCTTAATCCTGCTACTGATGATTCAGTCATCAATAGCCTCCCCGGCAATAAATATCATTACCAGTTTTTATCAGGTTGAAGGTAAAGATGCTGAGACTATTCAACAGAATATTCAAAAATATGGGCCTGTCGGTAAAGATGGAAAGCATTATCAAGCTGTAACCAAACGCAATACACAGTGGAATTACCGCTGGATTAAAACAGTTTCAATGTGTCGAATTACCAGTGTCGAGGTGAGTGTTGATATTGAATATCAGTTGCCGGAACTCAGCGCTATTAACGCTTTGCCGGAAAATCTAAGGAAACGCTGGGATACATATTTTAAAGCCCTTTTTAGACATGAACAGCAGCATAAAGATTTTGGGGTGCAAGAAGCGGTTGAACTTGAAAAAGAATTACTGGCTTTGAATAAACAGCAGGACTGCAATCAACTGGAAGATCAGATTAATGATACAGCCAGGAAAGTCCTTGATAAATATGACCGAATAGAAAAAGAATTTGATCGAGTCACCAATCATGGTATTAACGAGGGTGTAAAATTACCCTGAAATGACTAATTTTATTGCAGAAAGATGGATTATTTTCATAAACAGACAAAGGCTTAACTGATTCCCGTTTTTTTTACTTAAGGAAGTTTAACCTGGATTCCGCAGTTGACCGCTCGCAATAGAGCTTAACCCACTGTTTCATAAACCATGACAGTTGATCTGTATAATCACCCAATCGGTGAATCCCGCTACGAACTGAATTGCAGGTTTGAGGCGGCGTACCTCTTCGTTGTAACGCCCTGGAGTAGCTCGCTATTCCGCGTCGTTACGCCTTGATCTACACCACCTCAAACGCACAATCAACTCGTCCACTGCGGATTCCAGGTTAAAACAGACCTGCAGGGTGCGACGCCTGCAGGTCAATAGGATAAACCTGTCCGGCATAATCAGAAATACTACCTGACGGGTTTTTAGGGCCAACTGCCAGTGACTAATCAGCACTGACAGTTGCAGTATAGGATTCTTAAATTAACCTGAACTGAACGAGCGTTTAATCAGGGTTTATGACAACTCTACCCACTCCCGGTAACTGAAGCGAGTCACGTGGGGAATCCACTCCTTTATGGTTTTTAATTTAAGTGTGCCAATTACTTCGCTGGAATCATCTAATGCTTTTGCCAAATGGTTCCATCCTGCTAACTCATGGAAACTGGCTGCATCTATCTGAGTATCCTGTAAGTTGATATCATCATCCTGCTTATTAAAAATGCGAAATAAATGCTCAGCTTCTTTCGGGCTTCCACATATCACTGCCAGTAAAAATACCGGTACTTTAAATTCACCATTTTCATCGGAAAAACCAGTTGCTCTGGCTTTTTTATGACTTGCTTTTAATATCCGGTACAGATTGATGAAGCGTTTGACTGCACGTGGTGATCGTCCAACTATAGGGCCTAATTGCTGAAAGAATTTAAGTTCATGTTTAGTCATTTCCAGTGCGCGTGTAGAGATTAGATTATTGATCAATAATTCATCGCTATTTTCCTGTTCAACATAATCCTGATGCTGGTCTTCAGTTTCTTCAAATAATGACGTTGTTGTTTGCTCTGGATTATTTAATGATTCCTCTTCTGTATCCTGATTAGTGCTGCTCTTGTTTTGATCTGAGTTGACCTGTCCATCTTTTGATTTAGCTGCTGTGCGTTTTAATAAGGCTGAAATCATGTTATTGGCTCTTTTTCCATCCAGCGGTTTTAACCAGAAAGGAATTTGAAATATTTTTTCCAGATAATCATGAGTCGATGCAGCATGGTATTCCAGCTTTTCATTATTAATATCATCTTTCTCATGCACTAGAAATGAATAACGTTTTTTTAGTGATCGTCCCAACCAGCGCGCATCGACTCCCACAACAACCATAAATAAAGGAAAGGCCAGCATTAAATGGATTGCCTGTAACACATCAACGACAACTTCTGGCTCACAGCGGTCAAGATCATCAATATATAAAACGATACGTTCAATTTTTGGCAGGGAGGAATCATTTTGCTCAAACAGTAACTCGTTTAAACGGCTAAAATCTCTTCGTATAGTATTGAGTAATCCAAGTTGATTTTTATAATCACTGCTTTTCGCTCGATCAAATATAAAACTGGCAAAGGTTTCATCTGAAGCTTCTCCATAGCTGGCATTTAATCGATCAAATTCCTGTTGAGAATTATCAATTTCAACCTGGATTTCAAGTTTTTGCATCATTAATTTCTGCAGTTCTTTAGCGTTCTGATCCAGTTTCTGCTGGATTTCTTTCTGACCCTCTTCGTTGGCCGTATCAACGTCTTTTTTAATCGATTCGACAAGTTTTAAAAATTGACCAAATTTCGAAAATTTCGTCGAAATGAAACTTAATATGACAGTAATTGAAGCAGCTAAACTTCCCCAGTTTATATCCAGTTTTATGAATGTCGCGCTTATTATAGTGAGTAGGGTTATGCTGGAAATAAATATTAAGCTAGCCTGTGGATTACGGGTAAAAAACCTGAACCATTGTAAAAGCCGGTTAAGAATTGAAAATTTTGATAGTTTATCGACTATATTGACAACCTGCTCTGCATTATCAAAAGCCTTTGTTAAGGTATGCTCTGCCCCTTTAATTCCAAATACAGTTTCTATATCTTTTGCATGATCTTTTAATTTTAATGCGGACTGTACTCTGCGTATTTCATCTGGAGCCTGTTTCTGTATGGATTTACTGGCAGAATTGAGTACATTAATTCGATCGTCTATCTCACTCTTCTGTTGTAGTAAAGTATTCCTTTTCTCAAGTACTTTATCCTTATCAAGACGTTGCATTAACTGCTTAAACTGTTCATCTGCTGTATTTTTATTTAGCCGTTTCAATTCCTGTTTTAAGCCAACAAAAACATGATTCACCAGACTGGCCCATAATGATCCATCCTGATAGTTCCAGGCGTTAAACCAGATTTGAGCAACTTTTGATTGATAAGCCTGATGTTTTTCCGGGCCAGAGTCCTTGATTTTAGAAGTTAAAGAATTTACATGATGATAAATACGACGCATAAAAAAAGTTTTACCACTTCCCCATTCTCCAAACAGTCCAAAAGCCAGTGGGGGCGAGGCATCCCTGGCGCAGAGTATCTTGGCAATTGCTATAGCCTCATCATCAACATTTAATAAATCCTGAGTTGCTTTATCGGCTGAGTCTGAATCTATCACCGTTAACAGAGGGGAAAATGCTTCATCGGATAAATTGCTGAGCAATTCTTCATTTATGAGAGCCTGCCAGGCCTCCTGCTTATCCTCTGGCCAGAGTTTAGTAATAATATCAATATATTGTTCGCGGACATCAGTCAGTAACAGGCTAAGATTTCCGAGTAGTATTTCCTGTACATATTTTTGAACAGGTTCAACAACCCCCTGTAATATAGCGCCTATTAAATGTCGCGCGGCAATCTGCTCTTTCCTTGTTGTTTTTATTGCTATGCGGCGTGCTTCGGCTAATAATTTCAGAACATTGCGTTTAACCATGACCTCGCTGGCCATTTCAGCAGATAGATTTGATGCTGATTCCATGATTACCTGAGAGGAAAATCTAAAGGGGCTATCAATTTTTTGCAGATGAAAAATTCTATCCAGTGCGACTGCAAATTCTGCCGGGGCTTTCTGTTGTAACTGAGCTGCAAAATAAAGCAGCGGAATATGAATAATTAATTGTGGGAAAAATGTCTGATTGATATTGTGACTGGTTGCCAGACAACTGGCGATTATGTTTTTTACATCATGATCAAAGCGATAATCAAGAACATAAACCGCTTTGCTATACATTTCTCCAGAGCTATTAGGATCTTCCATTTGATCCGGATCTGGAGGCGGGGAATTAGTTTGTTGACCGATCAGCTGATTTAATTCCAGGGCTTCTAATACGGTCACTCTGAAGTTAGTGCCTGTAGGGTTTCGTAAAATTGAAAGCCCATCAAATATTTTGGGCTGATTGCTTAGTAGTGCTTTATCCAGAGGGTTATCGAGAACTCCTCGATAAATGGCAGATAAACGTTTATTTCCTTCTCTATCTTCAAAGGCTTCACCCTGAACTTCAGCCCATCCATATATGCCTGCCTGCTCCCCGGCAATCCATAAATAAACAATATCACCATCACGGTAGCGATCAACAAAGCGTGAAATATACCAGTCTATTTGATGATCAACCTGAAGCTCAGACAGAACTTCCTTATACCGCTTTGGGTCTGCCTGAAAGATCCAGAATTGTCGCCATTGTTGAATCGGTGGACTCATACTAATCCTTTTAGCTTTATAGTTTTATAAATTTAACACTGTTTAAAAAGTTCTGCCAGTTTCACTTATTTGTTAATAAAGGTCATATTCAAAAGGGAACTTTTGATGTCATCTCCATCAGTTTGCCTGTGACCGGATGCTCGAAAGTTAACATTTCTGCATGTAAATATAATCTATCAGCTTTAGTACCATATAGTTCATCTCCCTTTATCGGTGCATTCAAACCCCTGCTATGGGCTGCATGTACACGCAATTGATGAGTGCGTCCGGTTAAAGGGTAAAAGTAAACCCGACTGCATTTTGCATCGCGAGAAATGAGTTCAAGCTGTGTCAGTGCTGATTTACCATGTTCATAGCAGACCATCTGACGAGGACGGTCATCCAGATCTACTCTTAAGGGTAAATTGATGGAAGTTTGTTTCTCATCTATAGCTTTTGTCAGGATTGCGACATAACGTTTTTTAATTTTTCTTTTTATGAATTGCTGTTGTAATTTTTTATAAGCTCCCGGATTTTTAGCTGCTAGTAATAAACCGGATGTTGCCATGTCAAGACGGTGAAGCAATAACCCGCCTGTTGCCTGAGGGAAATTCTGTCTAAGCCAGTTTAAAACTGAATGTTGATGTTCTTTACCTGGAACAGATAACAAACCTGATGGTTTATCTAAAACCAGTATGCTGTCATCTTCATAAATTATTTGCGGGAATAATTTTTTATAATCAGTTTTATACAGAGAATGATTCGTCGAAATTAATCCTTTCAACATAAATGGTAGAATTGGATAGCACTTGCCACGACAGGGTGGGTAAAAGCTTCCATGATGGCGAATGCCTGCACTCGGCGATGCACCCCACCAGAATTCAGCCAGTGCCAGAATTTTTAATTGATGTTTGTGTGCAAATTGTATTAATTTGGGGGCTGCGCAATCCCCGCTTCCACCGGGTGGTACCTTCCCATTGAATAATTGCCTGATCGCCCTTGTTTCACCGAATGGGTTGAGTAGCTGATAATTTTCAAATACTTTTTTATGTAAATATTGTGATAGTTTTTTTCGTTTGTTTTTTAAGATTATGATTTCATTATCAAATTTTTCATGAAACATTAAGGATGCTTCTGATTGTTTTATTGCCCAGTTTGATTTAGCTTCTTTTAATGCTTTTTTATCCTGTTGACTCTGAAAAGATAGCTGGCTCAGAGTTTCTGCGGATGTCGAATCCTGTAACTCTAATCTTCTATTCCGGCGTAAAGCCCGGTTGATTTTATTCTGTTGAATAAGTTGATCTAATTCCTGATTTTGCTGTTCTGCAAGCTTATTTAAGCGGGTCAGGGCCTTTAATCGTAGCGGATTATTAGTTTTGGAATAAATTTCATCGGTTAATTTTTTCAGTTGCGATTCACCCTCGGTTAAAAAAGATTGTTGAATTTGAATATCAAAGACTGGTGGAACGAATCCATCAACTTCCCATTGTTTATTTAACATTCCGGAGAAAGCTGATAGATAACCGATTCTATTCTGCTGGTCGGCCACCACTAAAACGCCAAACATTTTACCGCCTTCTTTTGCGGATAAAGAAGCCGATATCTCAGCAGATTGATTTAATTTCTGCTGAAGTTCTTTACTGGCCCTGATAGCCAGAGGATGAGGGTTATTATCAAACGGATTAGGGCAATGATCCGGTATTTCAGATAATTCGGGCTGAGCGGAAAAATAGCTGATAATGTCCACTGAAAAGTACTATTATTGAAGAATGAAGATATTCTATCATTGTTGGCGCCCTGGTCGTTTTATTAAAATGCTATGATTCAATACCGAATTTTGATTATCTTTGCCCTCCTTTTGCCTGGGGGCTGCCAGTTACTTAATAGTCAGGTGGATTTTGACTCTCCCAATAGTAAGCCACCGGTGGGTACTATTCTGAAGTTAAATCAACCCTTAAGCTTTTATCCGGGTAGCAGTCGAAGCTATATCCAGGATGGCCGGGCCAAAACTTTTAAGGATATTGATGAACGCTCACCCTGGTGTCAGTTTTATCGCTATGAACCACCAGCAGCACTTCAAACTGTACGTACAGTCGAACCTGATAGCTTTCGTGTCATCAGTTCAACCCAGAGCATGGAGCTGGTCGGAATACATCCTGAATTGAAATTTACTGCAGGCCTGATACTGCCTGATATGTATGACGATGATACTCATGAAAAAACTTTATCGACTGTGATGAAAGTTAAATCTGAAAAACAGCCTGAAATTGTGGAGTTTAAATGTGCGGTGTTTAATGATCCATTCCGTCAGAATTTTGTTTCAGTTCATCAAATCCAGCAAACTCTTGGTGAAGTGGTTACCATGCTATTCAACTGAGCGATCTGATAGTAATAGCATCTGGGCTTTGATTATTTTTATACCCTGTTTGAGTTCATCTTCATTGGATCCGGAAAAACCCAGTATTAAACCCTCAACAGCTTTATCGTGATAATGTGCAGAAAGCGCTGTTATCTGTAAGCCTTTTTTGATTAATAACTGCTCAATTTCAGTATCACTTACTTTGATATTTGAATGTTTTCTGAGAATTAAAATGGTTCCGCAATCCGGTAACTCTGCTGTAAAAAAGTGATTCAAATGTTGCTGGATTAATTGATAGATAAAGTCTCTACGGTGTTGATTTTGCAGTCGCATTCGTCTTATGTAAGTGGAAAATTTTTTATTACTGATAAAATCAGCCAGTGCTGGTTGAACAGGTACTGAAGCCATTGTCCCCAGTTTCTTCTGTGCGGATATAAATTGATCGATCAGTGGAACAGGAACAATCAAATATCCGATGCGCAAAGTTCGAAACATTAATTGTGAAAAACTTCCGACAACAATGACTCGGCGTTGACTTTCCGGCAGCATATTTTCTTCCATGTTATGAATGGTCGCCAGTGGTGTCCTGCGATAGTAAAACTCTGAATCAAAATCATCTTCTATTATCCAGCATTGCCTGTTCTGACTGTATTCAAGCCAATTTAATCTTCTTTCGGTAGATTGAATGATGCTCAGCGGGTATTGGCATGCTGGTGTCATAATCGACATTTTGACCTTGTTTTCAGGAATTCGCATTCCATCACTATCAACCTCACAATGCTGAATATCTATGCCATGATTTTTCAGTAAACTCTTGATAGGTGGGTAGCATGGATTTTCAAGTGCGACTTTGTCGTTATGTTGTAATAGTGTGTGTGCAATCAGTGTTATTGCGTCGCGGTTACCTGCCGTGATAATTACCTGTTCCGCCTTACAGTTAATTCCTCTGACCACTTTAACAAATCGGCTAATCGCTTTGCGCAAGGGGTAATAACCACCTGGTAATCGCTTTCTAAGTAACACGGGATCTGGTTGACGCCATACCCGACTCAGGCTTCGAGACCATTCCACAAAAGGGAATAGGGATACATCTGCTCCGCCATCGAAAATACTGTCTTTTGAATCAGTTATATCGCTCTCATGCTGTTTCGGAAGATCATAGTTTTCAGATTCATTTTCTGCTGAATTTGTATTTGCTGAAGCCAGGGCTGTGACATAAATGCCTGAGGTAGAGCGAGTCACTAGCAAACCTTCAGAAATTAATTGCTCATAAGCATTCAGAGTGGATGTTCTGGAAATATTAAGAATTTGAGCCAGCTTTCGACTCGAAGGTAAGCGATCATTGCAGCGTAATCGATCCTGATGAATCAATTTGCGTATCTGATCAGCAATCTGACTATACAGAGGGGTGTCAGTATGCAGGTTAATGGTTAGAGAAAATGTGGCTAACTCATTGCCCATCATTATATTGGTATCTTTAAAATAATAAAAACTGGATATTTTTAGCATACCAGAAAATGACTACCATACTAATTAAATATTCAATAGCGGGAAATATAGAAAATGTTAGAATTAACCGGCCAACTTAGGGAAACGGAAAAATCCAGAGTCAGGCGTGGACGAATCAGGGCGAGCTATGAGCGCGATCTGGCTTATCAGATTATCGATCAATCGCTGGTCTCTCAGTTAGGCATGATTATTGATGGTCTGCCCTTTGTTCAACCGGTTTCACACTGGCGTAGTGGTGATCGTATTTACTGGCATGGAGCAACAAAAGGTCGAATGATTAAAGGTGTTATTAACCGGCCAGTCTGTCTGACATTTGTTTTAGTGGATGGACTGGTACTGGCGCGTTCCGCAATTCATCACTCGGTAAATTATCGTTCTGCCATGTTATTTGGAGAGCCGGAATTAATCACTGATCCTGCTGAAAAGGAAAAACAGCTGGAAATTTTCATCAATCGTTATGTTGCTGATCGCTGGTCAACACTCAGGCCAATGCATCAAAATGAATTGAAAGCGACCGGGATATTATCAATGCCTATTGATGAAGGGTCTGTAAAAATGCGTGCTCAACCACCGGTGGATGATGAAGAGGATTATCAATGGCCGGTTTGGGCTGGTGTGTTACCACTGCATAATCAATGGGGGGAGGTACAACCCTGTCCTCGTCTGGAGGGGGATTATCCGGCTCCTGATAAATTATGCCAAATCTGAAACTATGGATTCAGGTTAAAAATAAAACGGGCAACCAATAATTTGGTTGCCCGATTTTCACTTAGGTATGGCCGGGTTTTTTATCAAATCCGTCATCATGCCTTCCAGACCTGAATATACATTAATGTTGCCGATATGCTCGGTGACTTTTTCCAGTACTTCCAGTTCTTTCAGGCGCATCAGGGTTGGATTTCCTTCCATCACTTTCGCCGTGTTGTGCAATGATCTGGTTGCAGCTGTTTCTTCGCGACGTTTGATCAAATTAGCTTCTGCCGCTTTTTCTGCTTCCACTACCTGATTCAGTATGGTTTTCATATCACCAGGTAAAATTATATCTCGCACACCCACAGTTTTTACCTGTATACCATAGTCTTTCACGCGCTTACTGATGCCTTGCTCAATGACTGAGTTCATTGAATCTTTGTCATTCAATAATTGATCCAGCGTTCTGGTTCCTACGGCTTCACGTAACTGCAGTTGAAACTCGCGATACAGATAATCTGTAAAATCTGCCAGTTTGCTATAAGCTAAAGCAGGATCTTCAATCAGATATGTGGCGGAAAGATTTAACCTCAAACTTACTCTATCTCTGGTTAAAATTTCCTGTCCACTCACTTCAAAGTTTTGTAAACGCAAGTCTATGTGTTTAACTGCAATATTACGATGGTACTTCCAGAAGCCATAACTGCCAGGTTGTAATATCTGTTCAAGCTTTCCATTAACCTGTAAAAGTCCAATATGGTTATCCTCTACTTCAGTATAATAGATAGCCTGTGAAGCCTGACGGTTTAATACCAGCTTATGATTTCTGCCTAGTAGTTTTAATAAGTCTTCAGATAGCTGGAAATTTTCTGAAAAATCAATTCGTTTCAGTTCAATTTTTTCAGGTCCTTTCCAGTAAACTTTAAAACTACCTGGTGCCACAATATCAATTAACTGGTCATCGTGATATAACAATCCAACTTCCTTATCAGTTAACTGATGAGCATCAAGAAAATCCTGAGTCTTATCTCTAAAAGTGGTAACCAGAAATTTACTCAGGTTATGCTTCAACTCAGATTCTGTGATATCAAATTTCTCAGCTCTGATATTACCGGGTATATCTAAATAAAGATGACTTCCTGCTTCAAGGATACCCGCAAAGCGATTCTTCTTAAACAGGAAGGCTCTTTCGTTATCTGCAATTTCTATTTTTTTTACGAAAAGCATAATGCCTCCTACATATAAATAAGGTGGTCTCCCTCCGCTACCGGAGTGGAATATCACTTTTGATAAATAGGCGTAAAATTAAGCGGTTAATTAACTGCTCATTTCTGTTTACGGCTGTAAAAGCCCGTAAATATCAAAAAACAGATCATTAACTTTAATGCCACGCATACCTGTCAAAGCGGTCATACTCGGCTCTGGTACCGTTGTCTTATGGTTTAAATTGCGAACCATAAAACGAAGGAGACCTCGGTTTACTACAAAGGGGGATTCGAACCCCCGCCCTAAGGCTTACCTGTTAACACGTTTAAATGACGTGTGCTTTGGTCCGAATCGAACGGACAACCCACTGATTATTAATCAGTTGCTCTACCAGTTGAGCTACCAAGCGGTGTTTAGCCTCCTGACTGCATTGGTACACATTAAGCCAATGGCGTATGTGCCAGACCGGAACAACTTCTTTGAATGAATATTGAAATCCGGAACCGCAAACACAGGCAAGTCATGCCAAACTCTTTCGGTTTGCAAATTTACATATGCAAACAACATTCTTTTTAGTTCTAAAGTCTGATTTCCCATAAATCTCTATCCAGTTCTTCAAACTTAAAACGCTTATCAGTAAATATATGAATAATGTCCCTGTTGGTTCTGGTATGCAGGCTGGGTTTTAAAGTACGAAACACACCTCCATTCCCGATGAACATTGGCAGTAATAATTGATCTGCCAAATGTTCACCAACAGCTGCATCTTTTAGATGATATCGCTGTAAATCTTTAACCGCATTTCGCGCTACCCGTTCAGCTGAAATACCAACTTTACCCACATGCTCGATTACTTCTGAGCAGTTTTCATGTTGCAAACGCATGGAAACAATGTTTCCACTACCTAGGCAATCAACAACATCGCTACATAATTCAGCGCCTGACCAGCCACATCTTCGCGATATTTCTGCTAATTCTCTTTGCGCAATATGCTCTGGAATATTAGAACTTGTTACTACGGCTCTTTTAGATATTAACTCGCCTTTTTTCAGTAAATTAACTGGTTTAATATCTGCAGCCGGTTTAATAACAGCTCTCCATTCGCCACCACCCTGCGGAAAAAAACCATGTCGTAATAGCTTAATATCGACTTCTATACCCATCTGTTTCAATACCGGTAGAAAAGCCAGATTTATAAAATCAAAACTCGGGGCCATCATATTATGAGTGCCACCATGTAATTTCAGGCGTGACTCACCATTCGCCACCAACAGAGCAGGTAATACAGTTTGAAATATCAATAATGTACTACCCGCCGTGCCCACCGAAAACTCATAGTCACCTGACTGTATAGACTCTGGTTTGAATATAATCGAAGTGGAGCCAACTTTTGCGCCGCTTACCTTTGCCCTACATATTTTTTGAGCGGCTAATACACAGGCCAGATGTTGTCTCATAAGTCCTGGTTTTGCTCGACCAGCCCGAATATGTTCTATTTTTATATCCGTACCGGTCAGCATTGCCATGGTCAATGAGGTTCTTAAAATTTGACCTCCCCCTTCGCCCTGTGATCCATCTATGTACTTCATTGTTTCCTCATTCTTAAAACTTAAGTGGTGGACATGACGGGACTCGAACCCGCAATAACCGTTACTTTGGGCATTACTCCAAAGCGATAACCGTTTAAAACGCGCGCCAGTCACAAACCCTTATTCAGAGCAGGGACCTGCATCCTCAAATTTGACGGTCATCGTACACGATCTCGGTTTTACCCTTCACCGATCTATTTCATCATTTACCGGCGGCTCACCTTTTCGCCTTCATGCCCTTAATCTTTACCCTTTTACACACACGATCTGTCGCAAAGTATGTACCACTTCAACCAGGTCTTTCTGTGCTTCCATTACCTGATCAATGGGTTTATATGCTGCTGGAGTTTCATCAATGACTGATGCATCTTTACGGCATTCAATTCCTGCTGTGGCAGCAATATGCTCGTCCAGCGTGACCATTTTCTTTGCTTTAGTTCGCGACATAACTCTTCCCGCACCATGGCTACAGCTATTAAAGCTTTCTTCATTTCCGAGACCGCGAACTATATATGAACGTGTTCCCATACTTCCCGGGATAATCCCCAGATCCCCTTTTCTGGCTCGAACAGCACCTTTCCGGGTTACCAGAACATTTTTCCCGTAATGGTTTTCTCTGGATACATAGTTATGATGACAGTTCACAGCCTCAGCTTGAGTTTCAAAAGCGACTGGCATTTCACTTCTTACAGCCGCTATGACTCTTGCCATCATGACTTCACGGTTTATTCGTGCAAATTCCTGAGCCCATTCAACTGCTTCAATATATTGATCAAAATGTTCGCTTCCTTCAGGCAGGTAGGCTAGATCCCGATCCGGTAAGTTAATTAACCAGCGCTCCATATCCTTTTTAGCTAAATCAATAAAGTATGATCCGATTCGGTTTCCTACTCCACGTGATCCGCTATGTAACATGAACCACACGGTATCATTCTCATCCAGGCAAACCTCGATAAAATGATTACCGGTTCCCAGAGTTCCCAGGTGTTTCGCATTGTTTGTGTTTTTTAACAGCTGATGCTGTTCACACAAACGATCAAATCCGGGCTTCAATGCTGACCAGGCAGTTGTCACATCCTGAGGTAACTCACCCCAGGCTCCTTTATCACGTTTAGGTAATCGACGTCCTCGAGAAGATGATCTTCCATGAGGTACTGCGGTTTCTATAGCTGCTCGAATACCTGCCAGGTTATCCGGAAACTGATTCGCTTTAAGCGATGTTTTTACCGCCATCATTCCGCAACCGATATCCACACCCACTGCTGCCGGAATGACTGCGCCAACAGTTGGTACCACGCTTCCGATGGTTGCTCCTTTACCCAGATGAACATCCGGCATTACGGATACCCATTTATGAATGAAAGGCAGGCTGGCAATGTTTCTTAATTGTTGTCTGGCTTCTTCTTCAAAAGAGACACCTTTAGTCCAGGACTTAACCGGTACTCCCTGATGGTTATTCATGACTTCGTAAGATGTTTCACACATTTTATTGTTTCCTTGATTTGTTAGATGACTGAATTATTGCAGTAGACGTGCCAGTTTTTGTGGATCATGGAAATTATTTTCTAAGTATTTGAATATAAAGCGGTTTTAATGCTTAATTATAATTTCTGGCATAGTGGAAGTATTTTGATTACAATCAAAATCTATCAAATTAGATAAATATATATTTATATAGATAGATGAAGACTGTAGCCATTAGCCTGTTAGGAACCATTCTTGATCAGCGGGGTCGAGGTAAAAAGCGCTGGGATAAATGGCGTCCCACCATTTCACTGTGCCAACATGAGGATTTACTGGTTGATCGTATGGAGCTGGTGTTTCAGCCGCATTATCAACGTCTGGCAGATTTGGTTACTGAAGATATCCGCTATATTTCACCAGAAACTGAAGTGCGTCATCATCTGGTTACATTTGAAGATCCCTGGGACTTTGAAGAAGTGTATGGTGCTCTACATGATTTTAGCCGGCAATATGAATTTGATCCTGAAAAAGAAGAATATTTAGTTCATATCACAACCGGCACCCATGTTGCCCAGATCTGTCTCTATCTTTTAACAGAAGCACATTATCTACCGGGGCGATTAGTGCAGACTTCACCGCCTGATCGTAAAACTACCGAAATGGGTAGGTATCAAATTATCGATCTGGATTTATCGAAATATGATCAGATAGCATCACGTTTTTCGCGCGAACATACAGAAGGTACGGTTTATTTAAAAGGTGGCATAGAAACAAGAAATGAAACCTTTAACCGGGTAATTGCTCAACTGGAAAAAATATCAATTAATTCAGAAGATCCTATATTGCTTACCGGACCTACCGGGGCAGGCAAGTCTCAGCTGGCAAAACGTATCTATCAATTAAAACAGGCCCGTGAGCAAATCCGGGGCCGACTGGTTGAAGTTAACTGTGCAACTTTGCGGGGTGACAATGCGATGTCGGCACTGTTTGGTCATAAGAAAGGTGCTTTTACTGGTGCAGCTAGCGAACGATCCGGCTTATTACTGGAAGCTCACGAAGGTATTTTATTTCTGGATGAAATTGGTGAATTGGGAATGGATGAACAGGCCATGTTATTAAGAGCCATAGAGGATAAGAATTTTATGCCCTTTGGGGCAGATACCACGGTGAGTAGTGACTTTCAATTAATTGCCGGTACAAACCGGGATCTTTTTGAATGCAGCAGGAAAGGGGAGTTTAGAGAAGACTTACTGGCTCGTATAAATTTGTGGACATACCGTTTACCTTCACTTAAGGAACGCATGGAGGATTTTGATGTTAACCTTGATTATGAGCTGGAACGTTATGCCAGAAAAAAAGGGAGTCTGGTGAGTTTTAATAAACTGGCGCGAAATCAGTATTTAAAGTTTGCCCATTCTCCTGAAGCCAGTTGGCGGGCGAATTTTAGAGATCTTAATGCCAGTGTGACCCGTATGTCGACTCTGGCTGAAGGGGGGCGAATTACGGAAAAAGAAGTTGCTGAAGAAATTCAACGTTTAAAGCATGACTGGTCTGCAACCTTGCAGGAAAAGAATCCCAGGGAAATAACATCAAAATTATTGCATGAAGAGATACATAGCGAACTGGATTTGTTTGAGCATATTCAGATATCTGCTATAGCAGAGGTCTGTAAAAATGCCAGATCGATGGCTGAAGCAGGGCGAATATTATTTGACCGGAGTAGAGAACAGAAAAAATCCCTTAACGATAGTCATCGCCTGAAACAGTTACTGATTAAATATGGACTGGAGTTTGATCAGTTTAAAAAACTGTGAATGCTGCTTTCGATTGGGCCTCAGATGAGCGCTGATGTATTATTCCATAAATCTACAATAATCTGCTTTTTATTTCTCGGCAATTGCTCCTGCATTGCTCTAACTACAGTCATCCCTGGCTAAGACCAGTCACATCAATCTGTTACGCATCTTTTTCACGTGCAATTGATTTTTCCAGGATAATTATTATTTCAGCGATTTTTTAGTCGATTTGCCTTAATGAGTAGATATAGAAATGAAAAACCCCGGGTATTAGGTGCAGGTAAGGAATTTCGCAATAGTTTGAAAGACTTAATTTAGAAAGTTTATTTCTGAGTTACAAATGAATCTCAGGTTTAACAGCGTGAATATGCTAGTGTACTGTCCTAAACTGTATGTAGATTATAGAAGCCCCCAAATTTCCCAAGACAAGGCGCAGTTCGCAGGCAATGGTGCCTCCCTTGTCAAGAACTGCAACGCCGGATTGGGGGATTTGGGGGCTTCCCTTCGGGCG
>JBNKKI010000115.1:0-25276 GCA_050291745.1 Gammaproteobacteria bacterium | reverse complement strand
TTAACGTTAGATCATTACCTGACGGTATCACATTATTCTGATTGTAAAACTTCAATCTTTCGACTGGAACTCCGGATGATTTTGCAAATTTACTTAAGTTTCCGCCTTTTCCAGCCTGAACGCCGATAGCTTTAAAGAATTGATCCGAATGGCTCATAAATTGATCTGCTTAATTGATTGGGCACAGTATAACAAAAAAAAGTTTATTTTTGTAGACTATAGTCCGTCGACCATAGTCCACACCGCAGGCAGAATTTAATGAACGAGGAGAAGCTATGAGTCCGGAAGATGCCTTCGGCTGTATTCTAAAATCCACTAGATCAAAAAAAGGGCTTAGCCAAGAACAACTGGCGCTCAATTGTGATTTAGACAGGACTTTCATATCAATGCTTGAAAGAGGGCAAAGGCAGCCTTCTTTGACTTCAATATTAGCAATCTCTTCGTCATTGGGAATTCCCGCACATGAGCTCATTCGGCAGACAATGGAGATAATGGATGAAAGTTACAAGACATGAAGTTCTAATCAAGTCAGGCAATGTACCTCAACTAGGTTCAATTATTGACGAAATTGAAGCGGCCATAAAAACCGTAGTTTGGCCATTAAAAAGCGATAAATTTACTATCAACCCAACTCCTAAGGGTAATGGCGTTAAGCCCATCAAAAACGAATGTATGGCCAATCTTCACTCAAAGGGATGGGAATTAGAAAAAAGAATTACAATTAAAGCTGAAATGCGGCCGGGCCCACTAGACGCGGTAAAGAACCTCAACAACAAAGCTTTCGCTCTTGAATGGGAAACCGGGAATATTTCATCGTCTCACCGTGCAGTAAATAAGATGGTTCTAGGAATGCTCGAAAGGAAAATAATTGGGGGTATTTTGGTCCTTCCTTCCCGAGCAATGTATAACTACTTAACTGATAGGGTTGGTAACTTTCAGGAATTAAGTCCTTACTTTACGGCTTGGAAGAATTTTAATATCAAAGATGGCTATCTAGCCGTAATAGAGATTGAACATGATGCGATAGATATCAAGTCACCTTTGATCAAAAAAGGCACAGATGGTTGGGCTGGATATAAGAAGTAAATTTGCGGAAAAAATTAGAGATTCCCATCAATAGAAAGAGAAATTAAATTTAAGCAATTCCTCTACAGCTTTAGTAAAAGGAAAAAAGGTCTCTGGGGTCACCCATTAGGCAAATTGTCAAGCGAAGACACAAAAATATTCTCCCGATGTTGCGGGCTAATTCAATCATCGGTACATTTAAATCAGCGCACCCGTCTTTTCACAGTAATGGTGTCGCAGTAAATGCGCACCAGTCATCGTTTTTTGCTCCTGCAAAAACGTCATACCTGCCGATAACCCATCAGGATCAAGCTGTAATTTTACAGCCCTGGCTATTGCTCCAGAAAAATCTCGGTACCATGTGCAGTCCAAATGAATGACAGATCTGTGGCCTGTAAAGACCAACCTGTTGTGGCTCTACACATGGGCACAAATTCGAATAACCGATAAATATTGAAAGAGCTGGCCCAATCAAGTCTGGTGGTTATTAACAAACCTCATGCATGGTTAACCAGCCCTTTCAAACTTAACCAAAGATTTTTTCATCGTTGTACGCTTCTCCATTTTTCAGTATCCAGTAGCAGGCCCGGCATAACCTGTGTGCCAGCGCTTTTCTGGCCACGATGGGTTTCGTTGCCTTTGCTTTCTTTAGATAAAACTGACTGGCCTTTTCACTACGCCGAATGGCGAAGTTAGCTGCCTCAATAAAGGCCCAGGCCAGATATTTGTTTCCATTCTTGCGATTATTTTCACCTTTCTTTTTGCCGTTACTTTCACGTCGACTATCGACACAACGAGAATAGGATGATGCATAGTTACCGGGACCTTTGAAACGAGAGATGGGGCCAGTCTCCAGCAATATGGTTTCCGCCAGCCATCCGGGGTCAGTTCTCGCATTGTTTCATTCAACCTAGAATCCGCAGTTGGACGAGTTGAAGTGTGCGTTTGAGGTGGTGCAGATCAAGGCGTAACGACGCGGAATAGCGAGCTATTCCAAGGAGTTACAACGAAGAGATACGCCACCTCAAGCGTGCAATTCAGTTCGTAGCGGGATTCACCGATAGGGTGATTATACGCATCAATTGTAATGGTTTAAGAAACAGTGTGTTAACCTCTATTACGAGCGGTCAACTGCGGAATCTAGGTTCAATCCTTAAAGCGGGTCATAGCCTGCCAAAGGCAATAGAATATTTAGTACCACTAGCAAAATAACACCCAGCAACGCAATAATCGCTCCGAGTTCCGGCATATATATTAGACCCTGTGTCGGTAATTGCTTTTCTAGCCTAGAGGTAATATCTTCAGAAACAGGCGCAATCCATTTCCGAAGGACGAACTGAAATAGACCAATACCTATCAGCAATAGTGGAAAGACCAGGTCATTATTTTGATACCAGGGCTCTTCCATTACCTGGTGTGTGCTATTGTCGAGCGCAAATATCAATTCATGCTCGGTTTGATTCACATTAGTATTGCTAGCAGCATTCATAACGATCAGTCATTGTTGAAATCTTTAAGATAGTACTGCAACGCCGCATCGCACTTCCAGTCTAACATGTTATTTTGCTTTGCATATTGGCTTATCAGCTTGTATAGACGATCAGCTTTTTCCTTGTGGGTTCGGCCCTTGCCGCGTTTAGCCGGCGTCACATCTACCCCGGCATGAAGGCTAAAACCTGCCTCTTTCGCCACCTGTGCAAATCGATCATCCTTTTCAACCGCTGGCAAAGTTTGTAGAGTGAACACCTTGGGCCATCTGGGGTCAGTTCTCGCATTGTTTTATTCAACCTGGAATCCGCAGTTGGGCGAGTTTTTTAACAGAAACAGGCTGATCCAACTATAATAAAAGGTATAAGTTGCCAATTCACTGGAGGGGAACTCCTGCCATAATCATATGAATAATCGTATTTTAGAAGCTCTGCCACTTCGTCAATTCTTCCAGGAACAAATGGATCATATAAGTGAACTGGTTATTGCTTATCAAAACAGGGCGTTGGAAGAGGAAAGCAGGAATAGTGAACTATCTTCAGCGGTGGAAGTTATTGTGGATGGTACTGATAAGCGTTTACGTGCGATTGGTGACTATCGTAGTCAGTTACGCGACAGTGCCCGTAGTTTACTGGACCACATTGATGAACTGGTAAAAGCAATGCCTGCTGCGCTTACCATTACCAGAAAAAGTTTTATATATGATTCACTGATCAGTGCTTTATTTAAAAGTTACGATACAACGCAAAAATTTTTCTGTTCCGACTCTGAAGTCCAGAAATACTTTAGTGATCCTGCCTATCTCAATAATGAGTATATGTTTGGGCTTGTATTTTTGAATTGTAAGGAAAAAAATATTCTTGGTGCTGAATTTATGAATGACATGCTGGTTCGTGATGTTCGGCAGACCCATGTTAGTTTTGATGATTTGCAACTGATAGCCGTATGCGAATCTGAAGAAGATGCTCGTCGTGCAATGCGGGAGAAGCTGTTTCAACGCGTGATAGAATGTCTGAGATATAATATTTCAATGTTACGTCATGGCTTATCAAAAGAGGAAAAACTAAAGGCGGCCAATAACCCTGAGCTGAATATTAATAATCCAGAAGTGTATATCCACATACTAGCCGAACAATTAAGTCTACCTCGTACATTAATAAACATTCAGGATAAGCTGTTAAAGATTAATAGTATGGGGATAAAATTACCTCTGGATTCGGATCAGTCATCAGATATTTTGAAGCTTTATGAAATAGATATTGGTGATCAAGCTCGAGTAGCGACAATTGTACGTTATCCAAGAAATGAGTTTCACCCGATGGATAAACGGTTATTAAATTCCTGAAAAGTAATTGCCTATTCCTGATAAATATCTAATTCCCGGTTAAAAATAAGCTTATTTAGCCACTTTTTTTGCTTAATAATCAGAAAAGTATGGTGATTAGTTAATTTATGCTCTTGTAATATTAGTGAATGCTAATATATTATCACTTTCGCTCATTAACTGAATATGGTACCCGCTCAATGATACATGCAACTAAATTTTCATTCATTCTTGTCAGCCTGCTTTTTTCAGTAGCAGCTCAAGCGGTTGAGGGCCTGGAATCTGAAACTGCCAAATCTAGAGAAGTCTCCCGAACTTATATGCTGGAAGGTGTGGTTGAGGCAGAGTTACGCACAACAGTATCTTCTCAAACCTCAGGTGAGATCAAAGAAATTCGCTTTGATGTGAATGATTTTGTGCGAAAAGGCCAGGTGGTAGCAGTTATTGACGATAAGCAACAAAAATCTAGTCTGAAACAGGCTCAAGCGCAGGAAAATGAAGCTAGGGTCAGATTAGAAGAAGCTCAATCTGAATTTACCCGGGTGGAAGAAGTATATAAAAAGAATGTCGTTTCCAAGTCAGCTTTTGATAAAGCTAAGGCTGCCCTGGAATCGGCAAAAGCACGCGTTGAATCAGCACAGGCAGCAACTGCTCAGGCTCAACAACAGTTTGATTATAACCTTGTTAAAGCCCCTTATAGTGGGATTTTGACCAATCGTCTGGTTGAACCGGGTGAGACAGTGACTGTTGGTACTCAACTTTTAACAGGTGTTTCGCTGGAAAAATTACGGGTAGTGACTTATGTTCCACAAAGTATTTTTCATGCTGTTCGTGATCATAAATATGCCATTGTGGTGACTAGTGACAGTGAAATTGTATCTCGTGATATGACCTTTTTCCCGTTTGCTGATCCGAATAGTCATAGTTTTGAGTTGCGAGTCAATCTTCCACAATCAGACTCAAAATTACGTCCTGGTATGTTTGTCAAGGTTGCGATGGAAGTTAGTCGGGAAAATAAAACGGTGATTTCATTTAACTCCGTGGCTTTTCGTGGTGAGGTAACCGGTGTGTATGTGATTGAAGAAGGTAAATTGCATTTCCGTCATGTACGTCTTGGTCGACGTCTTACTGAAAATGAAGTGGTTGTTGTGGCAGGAGTTGAAGTCGGTGATGTGATTGTGACTGATCCAGTTCTCGCTGCAATTGCGATTAAAGAAAAATTACCGGAATAAAGTACCATGTCTAATCAAAATACGCCGTCTCAAGAACCGGTTAAGCTTGGCTTTTCCGGTACTTTAGCCAAAAAGTTCCTGTTTTCTGAAATTACACCATTGCTAGCACTGGTTGGTATATTTCTGGGTATTTTTGCAGTTATTGTCACACCTAAGGAAGAAGAGCCGCAAATCAATGTGACCTTTGCGAATATTTTCATTCCTTTTCCGGGGGCTTCAGTTTCAGAGGTTGAGCATCTGGTGAGTGCCCCTGCAGAGCAGGTTATTTCTGAAATTTCGGGAATAGATCATGTTTTTTCTGTTTCATCTCAAGGTATGTCTACTCTGACCGTACAGTTTTTAGTCGGTGAAGATCGAACCGATGCGATTGTCCGGCTTTATAGTAAAGTTTTTTCTAATACTGACTGGCTTCCACCGAATTTAGGTGTAGGGCAGCCTATTATTAAGCCCAAAGGTATTGATGATGTCCCCATTATTACTGCAACCCTATGGTCTGATGATGAAAATCAGGGTGCTGATGAATTATTGAAAGTGGCACATGCTATAGAAGCCGAACTGAAAAGAGTCCCTGGTACCCGTGATATTTATACCATTGGCGGTTCTCAAAATGTCGTAAAAGTATTGTTAGATCCAAACAAGATTTCGGGTTATCAACTTGATATTAATGCAATCCGTGCAGCACTGATTGCCAGTAACCGTTCTCAGTCTACCGGCTCTCTCATAAGAGATAATGAAGAAATTTCTGTACAGACCGGTGTGTTCATGACTAACAGTGATGAAGTCGGATCCCTGGTAGTAGGATTGCATAATGGACGCCCGGTATATTTGAATGATATTGCGACTATTGCTCATGGTCCGGCTGAACCGGAGTTATATGTGTGGTATGGCAGTGGTCCTTCCGCCACTGAAAACGGTGTTCCCTCAGTGAATGGAATCAGGCCGGCGGTCACTATCGCGGTGGCGAAAAAACCTTCTACCAATGCTGTTGAAATTGCAGACCGTGTTATTAAACGTTTTGACCAGTTACAGGGCACTTTTATACCTGACGGTATACATACGACTATTACAAGAAATTATGGTGAAACTGCTGATAACAAGGCTAGTACGCTCATTTTAAAACTCATTTTTGCGACAGCAGTTGTCATCTTTCTGGTTGCCTTTGCATTGGGTCTTCGTGAAGCTTTTATCGTTGGTGTAGCAATCGCAATAACCTTGTTGATCACTCTGTTTGCTTCCTGGGCCTGGGGTTTTACTCTCAACAGGGTTTCATTATTTGCACTGATTTTTTCAATCGGTATTCTGGTTGATGATGCTATTGTCGTGGTGGAAAATATTCATCGACATATGTCGCTGGGTGGTAAAACACTGCGTGAATCGATTCCCTTAGCTGTGGATGAAGTAGGTGGGCCAACGATTCTGGCAACATTCACTGTTATCGCAGCACTTTTACCCATGGCATTTGTAACAGGTTTGATGGGGCCTTATATGAGTCCCATACCAATTAATGCGAGCATGGGGATGGTGATTTCCCTGTTGATAGCTTTTATTGTTACACCCTGGTTAAGTTATAAGGTTCTGGCATCCAAAGAGCATTTGCTAGCAGCACATAGTAACCACGATGGCATGAAAAATAACTGGATATACCGGTTGTTTAGTAAAATTATGTCGCCTTTTGTCAGTGGTAATCATCAAACCAGAAATTTCATTTTAATGAACCTGGTTGTGGTACTTTTAATTGCCGGTTCTATCGGTCTGGTTGTTGTTAACCGGGTGGTACTTAAAATGTTGCCATTTGATAATAAATCTGAATTCCAGGTTATTATCGATATGCCTGAAGGCACGGCACTGGAGCAGACTGCAAAAGTCATAAACCGATTGGGAAATTACCTGTCGAAAGTTCCAGAGGTTACCGATTATCAAGCTTATGTGGGTACTGCGGCTCCTATTAATTTTAATGGGCTGGTAAGACAGTATTATTTGCGTAAAGGTGGATATCTGGGTGATATACAGGTTAATTTGATAGATAAATCGAAGCGTCATCGAAACAGTCATCAGATAGCAAGATCTGTTCGAAAAGATTTACAGAAAATTGGTGAGGAATTTGGTGCTAATGTGAAATTAGCAGAAGTTCCACCCGGCCCACCTGTTATGGCTTCACTGGTGGCTGAAGTATATGGTCTGGATTATAAGGGGCAGATACAGGTGGCTAAAGATATTCGTCCGGTATTCGAACAGACTGAGGATATAGTGGATATAGACGATAGTATTGAATATCCGGCTAAGCGCTATATTATTCATGTGGATCGACAAAAGGCAGCTACTTTTGGTATTACTCAGGGAGAGCTGGTTTCTACCCTGAAAACGGCTCTTGATGGTGACGATATCAGTTTTATTCACGGTAATAATGTAAAGTTTGCAATACCAATACGACTCAAGCTACCGACTGAAAGTAAGGAAGATATGTTCAATGCTTTATCGATTAAGTTACGAACTCAAACTGGACAGTTAGTTGCTTTATCAGAGCTGGTTACTATTCAGGAAACGAATATTGAGAAAGTGGTTTACCATAAAGATTTATTGCCGGTGGTGTTTGTAACCGGTGATATGGCTGGTGATCTGGATAGTCCGCTATATGGTATGTTTGAGATTTATTCCAAATTGCAGGAAAAGTTTCCTGATATCGAGCAATTCTTTATTAGTACTCCGGATAACCCTTATAAATTCAGTATTAAATGGGATGGTGAATGGAAAATTACTTATGAAACTTTCCGGGATATGGGGATTGCCTATTCAATAGGCTTATTGATGATTTACCTGTTAGTGGTTGCTCAGTTTAAATCTTATATTGTACCACTGGTAATTATGGCACCAATTCCCCTGACAATTATTGGTGTTATGCCTGGTCATGACTTGCTGGATGCCAAATTCACCGCGACATCAATGATTGGTATGATTGCTCTTGCCGGAATTATTGTGCGAAATTCGATATTACTGGTTGATTTTATCAATGAACAGCTGGCACACGGAGAATCGTTTGCAGAGGCGGTGATAACCTCAGCAGCAGTGCGTGCCAAACCCATTGTACTCACTGGACTGGCTGCAATGCTTGGTGCATTTTTCATTGTTGATGATCCTATATTCAAGGGCCTGGCCATTTCATTGATCTTCGGGATTTTTGTCTCTACAGTACTTACACTGGTTTTGATACCGGTGTTGTATTATCGGGTTAAATGTAAAGCTTTATCCTGATGAACTGTTAACCGATTTAGCGCGTTAACAATTTGATGATCAACCCGGTATTGTTATACCGGGTTGATCCTCGAAAAATCAGTTCATCATGAAAGTCCAGGTAACAGTTTCATGCAGCTGATAAAATCAAAAACAGTCTCATCGCCAATCAGCTGACAAGGGTGTTTTAGATTTCTCGGCAATTACTCCTGTATTGCTCTAACGACAGTCATCCCTGGCTTAGACCAGCACATCAATCTGTTACCCTGGATTCCGCAGTTGACCGCTCGCAATAGAGATTAACCCACTGTTTTATAAACGATTACAATTGATGTGTATAATCACCCAATCGGTGCATCCCGCTACGAACTGAATTGCAGGTTTGGGGCGGTGTATCTCTTCATTGTAACGCCCTGGAATTGGCTATTCCGCGTTACCTCAAACGCACAATCAACTCGTCCAACTGCGGATTTCAGGGTGAAATATGTGGAAAACATGTGCTTTTCTGAAATTTCTTTAAAATTGCTTCATTTCATTTTGGTAATGTGACGTGTGGCATTTTAAGCATGATTTCAAGTGCTAGCATCCTGTAAAGTTTTTTTACAAGGGTCGTAATCGTGGTTTTTTCCAGATCAAATAATGTTGCATCAAATACAGTTCAATCAATTTTTTTAAGCGTTATTGTATTTCTATTAGTGTCATGTGGTGGTTCAGGTTCCGATAAACAGCCTGAAGATCTTCAGCCGCTGGATTCGGCAGTCCAGTTAGAGGATTCGGATGGCGTACTTATTGATACCGGAATAGACTCACTGGATTCTTTAAAAGCTAAAGTAGCTGAAAAGGGTGCAGTGGCCTTTAGTATTGAATTAACTCAGGCAAATCCACAGTTGCAGGCTGAATCCATAGTCAGGCTGTTAAAACAGAATAATAAAAATATTGAATATCAGAAGCTAGTTGAGAAGGGAATAGAAAAACCGCTTATTGAGAAACTTAAACAATTACGTATGACCCCTCAGGCTGTAAAGAACCTGGTGCAGTTACCTGATCAGACTTTATTCCCGCAGCAATTAAGTGATCAGGCAATAGATCTGTTTAATCAGCAAAAGCTTCAGCAGTTAAATCGTAAACTTAGATTAAGAGGCCAGGATGCCATGGATATGGCTGAATTTGAGTCCTTACAGGCTACCTTTAACGAAGTAGAGATAGTTGATAACTTCGGATCACTGAATGGTTCGTTCCAGAATATTCTGATCGATGACAGCACTGCGAATAGAACGGGTACTGCTGCTAAGGCAGCAGCCAGAGGAGGGTTAGTATTAGTTAATCAGGAACTTTATTCCAGGCAACCCGAGCTGGATAGTGGATTACCAGCAGCAGATTCCTGTTTTATTATGCATGCGGAATTGCCATTGCAGATCGCAACTGCGGGCGCATCGGTTAATTCAAGCCTGGTGAGCGCTGAAAATGGTAATGCGGTTGTTAAGGTGCCGGAATCTGGAATCGCCTTATTTGCGATATCTAGCACTGCTACAGCTCACGTCAGTCTAAGCAATAGTAATAATACCGTTCTGGTCGATCAGGATGTGGTTGATACCTGGTATATCCATTTACCCATCAGGCGGGCCGATATCTGTCAGCCATTTACTTTTGCTGGTGCGGATAGAGCTTATGAAATAAAGCTGATTGATTTAATTAAACCGGAACGTCTGTCTCAACAGGTTTACTATGATGGCGATAACTATCTTTCAAATGCCGAAAAGGTAGAACTACTCAACGAGCATGCTTTTTTTAATGCAAAATCCTATAGCTTCGCTTCTTTCAATTCAACTCTGACCGAAATAAATACCTTGTTTGAAATGCAGCACGGTATAGCTGATTCTGGAGCCACTGGTTTTGATCTGTTAATTCACTCCCCATCAGGAAACCTTTATGTGGCGACTCAAACCGGTATAGAGGGTTATCAGCAAGCCACCGGTTTTAGCTCAGCGATACCACGTGAAAGCGGTGTGTGGCGTATAGACTTATTACCTCCTTCATCAGTGACTGTGGGTAGTAACCAGATATCATCGATTACTGCTAAGCCTGCCAGTACTGGAAATAGCTCGCTCAAGGTTATGACACTGGTTTCAGCTGATAGTCAGCAAATTCAAACCAGAGAATTTATGCTGGGTGTAGTCAAAAATATTTCTCTTAAGACTCAGGGAGATGATGGCGTTTTTAATGAGGGTGAAGTCAGTGTTACACTAAATACAACTATGGCCCCAAAATTAAATGTACCTGATTATATAGATGATTTACTCGCCAATGGCGATAAGATGAATGATAAAGTTGCACTATGGCACTGCTGGGTTAATTCAGAAAAGACGGGTCATGAATTTGAAGTAGGTGAAAGTTGTTACGAATATTATGATGAATATCAGGATCAATTACATATTTTTACTACAGCGAATAGCCGATATGATCCACAGCGTGATCCGCAGTTTTATCAGTGCGCTCCAGGAGAGGAGGCGCATACCATTATTAATGGCTATGATTACTGTATAAAAGGCTGGTATCAACCCTGGGGTATTGCGAATCCGAGTGAAGTCTTCAAGGTTCAAAAGGTGATGAATGATTATTCCCGTCACATACGAGATCATTACGCTAATGCAAACTATCTGCATATTTTATCGAATTATTATGATCTGTATCAAAACTGGCAAACCCGTACAGTGCAGGCGGATACGAGCACATTTCCTTATGATGGTCTGGCTTATAAAACAAATGAATATTTACCCTGTGCAGCAAATGAAGAAGGTTGTTCATTTGTTGGCTTAACCTTGCCGGCTTTTCCGGCTCCTGTTGTCATCGAAACCAATCGTCCGGTATTTGGCGTACCGGTTGATCGCGTAAACGAAACTACCTTGCCGATAACCATTGATTATACAGTCAGCGATGATGATGAATACAATGAAGACGCCGAACTTTGGACTGTGCTGGCTTATGCGGCAACACAGGTTTATAACATTTCACAGGGCAATTTCCTGGGAATGGTTTGCGACTCAATCGGGTTGGCGGATGATTTACACGAGTTAGAAATGGATGCCGAAGATGATCCTTTAGGTAGTGCCAGAGCAATCATCAATCGCTATTCATCTAATGATCCTTTTTATGGATTGCATAATGCACGGTCGTATTCATTTTTTATATCAGGTCAGCCTGAAAAGAATAATGAAGTCGATACCTATGGGCAAAAACTAAACTATGCTCAGATTGCCTGTGCGGCCACGCAGTTATCAGTTACCGGTATTAATTTTACGCGCAATGCAGACCATTTGTTGAGCCTGGATGCTGAACAATTATTTGATAATGCCAGCCTCGAAACCACTATCCGGGAAGCGGCAGCTTTAGCAGGTAGTGTCAGTATGGCAGCAGATGCTGTTGAAATTGCCAGATTGATTCAGGAGGGGGATATAGATGCTGCCAGGGAAAGATTAAAGGTAAACTCAAACATCAATAACCTGTCTACGGGTACCGACGTGTATTCTGATCTGGCCAGTTTGATTGATACCTTCAGTAATGAGGGTAGCGCAGAAAATGGCAATAATGTATTAAAGTCTAATGCGCATTACTTATTAGGCTCCGGTAAAAAAACGCGTGCAGAACTCGAGTTCGAACGTATCAGTTCCTTACCAGTCGATAAGGTGACGGTTAAACTGGACACTATTCATATTATTTCTAACTATGAATCTTCCAGTAATTCTGATGGTGCTGAAATTGAGATATCTCCATTTGTGGGGTTGATTGATGATAGAGAGCGTTATGGATTAAATACGCATGCTTTATTTACACAGACTTCTTATTCTGCCGGTTCTAATGGTGTATGGGATCGACTTCGTTTTAATCATGTTGAAGATGGAGATGTTCTAACACCTGACACAACAATTTTCAATTCAACGGTTAGTTCGAATGCAGCCGCGCTTTATATTGAAGTGAGCGTCATCGAAGACGATGGTAACAGTGTAGAAGATGACGATATGATTGGTGTCTTCAGTCAAACCATCAAGCTCGAAGAAATTTTTAATAAGGATGCTAAATTCAAGTGGCAGCATGTCAGTGGTAACGATTATCAACTGTTAATAGCTGATTACCCTATCTATAACTCAAGTAACCAGTTGTCACTGGAAAACCCGTTGAGTGATAGTTATCAATTGCAGCGCGCGCACAACCAGAATCGCCTGCCAGCAGCATTGGTCAATCTGACTATTAATATAACTCTGGGTGATTTAACGACCGCCTATCCGGTGGTTGATACCGGTTTAGAAGTTGCTGAAGTGAATGCCGGTAAGGACACCTATTCGATGGAAATGAATGAGGTGAATAGAATTGAATTACAGGGGATTTCGACAAGCTTAAAGCTTGACGATGTTTTTGCAGGCAAGGCACTGGTGTATAAAAACGGAATACCCATTGATGGCACATTATATAGCTATGATGTCGAGAGCGCAGAGCTGAAGGAATTGTTCACCTATGATGTAGATAGTTTTACGGGTGATTTATTGCCGATTAAACAGGCTACATTTGCGCAAAAAAATATTGGCAGGATAGTTGATTATCATAGCACTCCTGAAGCTAAACGACTGTCGATGGTGAAACTGCTAAGCGGTAATCGCCTGCTGTTTGTATTTTCTGCTGATACAGGTGCAAAAATCATGGTGGTGTCTTATACGGATCAAGGTGTGATGACACTGGAAAGTACTACCGAGGTAGTGGATGAATTGAGCAGTCCTGTGTACACACTGATGGTCGCTCGTTTATCGCCTGATAGAAGTGGCTTGTTACTACCTTACCTCGATGAAAATTATCGTGGTAGTGACAGGACTCTGGCTCCGCATCCATCCATCATGTATTACCAGATCGACGGTAATAATGTGGTCTATAAAAACACTCTGGTCGGTTCTACAGCCGATACTATTGTCGATGCCGCATTTATTGATGAGTCTAATATTGCTGTGCTAACCAACAAGCTTCTGTTTGTTACAGATGATTCAACGGTTATGGACTGGATGTCCAGTTTTCTGATTGATCTTCAACAGAGCTGTACTAGCGATAGTATGAACTGCCAGTTTGAGGTGGTGGATAGAAATGTCATGTCTTACCACATTAATGCTGAACACCAGTACCAGATGGACTTAATGGACTCTTTTAACTATTACCACGCACCTATTGAGTATGGTAATGGAAAGCTGCTAAATACTTACATGGGGATCAGAAGTTTTCTGTTTAATGATAGCAATATGTTAACTGTTCAAACGGTTTCTGCTACTGAGAATTCAGCTGTCATAAGAACGGGTAGAACCTTGTTTGAGTTATGGCATGATCCGAATATCGATGCCTTTGTAAAAACGGGAGAATCTTACCTGACTCCGCTTAATGATCTGCACTTCAACCCGGTAGGATTGTATTATTGTGCCGATGCTTATAATAAGCTGTCCTGCTCCGGCTTTTTGCAGTCGGCCAATAGGCCGTTAAATGGTGAGCCAAATACCTATATGAGTGGTCAACCCATCCACCAGTTTCAGTTTGCTGATTATGATCGAGATCTGGTGCTTGGTTTGACTATTGAGGATGGCTTGCGATACCTGTCATTGTTTAACCTTTATGGTGGTGCCGCTTATAAAGGTCCACAAATCTCTGGAGATATCTTTGATACTGAAGTCAAAATGGATGGCAGTGATGATATTCCCGGCATAGCCTTTAGTTTTAGAGTGACGGACAGGGATACGCGTATCGATCAATTAACAGTTACTGTCACTGCGCAGGATGATCCATTTGATACTGAAATCAAAGCGCCATTCTATAAGCATGTTCCCATCTATACGGCAAGCTGTGTGAATAATCAGGATGGAGATGACTATAACTGCTCCGGCACTATTGTTCCTGCTTATGAAAATGCCAGCTTTAAGCAGACGGTGACGGTAACCGTTAGCGATGGTATTAATGTGTCGCATAAATCATTTACCCTGTTTCTGGATCGTGAAGCGCCGGTACTTAACGACAGTATGCAAACGATTGCACTGGCAACGCCCGAGACCTATCAGATGATTAATATGACATTTGATAGTAGTACTTCCGCTTCAGCCACTAATTGCTCAGGCGTTGATTACTGCTATTTGATTAATGATGGTTTTGTAGATGAATGGACGTTTGATAATAAACCCTCGTGGTTAAGTTGTGTAGAGCAAGCCAGTACTGGATATGGTAGCAAGCTTTTGCATTGTACGGGTCAACCACCTGTGGGTGCTGCGGGAACTTACCAGATGCAAATTACGGCTTACCAGAATCGTGCTACTGATTATGAAAAAAGCGATAACATGATATTGACGCTGGATGTACGAGCGCCTGATAGTGTCCCTAATGCCTTTAGTTTTAGCACACAAAACGATGTCGAACTGGATACCCTGACTGAATCTAATACGGTTACATTGTACGGCCTGACTGGCTACGCAGCATTGTCACTGGATAAGGGTGAGTATCGGCGTAATGGAGGTGCCTGGACTTCTGCGGCTGCGAGTAATATTGTTAATGGCGATACAATCCAGTTACGCCTGACCTCGTCCAGCGAGTACAGTACAGCCAGTACAGCGACCTTAACAGTCGGCGGTGTGAGTGCTGGCTTTACCTTGAATACAAAGGCTGACCCCACGGTTAATGATTCTACACCCGACAGTTTTAATTTTATTGCCCTGACCGATCAAGCTCTCAACCAGTTGGTGGAAAGTAATACCATCACGGTAAGCGGAATATCGATAGCGGCTGATATCACAGTGTCGAATGGAGAGTTTAAAATCGATGGCGGAAGCTGGAGTAGCTTGCCTGCGACCATTAATAACGGGCAAACTGTGACTGTGCGTCATACGACTTCCGCTGACTATGCCAGTGATGTTGTCAGTAGCTTGAATATTGGTGGTGTGAGTGCTGAATTCCGTTCTACTACACAGGCATTGCTTGCACCAGTGCTGTCTTCTGATGGAGCTATTGCCGAGCCTGTTATGGGTGGGGATTTTGATTTTACTCCACTGAATTCTGGCGGCGAGATTGCCAGCTGGAGTATCACTAATAAACCCGACTGGGCGAGTTTCGATTCGGCTAGTGGCCGTTTGAGTGGCATAGTGGAT
The DNA here is from genome assembly GCA_050291745.1 of Gammaproteobacteria bacterium. Taxonomy (GTDB): domain Bacteria; phylum Pseudomonadota; class Gammaproteobacteria; genus JACNJF01. The sequence continues at coordinate 9,782 of JBNKKI010000115.1, read as the reverse complement.
AGTCTCGATAGCTTCTCTATCGAGATCACTGCAACCAATGCAACAGGCTCTGATACCTTTACGGCTACGGTTAATGTGCAATCAGCCGATGCGCCGTATATTAATGGTTATGCAACAAACTGCTCCATCGATGATGATTTCTGTGACTTTGCGTTTACCGATAATGCTGCTTGGCGCAGTGCAGTGAATCAGATCACTATCGGGGAGCAATATGGTGGCGGTTCGGTAACAGTACTCACAAGCCCGGATGATTACGAGCTGAGCGAAGGGCAGCTACGTCTGAAAATCAATGCAACTAATAATATGGTTAAACAGGGTGGCAACTGGCATATCAGTATTTCATCTAATGGCTATGTTGATACCAGTGCAGATTTTATGCTGGACTCCGGTACCCCCAGTGTAGGTACACTATCGGTATCCCCAGCTTTCGCTGTAGGGCAGGTTTCCACCATATCTGCTACGGTAACAAATCGACTTAATGTGCCCAGTCGCTATGCTGATGTGGATGTCAGTTTACTGGTTAAAAACCTGACTCATGATATCGATGAGGTTTATAAAACTGCATATACTCTTGAATCTAGCTGGAGCGAGTTGTCGTCATCAACACTAAGCACTGATGATAGCGGTAACCTTTCCTTGCTATTGAAAATACCGGGATGTGTGAGTGCGAGCGATGGCTTTCAACTGACTATTGGCACGCAGGTGCTTGAATACCTGAATAGCGTCGGTGACTGTATTGATATCGACTGGACCCAGCGTAAGCGTGAAATTTTTTATACTGGGGGCATGGCTCCAGTAGCTGATAGCCAGGGTAATAGTTACAGGCTGTATTTCACTACTGCAGATTTCGAAGGTAATGTGCATAGTGGTGGTGATGGTTTTTATGATTTATATCTGGTCAAGTTTGATCGTAATGGTGAGCAAAAATGGGTCAAGCTGCTGGCTAATGGTGATGGCTCGCTGTTCAGCAAAGTTGTTTCGATGCAAATTGATAATGATCAAATTTATATCACAGGCCTGACGACCATTGATATGGATGGTGCGGGTAGTGAAGCATTGCTGGGTGAAACCGATATATTTGTAACCCGTCTGGATACGGATGGAAATATTCAATGGTTACGTCAATTTGGTTCAGCGTTATCCGATGCGCCATACGATATGACGATTCATAACAGCAAGCTGTATCTGATATCGAAGGTCGGTTTTGCCAGTGGTGATTCAACTTCACCAGACAATACCGTGCTTTATACGCTGGATATGGATGGTACGAATCTACAAACACTGATGGATAGTAGTTCAGCAGTTGAGCTCATTGATAATACATCGGAGCCCTATAACTTCATGCGCATTGATGCGGCAGGTAATATCTATCTGGTGCATGGAGATGATGTTGCTAAATATGATAGTAGTGGCACACTGCTCGAAGTGAGTGCGCCATTATCTTTTTATATCAAGAGTATGGTGTTGACCGATCATTCGGTCTGTGTAGCGACTACATCCAAAGATGTGAATAATATTGAAGTAGAACGGGTGACCTGCATGAATACGGATGATCTGTATGTAAGATGGTCACAGCAGATAGAATCTAATGCACCCTATACTCACGGCTCAAATAGCTCTGCGTTTCTGGCGCAACGAGACGGGGTCATATATACCTTCCTGAGTTCAGAAAAGGAGATATTCTACGATTATAACCTGGCTGATACGCCCAGTTATACACTCAACCTGATCGCGTTTAACGAAGACGATGGTGACATGATTAATCATAAAAGCTGGCCCACAGAAACGCGCACGGATGCTTATGCTGTGAGTGCCGGTATTTTTGTTAACACGAATGGCAACATCTTTCTCAATGGTCGGGTGATACATAAGTTTGAAGGTACCTTCCAGATCGGTTATATCCAGGTTTCGCAATCAATACAGTACCCGCAAAATAGTATTTTAATGAAAACTACTTTGCCTGCCGGGTCCAATTCTGTTGCACTTAGTGGTATGACACGAAGTCTATATTCGCAGATCGTCACGGACCATGATCATGCGCTGCAATGGGATGATGGCTGGAATGCCAGCGACTGGGGTAACTGGAGTACCGCTGATAGCGCTTGCTCGAACTCTACCTGGGGTGGTTTTGATGACTGGCGTCTGCCAACAAATGTAGAGCTGTCACGTGAGGGTATCTATACCCCGCAGGAAGACACTATTTTCCAGTACTACAATACCCAGGCCAACAATCTTTATCTGTGGACATCGGTAGCTGTGGATTCGGTTTCGCATATTGCTGTCAGACCGCAGGGCCCCCTCGCAGAAGGCCTGGAGGATAGTCATGAAACTGATTATCGCTGTGTGAGAGATTATTAGCGCAGCTCGACCCAGGCAGACATAGGCAGTCTATCTGCTTATGTCTGAACCTGGTTTTGATTTTATCAGGTGAATTAAGGTGTTACGTAGACTTTCATGATTAACTGATTTTTCCGGGATTTTACAGATCAACTGGAATGGTTTATGAAACAGTGGTTTAATCTCTATTGCGAGCGGTCAACTGCGGACTCCAGGTTCAATATTTCCCATATACCTGATTTATGAGTAAACTGCAGCTAATCGTAAATATTGAGTAGTTTCTATGCATAAACCTGCCCTTATCTGGCTGAACGTTTCAGTCTTTTCTTTCACTGCCTTAATCACTTTGGTTGTTGTTCCGCTATATGCGGTTATCCATGGATTCGATGGCTGGCAGGTTTTCGCCATGATAGCGGGTATCGCATTCTGCGAAATATCGATTACGGCGGGTTATCACCGCCTGTGGTCGCATCGGGCTTATGAAGCACACTGGTTAGTCAGATTGATTCTGGCAATCGGCGGTACCTTTGCCACGCAAAACAGTATCCTGCACTGGTCAGCCGATCATCGCAGGCATCACAAATATGTCGATGATAATGAAAACGATCCTTATTCGGCTAAACGTGGCTTCTGGTACTCTCATATCGGCTGGATGTTACGTCACTACACCAAAGAAAGTCTTGATCGTTATGACAATTGTCGCGATCTGGAAAAAGATCCTATCGTGATGTGGCAGCATAAATATTATATGCCACTGGTATTGGGCGTAAATTTCGCTATACCGATTGCACTGGGGTTTTGGCATGGTGACCTGCTGGGTATGTTACTGCTGGTAGGCGCCGCACGTCTGGCTATTGCACACCATATGACCTTTTTTATTAATTCTCTGGCGCATGTGTGGGGAAGCCAGCCTTATTCTGATCATAATACTTCCAGAGATAACGGGGTGATTGCGCTACTGACCATGGGTGAGGGCTACCATAATTATCATCACAGCTTTCAGCGTGATTATCGTAATGGCATACGCTGGTGGCAGTTTGATCCAACCAAGTGGTTGATTCGTGCACTGGCCTGGATGGGCCTGGCCAGTAATTTATATCGCACTCCGCTGGAGCGTATCGAGGCTTCACGCGCTCAGATGCTGCTGAATAGAACATCACGTAAGCTTGAACAATTGCCGCAAGCAGAAGAGTTAATTAACCGATTGCATAAAGAATACGAAACTTTGCTAGGTCGAATCAATGAGTTTGCTCTGGCCAGGAAACAGTGGATGGAAGCTAAAAAGATCTCGGTGATGCAAGGCTATGATCTGGAACTTTTAAAAGCCAGAGTAGAAAAGCTTAAAGCAGATTTTCATCATCAGAAAAGATACTGGCTGGTAGTTAATGAAAATATGCCCAGATTAAATTTATCATACTGATATTATGCTACAGTTAATTAGCCTGAAAAAAACTGTCATGGCTAATTATTCTGAGTGATAGTCATGACAGATTGATATGAATCGTCCCTGAACTGTATCTATAAGCATCTCTTTATTAATGCTAGTCTGCTCAATCATATTTTCTGTATAAGGAATAAAATTTGTTTGAATTCGTTATTTTATTGGTCGCAGGCTTTCTGGGTGGGGTAGTAAACTCAATTGCAGGTGGTGGCAGCTTCATTACCTTTCCAGCTTTGATATTTGTCGGCATCCCGCCTGTTAGTGCAAATGCCACCAATACTTTCTCATCCTGCTCCGGTTATATGAGTGGTGCATACGCCTTACGTAAAGAGTTGATGGCACATAAACATGAGCTGGGTCGTTTTATCATTATCAGCCTGATAGGCGGTATAGCAGGAGCCTGGTTATTGCTACAGACCCCGGATGACCAGTTTCGCAAGGCTATTCCATGGCTACTGTTATTTGCCACTGTTCTATTTATCTGGGGCTCGCAATTGAATAGCTTTCTTAAGCGCAGCGCATCCAGCCATAAGCATGCATCACTGATAGGAAATATTTTATTATTTCTGATGTTATTGGGCGTGTGCATATATGGCGGTTTTTTTAACGCCGGACTGGGAATTATTATCCTGAGCTACCTGGCGTTGGCTGGATATCAGGATATCAATACCATGAATGGTCTGAAATTACTGGTATCTACTGCTGTATCATTGATCGCAATAGTCATGTTTGTTTTTGATGGTGTTATTGTCTGGTATCAGGGTAGTATCGTACTCATTGGTACTCTGCTTGGCGGGTTTGTAGCAGCACGCTGGTCACGTAGCCTGCCTCAACATTATGTCAGAGCTTTTGTGATAGTATCCAGTATCGGAATCACTGTTTACTTTTTCTATGATGTTTACCTCACCGGTTCTCTCATCCCTGGCACAACAACATCAGGTTAGCTTTACGTAAGGCCAGATAAACATCTGGATTTTCGGGAAGCAATATATGGATTTGGAAGTTTATGCTTTTCTACTGGTTATTTATCGTTGCTGTTAAAAATCCCGTGAATCATTCAACCTGGAATCCGCATCTTTTTCATGTTCAATTGGTTTTTCCAGGTTGAAAATTATAGTTTTGAACAAGCCCGCTAATGCTATTTATTAAAAGCTGAGCGTCGCAAAGCTATCAATTTGACTTCATGATTAGCTCTTAAGTGCTGCATTAACATATTCCCATCTGGGAGAATTAAACCAGTTCCCTGGTTCGATTTCTCGGACAGGCTTTAGCCAGTGAACACCATCTTCAAGTGCATCTTCCTGAAGAGAGTATTTGTCATTTAACAAGTCGTTTTCAAACTGTGAGACCATTTCCACAATGGATTTGTTGAGCAGCAAAGCAACACTCATATCGTAGTCCAGCATAATAACTTGACCTACAATACCACCAATATCGGGATCAAGGTCAATACAAAGTAAAGACGTGCCATTGTCATCACCAAAAGGAATTCTTTTCCTTCCGAATGTGTAAGTAGATTTTATCCCCTCATCAGAAAACCGGAGTTTCTTTGCATCATTTTCTCCTGCTATGTCATTTATCGTGGATATTATTTTTTTTAAGGATATAAAAGGATACCCATAAAATAGATTTGCAAAGCGCTCTTCATCAAAACCATCATGGCTCAAGTAAAGTGCCTTAAACTCATCAGGTAGTTTTTCCCCAATCAAGTGCTCTAACTCAAGTAAAGCTGATTCATCAGCTGGAGCCTGAAAAGCCTCTAAAATTAACTCTGCCTTTTTACTTAATGCTTGCTTACATGATTCCAGCATAACTAATTCCTATGTTGTTAAAAATATACAAAAATACGAGATCACAGCTTACTCTAATATTAAAGTAGGTCATGACCTGACCCGACCCGAATGATACATATTTAAGCAACTCGTATCCTTGAACCTGGAAAAATCAGTTGAGCGTGAAAAAGATGCGTAACAGATGCATTAAGATGTTACGTAGACTTTCATGATTCAACTGATTTTTCCTGGTTGAATGGTAGGCTGGAAAAAGAGATACGACGCCTTCCAGCATTTTCAGCCTCTGAGTTTAGTAGATGGCTTGTCTATTCTCCAAAATCTTCATTCCAAAGCTGTGGTTTTTTATTGATACATCTCTCGCAATTGCTGCGGCTAGATATTTATCCATCTTTATCCCAATTATTAATTGTTGTTACTATCATCGCCCTCGTCATACTGGACGACAGCTTGCGGCATCACTTCCCAGCTAGCTTTTGATCCTACGTAAATATGCTTTCCAATTTCAATTTCCGGGTCACCGTTTACACAACCCAGTGTAACACCATGAACCGAACCATTGTAAATACCACAAAGTGTTGAACCGCAGATACTACAAAACTGAAGGCCATAATCCTGTTCAGTCGCATAGGTGGTCAGAAGATGCTGACCTGAAATCCAGTGGAATTTGTCATGATCAACCAGTGCGTAGGCAGATGCCTGTGAACTAAATGCTTTGCGACAGCGAGAACAATGACAGGATCTGGCATCGTACAGTTTACTCTCTATCCGGTATTTAATTGCTCCACAGAAACATTCACCGGTTATTTTTACTTTACCATCCACTCTATTTATCTCTTGAAGTTATTTTAGGTAATTACGAACCCAACCATGGGGAAACCGATTGGCCAAGCAATCAATTATATCAACTGATTCAATGAGAATCGCAGTTTCCAGGTCGTTGTGTTCAATTTTACTGAAGTCAATATTATCTTCGCTTTTATCCAAAATTTTTACAGCATTCTAGCAAAAAGGACCATAAACTTAAGCATACAAAGGGGGCGGTACCATGTTGTGTCTCTGTTGTATAAATGGTTAAATCGGTGCAGTGAGCGAAGAAGTTTGACATGGGCAAAGCTGAAGCGGTAAATAGCTTACCGGTCATTGGTTAAGCTGGTGTGTAAGGACGTTACCCTAAACACACCTGGCCCGATGACCCACTAGTTGCTATCGCGACCCGAATAACAAAAGCAAGAAGCTAGCTCTATGGATCATCTCCTTGACTCACCCATTTCTATTGCCCGGCAATTATAAAATGATTGATAAGTCTTATTTTGACCTGATAGAAAGTATTAGCGAATTGAGAAACTTTAACAAAGGTGAATCAGTTTTTGTTCAGGGGAAAGCTGCAAAATCCATATTTAAGGTTGAATCAGGTGAGGTTCATCTATATCGCTATAGTCAGGTCGGTAAAAAAATATTGCTGTACAGGGCTTATAAGAATGACTATTTCGCCGAGGCCAGCCTGAACAGCAGTCATTATCACTGTACTGCTGAATGCGTTAAGGAGACGCAGGTGCGGGTAATAAATTCAGCGAAGATGCTGAACTTACTGCACCACAATAATGACTTTTCCTTATCCTGGATCGCTATACTGTCTTCTGAAGTAAGGCGCCAGCGAGGTAATGTTGAGCGTTTAAATATTAATTCCGCCGAAGAACGATTCAGGCATTATTTAATGACAGAGGCTGAGCCATTGGGAGAGCTATACCTTAAAGGGACTATTTCAGAATTAGCCAACATTCTTGGATTAACCCGTGAAACGCTGTATCGGGTTATATCCCGAATGGAAAAAAACGGAGATATTGAGCGAACTGACAGCTTTATTAAGCTTAAACAAAAATAACCGTATGATCTTAATCATACTCAATTTTTCGACTTGTTGTTACGCTAAGTGACTTCGTCTCGTTAAATAGGCAGATTAATGCTCAAAAAGATAATAACAGGCCTGCTGTTAATTCCTCTATTCAATTCAGTATTAGCTGATGACAGCCTTCAGGCACAGTTAAACCTGCAGCAGCTAAGCCCGAATATCTATGCCATTGTTGGCAGTATGGAAAATCGTACAGTCAGCAATTTAGGCAACAATGCGACCTTTGGTTTTGTAGTGACTACTCAGGGCGTTGTGCTAATTGATTCTGGTGCTACCTTTCAAGGAGCAGAAAAAATTCACAACGTTATTAAACAGGTCACCAATCAACCGCTTACCTATGTTATCAACACGGGTGGACAGGATCATCGCTGGTTAGGCAATGGTTACTTCAAAAAACTGGGGGCAAAAATAATAGCCAGCTCTAGCGCAGTTGAGGACCAGAAAACCCGGGTAAAAGATCAGATTTTTATGCTCAATGAATTGGTAGGCTTAAAAGGAGTTAGTGGTACCAAAGCAGTTTTTGCTGACGAAACTTTTGATAAGGAAATGAATTTAGTCGTCGGTGGCACCAGATTTGAGCTCTATCATAATAGTCCTGCCCATACAGCGGGTGACAGCTTTGTATGGCTGCCCGATCAACAGGTTATGTTTAGCGGGGATATCGTTTTTACCGAACGGCTTTTAGGTATTCTTGATCATTCCAGTAGCAAAGGCTGGGTGGCATCTTACGAGGCAATGAGTGCATTTAAGCCAAAGATTCTGGTGCCGGGGCATGGACATGTGACGACACTGGATAAGGCCAAATCTGATACCTATGATTATTTAAAATTTATCCGGCAGGCCGTTACTCAATTTATGGACGAAGGTGGTGATATTGCAGATATATCAACAATCAACCAGTCTGATTTTTCATCCCTTATCAGTTATGACTCACTCGCTGGCAGGAATGCACAAAGAGTCTATACAGAACTGGAATGGGAATAACAGCCCGATGAATAAATTTTTAATTTTCGGAGAAGCAGTTCCGGGCTATGAGGTATTAGTTTTTAACGAAAGAGAGGTTAGGGCGGCAGCTGGAATCGTTTTTTTATTTGCATTTATGGCTTTTATGAATGGCTTTTTAACCGGTAATAATGGGCCTACCAAACTGATGGTTTCAGTTTTTCTGGTCGATTTTTTTATCCGTATCTTTATAAATCCCAAATATGCTCCATCAATGGTTTTAGGTCGCTGGATGGTTAACAATCAAACACCAGAGTATGTCGGGGCTGCACAAAAAAAATGGGCCTGGAGTTTCGGATTTTTCCTGGCAGCAGTGATGTTCTATCTGGTAGTTTTAAATAATATTCGCGGCCCCATTAATATACTGACTTGTGCATTATGTTTAGGATTACTATTCTTTGAGGCTGTATTTGGTATATGCGTTGGCTGTAAGGTTTACAATCTCTTCCATCAACAACGCGCAAAATATTGCCCCGGAGAATCCTGTGACCTGTCAAAAGACAGAGAGGAAATACAGAAATTAAATCTGTTACAAAAGTTGATCTTTAGTTTATCCATGCTCGCTTTGTTTTACCTAACCTTTGGATCGACTATCAGGTTCATGATTTTTGGGGAATAGCTTCTTATTACTTATTGAGAACAATTATGAAGAACATACTCGCTCTATTTTTTATTTTATCAGCGCTCAGTTTTAGCCTGCAGTCAATGGCCGACGATAAAAAGGTTACCTCTGCATCTGAGTCAGAAAAAAAAGTAGCAGATACCAAATGTCAGGCACCAAAGTGGGCTATTGCTATAGGTCATGAAGAAATGTGGAAACTGCACAATGGCTGTGGCGGAAAAAAAGCAGAGGATTTAAAAAAACAGTAGGGCCTGTTAACAGGTGTTGACAGGCTGTGTGAAAACTCCCAGAGAAACAGATTGATCCCTGCCTCATTTGCTTCAACCTGGAAAAATCAGTTAATCACGAAAGTCTACATAACACCTTAAAGCAGCTGATAAAGTCAAAAACACGCTCATCAACAATCAGCTGATAACGGTATTTTTTATTTCTCGGCAATTGCTCCTGCATTGCTCTACCTACAGCCATCCCTGGCTTAGACCAGGCACATCTATCTGTTACGCATCTTTATCACGCTGAACTGATTTTTCGAGTTTCATCGTTTTGATCCCAACGGCATAACCCGTATATGATCCTGTCTCCCAAAACAAACTCCAATCTCTCCTTTTTTTCCTGATCATCGGTCAGCTCACACGTCAAGTTAAGTTTTATTATCGGATTTTCTGGTTTTTCAGGATC
>JBNKKI010000114.1:0-22307 GCA_050291745.1 Gammaproteobacteria bacterium | reverse complement strand
GAAAAATCAGTTGAGCGTGAAAAAGATGCGTGACAGATTGATGTGCCTGGTCAAATCAAAAACACCGTAGTCACCTGATTGGTGAAGAGTGTGTTTTTGATTTTATCAGGTGCATTAAGGTGTTACGTAGACTTTCATGATCCAACTGATTTTTCTAGGGTTAAGCATAGCCGATAACTTTCGTTACCTGAAAGCTATCTCATGGATGAATTTGATTTTAGGTATTTTTCTAATGTCTGTCGTGTTATTTTTTTTCGCCATCCCACTAGGATTTTTAATTGATTTATTTATTGGTCTGTTATTTTTTGAAGCTTCACGAGAGCTTCGTGAGTGGCAGGCTGCACAATAATATACATATTCTGCCGTGCATAAAAAATGGGCTATCAGCTAATGAGGTGCCGGAGTCAGTCTTATTAAATAATTAAGTCTGAATATTAAACCTGGATTCGTCCAACTGTGACTTCCAGGTTAAACTCAGCGACAGGACTGATTCCGACACCAGAGAACTATTCAGGATATTGTTAGCGTATCCCAACGAAAGCAGGTATGGCAATGGCTGCCACAATTCCGATTATCGCTATAGCAGGCATCAAAAGTCCCAATATTTTCACTCCTAAAGGATTTTCAACCGGAGCAGGACCATAGTCATTAACACCAGCGGTACCCGAGCCAAAAAGCATGTATAACGCAAGTAACATACCGACAACTGGAACGAAAAATAATAGCATCCACCATCCGGTACGGTTTAAATCATTCATTCTCCGCTTACCAAAAGTTAAGACTAATACGAGAACAGCAATATAAACGATACTCAAAATAGCCCAGGCTATAGCAGGAATGTCAGGCGCACCAGTTGGACCTGTGGTTCCTCCAAAGATAGCCATGATCGGAAAAACAATGGCTGCTACTACTAAATAAACACCGGTAATATAAGCAAGATAACGTAGCCGTCCGATTCTTCCACTAAAGCTAAAAACTGAAGGTTGATAAGTTTCATCCGCTTCAACAGCCAAAGAGGCATCAGGGGTAGTATAGGGGTTTTGATCAGTCATATTTGATTCCATTTTTTAATTGAAAATTTAATTATTAACAGCCTAAAGATAGCAAAAGAAAGTTAATTTTGCTTAAAAAATTCCACTGCGTTTAAGTGCCATATATTCAGTCACTAAAGCTGAATGCATAGTCGAAGGTAAAGTATCAACCACAATAACATTATCAGATCTTAGGCCGGTTAGCATAGCTGCCTGTTTTTGCTCATGATTTGCAGCACCACAGAAGCTTAGTGCATCACTTAAAGATAACACTTCCATTTCCTGTGCATCACGTACCACCTGCTGTCTCATACTCGCGACTATGACCAGATGATGGCGTGACAGCAATCTGACAGCCTGGGTTAAATCATCTTTATCTTCCGGTTCCAGTGAAGAAATCAATATCACCAGTGACCTTTTACTATGTCTACTTATTAATTGTTGACTGACATCAATAAAATCGCTGGTTTCTATTGAGCTATCAAGATCATAGATTTGCTCCAGTAATTGAGCAATTTGAACCCTGCCTTTAACAGGAGGAATCCATCGGGTTTGGCCGGCAAAAGTTAACAGGCCCACCCCATCTCCCTGACGTAAAGCAATAAAGGCAGATAGCAGTAAGGCATTCAGAGCATGGTCAAAGTGACTAATGTCGCCTTCTCTGGCACGCATACGTCGACCACAATCCAGCATAAATATGATTTGCTGATCTTTTTCCTCCTGATATTCACGCGAGATTGGACGATGAAATCTGGCACTTGCCCGCCAGTCAATCTGTCGCAGAGAATCCCCTTCACGAAAATCTCTTAACTGTCGAAAATCAGTGCCTTCACCACGCCGCTGCCGTAAATGAACGCCAAGATCAGAGTAAAACTGCTCACTATTAATAACCGATGAGCGGAACAAAGGTTTGTAATTAGGATAAACCCTGCTTTGCTGTTCCTTTGCATAATAGAAATTCTTTTCCCAGAGTTTCATCTGTGAGTAAATCCGACAACAAACCTGAGCAAAGTTAGCTGGTCCCCGCCTGATCGCAGTTACAAAATAGCGTACATCCGCATACTCGCCTGCTCTGATGATCAGCTTGACCGGTAAACCTTCAGTATTTAACTGATCGGGTGGACTATCGGTTACGGTAAACTGAAGACGCCTGTCAGTGTGATTAACCAGATGTAATTCAACTGCCTGCTTAACCCCCAGCGCAAGATGTTTCTCCAGCTTGCGAACGACTTTTAACTCTGGTCTGGCACGAATTGAAAAGTAATCTCCCAGCGCAAAAAGAAACAACAGTATCAGATAGCCCCAGAAAATAAGCTGTAGCTCAGATGCAAAAGGCAACTGTAGTATATTCACAATGACACTGCTCAGACCAATAAGCAGCCACAGCAGGAGTAGCTTAATAAGATTAAGAGTCGGTCTCATGAACGTGGAGCATTAACCTTTTCTATTAAACTGTGTAACACTTCATCCGCATCTAAACCATCAATTTCAACTTCAGGTGAAAGTATTATACGGTGTCTCAACACGGGTAATGCAATAGACTTCACATCGTCCGGAGTAACGAAAGTATTGCCATGGATAAGCGCTAAAGCCTTGGCACATCGTAATAAGGCGATACTTGCTCGCGGCCCGGCACCATGACGTAACAGCGTTGTAGAACGTGTTTCACGAACCAGGTTAACAGCATATTCAGCTACACTTTGATCAACTTCTATCTGGCTACAATATTGCTGAGCTTCCACTATATCAATTAAACTGGCTGTATTAACAACCGTATTACCAATAGATTGAGAAGCATATTTTGTCGCCAGTATCACTTCATTTTCGAGTTGAGGATAATCTATTTTCACCTTCAGAATAAATCGATCAAGCTCAGCTTCAGGTAAGGCATAAGTACCTTCCTGCTCAATCGGATTTTGAGTTGCTAAAACCATAAATGGGGGTTCGATCGGCATAGACTGACCATCCAGAGTAACCTGATATTCCTGCATCACTTCCAGTAAAGCGGCCTGAGTTTTTGCCGGTGCCCTGTTTATTTCATCCGCCAGTAATAGATTGGTAAAAATCGGTCCGCGTTTAAGCACAAACTTACTTTTGGCCATATCAAACATAACATGTCCAGTGACATCGCCCGGCATCAGATCCGGGGTAAACTGAATACGCTTAAAATTAGCACCAATTCCTGAGGATAATGCCTGTACTAACAGGGTTTTACCCAGCCCGGGAACACCCTCAATCAGCACATGACCACCAGCTAGCATGGCAGTCAACACCTGGTTGACAACTTCAGACTGACCGATTAAGCGCTGGTTTACATGCTTCTTAAGTGCATCCAGTGAGGCTGAGATTTTTTCCTGAGAAGTAGCGGTATCATTCATAATTGTTTCTCAATTTGTTTTAATAGTCGTACTGACTGTACGAATGTTATTTCATTATGCTGTGTTGAATTAAATGCAGTTTCAACAGCTTTAAAATCAATATTGCAGTATTCACTAATAAGCTGTAATTTCTGCTCAGTTTCACTGGCGCGATTAATAGCGGGAAAAGCAAAACCGGCCTGCCGTAAAACCCTATTGCGCAGCGGCGCTAATAAATGAGAAGTCGCTTTACGATGCCATAAGTAATTAGCTGTCGCAGAAAAGTGATCACCCATTGATCGCGAACCAGTATGATAATTAACTTCTATCCGGCCAAATCGATGACTTAGGTGCCATAGTAAGAAAAACACCAGCAACGTTAATGCAATCAGTAATTCACTAGCTGAATCTACAGCCATTGACCACAGGCTTTGTCTTTCGACTGAATTAAAAAAAGCAACATCACCATCAGTTGAAATCAACATCCACAGTAAAAAAGCATGATCAAACTTTTGTATTTCCCTGGATTCCCATATTGAGGAATCTGACATGATTGTTAACAATCCTTTACCGACATCAAACTGTAAAAGGTGAACACCATTTTTCGATGAACTCCAGCTAAAAGGTATTGGCCGGCTTTCATCTCGCGTATCACTATCAATTGCTGGGTGGGTCAAAATAACCTGTGGGTCAAAATTTATTTTAAGAACACCCACTTTCTCCCCAAAATTAACCTCGGTCAAAATTTCATCTTCTTTAGACTGTTCAATTTCATCCGCTGTCTTACCCTCATCAATATTTTTATTATATTCTCGCATAATATCGCTTAAAGACTTTTCTTTACTGTCTATATCTGTATTCTCATCACTATTCTCATCGGTACTATCAGAGCTATCTTCATTGGCTATATCTTCCTCATACCACTCCACACCTACATCAAAGCGATCCAGTAACAGGTCAGTTTCTGCTGACACATATCCTGCTGAAACAATCATATTTCCTCCCTGTTTCAGCCACTCCAGCACCTTTTCCAGTTGTCGGGGATTAACCACCTGATTTACATTTGAAATTATGACAGTATTAACACCTTCCAGTTGATCCAGTGTAACCAGACTGGCAGACTGTTTAACCTGAATACCACCTTTTTCCAGAAAATACTGTGCAGCAAGATTAGGGTTAGTCAAAGCTTTAGATGACCATGCTGTTTTCCTGGTTTCCTCATAAAATTCAATATTGGAATAAAGATACCATAGCAATAACGCTCCTGCAGTCAGCAACAATATGACTAACCAGTTAATCGATTTCACTGATCATCTCCTTTGGCCAGTTTTCACACATCTCTTCGATTAACTGTGTCTCCGGTATGCTATGTCCATAAGCCAGGTAACACCATGCGAAAGTAATTTTCTCAAAGTACTGACTTAAGGAATGCACTCCCTGATCTCTAACCAGTGCAGCACATTCTGCTTCGGTATGACTGGGCTTGAAGGTTAATTCATATTGTTCAATCATATGTGATAGAGCAGCCCGATACAAAAGACCCAGGGATTCTCGATGTTGAGATTTATTCCATAACTGTAAAACCTGAGCAGGAACATCATCTGGCAAACTTTCAGGAGTCACATCAAGGCCAAACATAATCTCCGGTTTGCTTATATCCTTTTTAGTCAGTTTCAATTTTTTTAGTGGCCCTCGATAGTGATACAGTAAATATATAACCAGTCCAATAAAAGCTAAAATAAGCAACATTTTTATCCAGCCAGCGGTTGAAATCAGTGCATCTTCGGCTTTGTTTATATCGGAGGATTTAAGCTGTGTTGATAGCCATTCAACGAGATCAATCAACCAGTCAGGAATTTTATCCTTATTTTCTTCAACTACATTTTTAAACCGCCAGTTCTGCACTGTTTCCTCGTGACCAAAATCTTCTCCCTTCAAAATTTCCTTAATAGACTGGCTGGCGGTTTGCCGGTCATAATCCATTTGAGCATAACTGCTTGAAGGAACCACGGTAAGCAGTAAAGTGACCAGTAGAGCTGACACCAGAAAAGTATTTAAACTAGCGCTTGATCCCTGCTTACGAACCACCAGATTTCGAAAAGCAATTTCAATATCCCAGGCTTCAAGTTCAATACGACGATTCAGATAAAGTGCAAAACCAGCCATTGTGTAAAAAGGCATAACAACAAACATCGCTGCAAACGCCAGAATGGAATAAATCCATTTCCCGATTAAAGTTAGCTGCCCAAATGAGTCATAAAGTAAATAAGTGAATTTATCAGGTACAAAAAACACCAGCGTTGTACCTAAACCAAAGCAAATAATTAATTCAAAGAAAAAACAGATCAATTGATTACTAAATGCAATATCAATGTTTTTCCTAATTAAAATATTAAGACGATCTGTTCGTGATTTCCCCTTAAGCCCTTCAAGCACAGAAACTGGCGCACTTAAAGCTCGCTGCAATGCAAACCTGCGCCATAAAAGCCAGGCAAAAAAATCTTTACTATAGATTTCCCGAATTTTGCCTATTACATCATAAACCGCAATTTGTTCACCAAAGATTATTCGACTACCGAAATACAGTGGCAACCTTTCCCAAAAAGGTTTTAACCACCAGATAATAAAAAGCGCTATAAAAGGCTTATCATAAAATAATATCAACAGAGGGATAAATAGCGTTACAGCGGGTAAAACGCCACATAAAAATAGCTTAAACCACCAGGCACGAGCCATAAGAAACCCGAGGTCCAGCGCTTGCCAACCTGATCTTACATTCGCCCCAATCTGTAATTTATCGAGATCCAAAACGCTTACCAGAGAAGGAGTAGAGAATAACCAGCAACCAGAAAATTCCACCTACCGTATATTTAACATGTACCGGAATAACAGTGCTTGAAGACCAGAATGCTTCCAGAAAAGCGGCAATAACTAACATTAAAATGGTGCCATACAATAAGGGAATAACCTCGAGTCCAGCCTTGTGTAAGGCATTTAATCGAGATAATGAGCCGGGATTGATAATAGAATATCCCAGCCTGAAACCTGCAGCGCCACTAAATACGATGGCAGTTAATTCAAATGCACCATGACCAACGACAAAGGGATAAAAAGTATCGATAAAATCCATTCTAGTCAAATGGCCAGCCACAGCGCCTATTTGCAATCCATTATAAAATAACACTAATAAAGTCCCTACTCCGGCTGCTAAACCTCCTGCAAAACAGCGAAAAGCTATACCGATATTATTCATGATATAGTAGCCAAACATATAAATATCAGTATCGGATTCACGTTCCCGACCCAGCTTGCCGGCAGAAGAATCATACATTTCTTCTAAATGTCGAACATCTGTAGCATCCATTACGCTATACACTGCCAGATCATCCAGATAAATCCATAAGCCGGCAATTATGCCCGGTAACACAAACACCAGAAATGAAACTAAAATATAAAACCGGTGCTGATAAATGGAAAGGGGAAAGCGGTACATTAAAAAAGAAAAAAGATTCAGCCTTCCGCCTTTCTGGTAACGATAAAGTTCACGATATAAACGCAACACCAGCTTATTCAAACGCTCAATTAATGCCGTGTCATACATACGTTGTTTGGCAAGTGACAAATGCTGACACAACTGCATATAGTGCTCGGAAAGCTGTATACTATTTTGCTCACTGGAAGAATTATCCAGTAATTTTTCTATGGCATCCCAGCTAGCCTGGTGTTGTTTTTCAAAAGATTGCTGTTTCATTTTATACCCAGAAACCAGGCACCGATACGGTGTAATTGAGATACCTTATCGTCATCCTTATTATGCGTTATACCATCCAGAATAGAAGCTAGTTCCAGTTGACGTGGAGCTGACAGGTACTGACTTCTGTGTAAAAAATCAACAATTGCCGTTTGTTCATTGCGCTGTAGTACAGTCGGTGGAGCTAATGGCCGGATATCATTAATAATGGAAGGTCTTGCTGTTTCTTTAACACTGATTACCAGAGTACCGGCAGCCATATCACCCAGACGTTGAAAACGTCCATTAAAAACCATGCTGACCAGGCCGGTCAGATAAAAGAATGGCAGAATATCAACAGTACGTAACAGATTGCGTAACATTGAAGTACCAAAGGTGATAGGTGTTAAATCATCATGTACCACACTAATCCCCATCATTTTTTTGCCCGGTGTCTGACCACGCCGGAATACTTCAAACAGGACGGGGTAAAACCACTCAATCAGAAATAAAGTGATAAACCAGAAGCCGGCTCCAGCTTCACCAAAAGGAATCGTAACCAGTGATAGAACAAAGAGAGCGATACTTCGAATAGCTAAATCAGCTAAAAAAGCTACAAAACGGGGGATTGGACCGACCAGTTGCGCTTCAAGCTCTATGCCTCCGGGTATTTCCGCCCGGTAATTAGTATCCAGCAAGGATAGAATCTCTATTGGTTAAGTTTACAGCGATGCTCAGCTTATTTGAAATACCGTTAAACTGACCAGAGAAAATATTTTCAGGGGTTACCAAAGGATTGGCATAGATATTGATCACACAAAACTCCATGTATTCATTACAATTGCAAATTCAACCGCATCCTATAATAGTTTCACCCTGACATACAAGTATGAATTTCAGGCGCTCTGAATTGATGCTGCTGAAAAATATACCCGGATAATTAGTTTGCTTTCGATAAAGCCTGCCTTATCTTATCAACATCAAGATTTTCAACCAGACTAAGAAGCTCAGGGTATACCCTGCCATGATACCCATAACCACCATTTTTCAATTCATCTATGGCCTGCGCTTTTGTCCAGTGATTGAAAATGATTCGATAGGCCGCCGTGGTCACACCAGTTCTATCAGATCCATGCCAGCAGTGTATTAATATGGGACCTTTCCTGTTTTGAATAATCTGCATTGCTTCAATGATCTGATCTTCCGTAATATTACCCGTGCGCATTTTTATCCGGTGTAATACAAAGTTTTCATTACCAATATCATCTTTATCACTATGATATTCCCTTAAATTGAGAACTTCCTTTATACCAAGTGCCATGAGGTTCTTCACATTATCATCGTCGGGCTGCTCCGAGCGGTATACATCCCTGTCAACCTGATACATATTATCAAGTGCTATTCCTATCACAGGTTTAGCCCAGCTATCTGGTCTCACGCGAGGCTCAGCATAAATGCTGGATGAGATAATGATTAAAAGTAGTAAAAGGTATTTAGTCATTTAAAGTGTCCATCTGGAAATAATAGGCTCGAGTAAATCCTGATTGGATCATAGCCATTATCTCAATTATAAAAAGCCCTTATTATAATCGAGTCGATAAATAACCTGAAGTAAATCAACAGAATGATAAGCTGAGGCATTTGAATAACATGCCTAATTCAGGCATATTTTTTAAATTAAGATAAAAAACAATATAAATTGTACTGACGAATTTCAGTGCGGAGTACGATATACTGCATCGAATTTTTATCAGGCAATAATTTTCACGGAGAAAAAGATGAAAAGGCAAATACTTTCTGAACATCTGCGCAATGCAAATGGCTATGTCGAACTCCGCTTACAGGAAAATAGAAATACGACCATTACCTTGCTTAATGGCGATTTAATATCCAATAATAAATCGGCTAAGAAAGGTATTTCGGCACGTGCCTTTTATCAGGGATGCTGGGGATTTGCCTCTTACCCTGAAGCTGACGACTCAGCTATAAAAAGAGTCATTAAGTCAGCAAAAGATAACGCCACCTTATTAGGGAATCGTGCAGCGGGACATATTTTGAGCCTGCCTGATGCCGTGTTTAGTGCAGAATATGACTACAGTACGACTAAAGCTATTCTGCCGCCAAAACAGAGAATTGATTTTCTTAGATCTATTGATGCTTATATTGTAGATAACTATCCAAAGTTAAAGTCTAGACGATTATTTCTTGGTACCGAAGATATGGAAAAATTATTAAGCAGTAATGAAGGAGCTGAAGGTTATACGATGATACCGCGCACCATGTTGTATATATCACTAACCGATATAAATTCCAGAGGTGAGCCTGTTGATCTCATGGAAACCATTTCAGATTTCGGTCAGTTTGAAGATAATTTTGAAGATCCTTCAAAATTTAATGACAGCATAGATTCCTTAGCCGAACATCTCATGCACAAAAAAGAAGCGGTGCATGCACAGGCCGGGATTAAAGATGTCGTCATGAGTGGTGAATTATCCGGAATGCTATCACATGAAGCTGTGGGGCATACTACTGAAGCTGATTTAGTTCGCGGGGGCTCTATCGCTGGTGATTTACTGGGTCAGCAGGTAGCCAGTCCGATCATCAGCATGATTGACTATGCTCACAGCAGGAATGGTGAATTACTTTCTATTCCAGTCCATATTGATGATGAGGGAGTTGAAGCAAAAGATGCCATTCTGATAGAACAGGGGGTATTAAAGGGCTTTATGCATAATAGAGAATCTGCTGCCTATTACGATAAGCCACTAACCGGTAATGCGCGTGCTTTTACCTTTTCAGATGAACCTCTTATTCGCATGAGAAATACCGCGATATTGCCGGGAACAGATCGCCTGGAAGATATGATTTCCAGCATAGAAGATGGCTATTATTTAATGAAAACCAGCAATGGCCAGGCTGACTCAACATCTGAATTTATGTTTTCAGTAACCCTGGGATATGAAATTAAAAATGGAGAACTGGGTCGTTGTATACAGGACACAACTATTTCAGGTGTTGCTTTCGATATGCTTAAAACTGTGGATATGCTATCAGAAAAAATGGAATGGAATTGCGGTGGCTATTGTGGAAAAAAACAAATGATACCGGTGAGTATGGGTGGCCCGGATATGAAATGTAAAATTAACATTGGAGGGCAGTAATCATGGAACCCAAAAGACTATTGAGTAAAACACTGGAAAAAATGAAAGCAGCTGGTTTTGACAAAGTTCAGCTACAATTCAATGAAAGCGAAAAACATGAACTCAATCAGCAGCACAATGATATCAATTTATTGAGGACAGGTTTTAACACAACATTGAATATTACAGGTATTCGGGATAATAAAAAAGCCAGTTTAAGCCTCAACTCACTAAATGCAGCATCGATTGAAGAAGCTATTCATGACCTGTCAGAAATGGCCGAAGCATCTCCTCAGGATAGTGCTTATGACATTGCCCCCTTTCAACAGGCGAATCAATTTATACTCGGTGCAACTGAAGTCAATGCTGAATTAATGTATGACAGACTGGCCGCATTTATCAGTTACAGCAAAGTCAATCATCCCACTACCATTCTTGAAGATGCCGTTATTGATTTTACAATGAATAAAACCCGGATAGTGAATAGCAATGGACTGGATTTTTTTGTCCAACAGGGTATGTATAGTGCATCGGTCATGTTTACGTCAAAAGAAGGTAATGATACATCTTCATTTAATTATACTGGCTTTAGCAGCACGACTCTTGATAAAGAATTAAAAGATGAGGGATATCTTGCAGAATTATTAAAACAATCAACAGAACAGGTTCGTACCCGACAGATACCTGAAAAATTTAAAGGAGACCTGATCATTACGCCCCATGCTTTTGATGAGTTCATCAACTTCCTCTGCAGCAATATTTCAGATGTACAAATGATAGCAGGGTCATCTATTTACGATGGCAAAATCAATACAGCCGTAGCTTCACCATTAGTCAGCATTCATTGCAAACCGGTTTCCGGTAAACTGGCAGAATCATATCCTTTAACCAGCGATGGCATTATCGCCAAAGATATGACATTAATCGATAAAGGTGAATTGAAGAGTTATTTACTGGGTCAGTATGGATCAAATAAGACAGGCCTGGCGATGTCAGATAATGATGGTAACTGTATGATCATGGAATCTGGAGATAACAGCCTTGAAGAAATAATAGCTGGTGTTCAAAAAGGTGTTTTACTTGGTCGTTTTTCTGGAGGCAACCCAAATGATAAAGGTGATTTTTCCGGCGTAGCTAAAAATAGTTATTATATAGAAAATGGCAAAATCCAGTATCCAATCAGTGAAACCATGGTAAGTGGCAATATTGCTTCACTATTAAAAGATATTGATGCAGTTTCTACCGAACGGGTTAATTTTGGTAATAGCATATTGCCCTGGGTTAGATCCAGAGGCTTTGTGATTTCTTAAACAGGTGATCTGGAAATCACTTATATGGACAGGCTCAATCGATCATTATTAAGAATTGAAACTGCTGACGATAATCTTTAAAAAATCAGTTGAAACATGACTGAGCTGCTTATTGTCAGGTTTCATGCTTTTTTTGCACAGCGCATAAGCCTTTCCAGTCCTCCACATCCAGATCAGGATTTTCTACACGATATCTGGCGTAAAGTTCTATACCTCTGCTGTCTTCCAGAACATCAACCTGAATACCTTTTTCCTGCAATAATGTTTCATTACCACAGGCACTTGTTATATCTCCTACAACTACGCGACTAAACCCTCTCATATAGATTAATGTCGCACAAATATCACAGGGGCTTAAACTGGTAAAAAGTGTTGTCTCACTAAAGTCTATCCGGCCGGCATCCCGAATAGCCGAAGTTTCACCATGATTATAGGGGTGATCTTCCTGAACCAGAGTATTATGCCCTTTTCCAACAATTTGCCGGCTGGAGTTATGAATAATAACAGCGCCTATTGGACAGCCCCCTTCATCATAACTCTTTTCAGCCAGAAGTATGGCGATACGCATAAAATCGGCATCGGTTAAGCTTTGCACAAAGTCATTATTCATCAAAACAGGCAGACTGGTTGTTGGCATATGAGCTATTGCTCTTAAAGCCATTTCAGTTATTGCTGTCTTGTTATTCAGGAGAGTATTCATATTTTCAGGAGATCTACCTCATATTTATCAATGATTAACAGGCCAACTAAAAGACCTGTCTCAATATTAAATTATCACTTATTACCGTTTTTCATGAGAAAGTTATTCCAGTCAATTTTATAATTTGCTTTACCACATTATCATCGAAGCTACATTGTGACAATATCAACCAGGAAAATTCAACTGAGCTACTGTATTTAAAAATAATCATTCAGATTATAATTTTCTTATCCGTATAAGATAGATGGCATTCTATGAATATCTAGTTGTAAAATATGCTGAATTAATAGCGTTTACGCAATACCCAAAGGAATTTCAATGACAAACACTCTGATAAAGCAAAGATAATGAAAAACCTGCTCTATTATTTTTTCATAATCCTTAGCCTTGCTTTCAGTACGGCTGCATGGACTGATTCAGTGATTTCTGTTTCAGCGGAGGATATCAGCTTAAGTAAAATTGAAGCAGAACGCTCCATCATATCCTCCTCACTTAGCTTAAGCGACCAACAGCGGCAGGAACTTCAGGCAAAACTGGATGAAGCTGTTAATTTGCTACAGCAAACAGATCAATTGAAACTATCGTTACAAAACATTCAGGATGAGGTTAAACAGGCTGCGGGGCAAATAAAAAAACTACAGAAAGAGGGCCTGAAAATTGAGCCACTGGATGAAAAAAAATTAACTCACTACAATTCAGATGAGCTGAAATCATTACTTGAAAAATTACGAATGGAACTGGAAACCAGCCGAAACAATCAGGATACTCAGGAAAAACTGCTAGCCTCTTACATTAGTTTAAGTAAAAACGGAGGTGCTGAAATTGCTAATATTAATAAAAAAATGGATAAACTTCGTTCGGCAACTTCCGAGGTTATTGTGGCCGACCGTTTACTGAACGCAGCTCAAATACAAATGTTAATGGCAAAACATAATTTGCTTCGGTTTAAAATAGATAATCTAGGTGTTTTAACAGAACTATCAACAGTTCAACGGGATCAATATGCAGCACAAATTTCTTTATTACAGAAGAATATGGATCAGTTACATGTCTTGCTGCGGGTTAAGGCTGGAGAAGATTTAAAGACAGTTAATAAAATTGATGACCAGAGTTCAAATGATTTACCTGATCAAATCAAGACACTACAGGAAACAATCAATAAATTACTGCAAGAACAGAATAATCTACAAGCAGAATCAAGTATCAAGTCTCAACGCCTGGATGCTGTAAAAAGACAACTGGATGAAATAAGAGCTGATCAGGAACGGATACGACAAATAATCAAAATAGCCGGAAATAACCAGCAAGTCTCAAATTTATTACAAAACAGACGTACACTCATACCACCAGTTTCAAATTTGACCGAAGAAGTTATTTCTCTTCAATCAGAAATGAGTGTAACGGTATTGAAACAGTTAACACTGGATGAAACTCTACGCAAAATTGGCACTGGCACAAATTTTATTGATACATTACTCAAAACGACAAGCTTATCGGACAAAACATTAAATGATCAAAAAATCATCGATATTTCCAGAAAAACTGTTGACCAGTATCGCAGCACAATACGTGAGCTGAATAAAAATTATAGTGCCTATATCGCTCAACTTTCCTCTCTGGATGCATTAACCAGGCAATTAGTAGATATTGCTGGAACCTATCGAGCATTTATTGATGAGCATTTATTATGGATGCCCAGCACAGATTCAATTCCTGTTTTTCAACCAGTACTTTTATTAAATGGCTTTGCCTGGCTAGTTCAACCAGACAATATTGAGCTTTTTTTAAAGGATGCCAGTCACTCAATTAATCAAAATAAATTACTGACTTTTTTAATCATTGCTGTTTTCAGCTTTCTGCTATTTTTCAGACACAAGGCAATCTCAACAATAGAAAATGCCGCCATACAGACCAGAAAAATTAGAACTGATAATTTTACTGCAACAGTTCTGACTCTTTTAGCAACGCTGGTATTGGCTCTTCCTGCTCCTGTTTTACTGATTGGAAGTGGTTTACTGATAGGTAATACGATCAATGCAGGAAAGTATACATTTGCGATTTCGGCCGGCTTACAGGGCAGTGGTGTTTTGCTATTTATCCTTTTATTTCTAAAATATCTTTGTCGTAAAGATGGTTTATTAATTTCTCATTTACGCTGGCAGCAGGAATTATGTGTCGACATACGCAAACAGGCTTCCTGGTTAATTAGCCTGATTGTTCCACTGGTATTTATATTTTCAATGAGTGCAGCCAGCGTATCGTCTACTTTTATTTACCTGGCAAATTATGTAACCTTTGACGAACCTGGAATACTGGCCATGGGTCAACTCAGTTTTATCGCTGTCATGATTATGCTGGAATTTTCTATCTATAAGATATGGCATAAAAATGGAGCAGTACTAACCCGCCTGAAAGAAGCCGCTACACCTGGCAGATGGCAGTTATATCATGTTATATGGTTTTATCCACTACTCATGCTCCCACCGGCATTTGCTCTGGTCACACTGGCTGGCTATTATTATACGGCCACATACCTGATTGCAAAAATTGTCCTTACAATCGATTTAATTCTCATAATGGTTTTATTTAAAGATATTCTAGTACGGAGTATGTACATTATTCAAAGGCGATTGAAGTTTGCCGAAGCTGTACGTATACGCGAAGAAATGAAAAAACTGCGTGAATCGCAAATAATTGAAGCGGGTTATCAGGATATCGATAGTTCTACTCAGGATGATGAAGCTATCGCTTATGGCATTATGAGTGAACAGCTAAAGCAGTTAATAAAAACCGGTTTTTTCATTGGTTTTGCCATAATTTTATGGTGGGTATGGAAAGATATTATACCTGCTTTAAATTTTCTCAATACCTTTGAACTACCTATCTCAACAACCACTATCATTGATGGAGTAAGCAGAGAAGTTCCACTCACATTAAGCGATCTCCTGCTAGGCCTGCTGATCGGTGGATTAACTTTACTGGCTGCACGTAGCATTCCGGGTTTGATGGAATTTACTATTCTACAGCATTTACCTATAGGACTTGCTTCACGTTACGCCATAAAGACTCTGGCACAATATTTTGTTGCTATGCTTGGTATTATCATCAGCTTTAATGCGCTAGGCTTACAATGGTCAAATATACAATGGCTGGTAGCAGCACTTTCAGTTGGTCTTGGTTTTGGCTTGCAAGAAATTGTCGCTAATTTTGTGAGTGGCATCATCTTACTATTTGAACAGCCCATTCGAGTAGGTGATGTCGTCACGGTAGATGGAATTTCCGGAACCGTTTCCCGTATCAGAATTCGTGCCACAACCATTTTAAACTGGGAAAAGCAGGAATTAATTGTACCGAATAAAACCTTTATCACAGGTCAACTGGTCAACTGGACTTTATCTGATACATTGAATAGAGTTCACATTGCCGTTGGTGTAGCTTATGGCACTGACACCGTTAAAGCCATGAAGCTTCTGCGTGAAGCTGCTGATGAGCACCCCAAAGTCCTGAAAGAACCAGAACCCAGAGTAACTTTTGAAGAATTTGGTGATAATTCATTGAACTTAAGAATTCGTGCCTATTTGAATAATATCGATGATCGTCTCCCCACGATTACAGAGTTAAATCAGGCAGTAAATGACAAGTTTAATGAAGCTGGAATTGTTATTGCTTTCCCTCAGCGCGACCTGCATATTGATTCCAGTCAACCTCTGGAAATCATACTAAAAGAAAGTCCCGCAAACTAACTCTGAAGATATCGTTTAAAGTTTTTTTTCGAACACGATATAGGCAAAATATTTTCGCATAGTTTTCATCATCCTTTTTTCACCAATGATCGTTCTGATTACTGAAGCCCACCAGGGTAAAGGAAATTTCCGATTATGTTTTGCTGCTACATCATGCAGATATTGAATTTCTTTTCTATTCCAGCCATTATTTTCAAAAAAAGAAAACCAGTTGGCAGGGAAAAACCTGAAAGGCGCATCACCCAGTAAATTTTTAAATCCGGGCGACTGATATCTTGCATACATTTCAGGTGCATAGTATTCAGCAATCCATAATTCAAAATTTGGCTGATGATGAATATCTTTGGCTAAACTACTAACCAGTTCTTCAGTTAGATAAGGAATTACACCCTCTGTTAAAATAATTGCAGAACCCGATCGATCATTTATTTCACTAAAAATTCTGACACATTCACTCCGATCAGAAAGATCCACAGCAATTCTTTCCAGCTCACAGTTTGCTGTTTGATCTTTCAATTTGTCATTCTTAAACTCAATGACTTCTGGAAAATCCAGTTCTATCCAGCGCACATCTGATGGCAGGGAAAGTCGATATGGCCGGGTATCAAGCCCTGCCCCAAGGTTGATAATTGTTTGATATCCTTCACTGATATATTTGAGAAGATAATCATCAATTAACCGTGTTCGAATAGTGATGGACCAGTAGGCATACTTAGCAACCGGTTTCATTGTATTTGAAACCTTATTACCGTGCTTTCCTGATAATAATTCAGCAAGAGGATCAACAAATAAAGGATTATTCTTTTTACTTTCGATAGCACGATAACTGGCAACCCAGAAAGCAGTATCGGTAACTTTTTTAAGCGGGGAAGTATTCGCTTTCATTTTTCATATTTCCAGCTTTAACAGAAATTGTAAGGACTTAAGGATTCGATAAAGAGCATCCAGTTTATCTTTGAGACTGCATTAAAACTGGAATCGTTTGTTGAATATAAGAAACAAATTCTTCCAAATGCTCATCTAGCTTATCACTGGATCGCCAGCTCCAGTTAAATTTAAAACTAACAGGTTTACCCTGCTTATTTAATAATGGATATATCGCCTTATTATCTGGAGATATTTTTGCTTTGGGTAAAATTCCAGCACCAATTCCCAAAGAGGCCCAGTCCTCGATCACTTTATAAGTCATTGCTTCTCCCTGATAAGCCTTGAGCTGCCTGCCTTCTGATTTTAGCAAATCTGATAGCGCATCATTCAAACCACAACCACCGCCAGTTAAAATAATAGGTGCATCTGGTAATTCTGAAACATTGAATGAAAGCCGGTCACTTATCTTTGTTTCTCCATGAGAAGGTAAGTAATATAAATTATCCTGATAAAATAAATAACTGGAATCCTCTTTCCGGGTAGTAATTTCTGGAGTAATTTTAATATCAATTTGATTTTTTTGCAGTCGTTCTGATAAATCATCAAGAAAGCATTCTTTAAAAAAAATACTGATTTCAGGATTGTTTTTACGAAACGGAGCTAATACCTGCTCAATTCTTGCCATATCTACCAGAGGAGAAAAACCAATACGTAATATTTTATGTACAGGATTATGATATGCCTCAGCCGCTTTAAAAAGTTCGTCACGAGTTTGTAAAATTTCAATTATTCTCGGAAGTATATATTCTCCAAAAGGGGTCAAACCGACCTGTCTTGTCGTTCTGATGAATATTTTATCCCCCATTGTTTTTTCGAACTGTGAAATTGCATTGGATAAAGTGGGCTGGGTTGAAAAAGTAAGTTTAGCTGCCTTGCTAAATGATCGAACCTCAGCGACCTTCATGACATATTGAAGTTGTTTAAAATTCATGGATCTATTCATTCCTTTTTCAAATAAATGTTATTCATAAATAAAATTTCTAAATTTATCATCTAAAGCCTATGCTCCAATTATGAATTTTTCAACCAGAAATTAATACTTAGGAGAAATAAAATGAGCGCACAACGTATGTTATTTTTGACTGTCGCAGCACTTCTTTTTGGCGGAATCGGCTTAACTGGATGGGATAAAGTCCACTGGTTTCTTTACCTGCCTTCAGCCATGCTGGTTTTTGCCGGTGTTACCGGTATTTGCCCAGGGTTAATGCTCTATAAAAAAATAGGGTTTAAATAAAAGCCGCTAATCACTTTAATAAGTCAGTCAAATATGACTGACTTATCTGGAGATCGTCATGAATTCTGTCATTTTAGAACTGTTAAGTTTTGCATCAGTTGCAATTATCGCCGGTTTAATCTGGATATTTAGTATCGCCAAAGAACTGGCTCCTAAGGAAAGAAAGAAATGGTTACTGGGACTTGGCCTGGGTGCAGGTGTTATAACATTTACCTTAAAGATTGCTTTTGTCGTCATATTCGGTCTTAACTCGAGCAAAATACTGGCACTTCTGCCAGATAAAGAACTTATCTCCCCAGCTCAGGATGGATCAATCTCTATATATATTCAATCACCAGTTGATATGTCACCTTATAAATGGGAAGCATTACCTGTAATTTCTCCTTCCCCTTCCGATAACCCGCCTACTCTACAGAAAATTAAACTTGGTAAAAAATTATTTTTCGATAAACGCTTATCTGCCGATAATTCATTATCCTGTGCTTCCTGTCATGAGTTATCAAATGAAAAAGGTGGCACTGATGGACAAACTACATCAACGGGTATCCACGGACAAAAGGGCAGTCGTAATGCACCTACGGTACTTAATGCAGCTTTTCAAAGTGTATTATTTCTGGATGGAAGAGCATCCTCATTAGAAGAACAGGCTAAAGGGCCAATCATGAACCCTATTGAAATGGGTATGCCATCAGTCGAAAGCGTAGTAAAAAAAATTAGTGGCATAGATGAATATGTAGATGAGTTCAAAAAAGTATTCAACTCTGAACAGGCGATTACCATGGACAATATTGCAAAAGCAATTGCAGCCTATGAACGTACTTTGATCACTCCGGATACAGCTTATGATCGTTTTGTTCGAGGTGATTATACTGCTCTGACAGATCAGCAGAAAAAAGGGATGAGCCTTTTTGAAACGGTTGGATGTGTTGTTTGTCACTCCGGACCAAACTTTAGTAATGCCAGTATCTTTGGAGATATTATTTCTCCTTATCGTTTTTTTCCTGCTAATGAAATAGCAGAGTACGACAGCCAATACCATTTTACAGATGACAGTGGGAAAGCAGATCCTGATACGCATCCTAAAAAAGGTATATGGAAAATCCCTTCCTTACGAAATGTCGGCTTGACCGCACCCTACTTTCATAATGGTGCTGTTGACTCTCTGGAAGAAGCCGTGCGTATAATGGCAAAGGCCCAGCTAAACAGAAAATTAACTAATAACGAGCTGGAGGATAGTGATTTCCAATGGTCGAGAAAGACAAATCAATACTATATTACAAATAACCTGGCTTTGAATGATAATGAAGTAAAGTCGATAGTCGCTTTTCTACAATCGCTCTCCAGTGATATTTCCAGGTACCAGATGAATCCTGATAATAAAGTGGCCGAAAACGCTTATTAAAGGTAACACAGTAGTACAGGTCACTGATTGAGTCGTTATTTCAGCCTAGAATCCGCAGTTGGACGAGCTGATTGTGTGTTTGAGGTGGTGTAGATCAAGGAGTTACAACGAAGAGATACGCCGCCTCAAACCTGCAATTCAGTTCGTAGCGGGATTCACCGATTGGGTGATTATACACATCAACTGTAATCGTTTATGAAACAGTTGGTTAATCTCTATTGCGAGCGATCAACTGCGGAATCCAGGTTCAGTGTCCTGTATTACTAATATTGTCAAAAATAATTTAATTAATACAAATAATTTCTGTAGTAATTTTTTAGCCAGCTTCCTGCTGAAGCACGCCGGGTGAGTCTATTCCCCAGGTTTTCATCAGCGCTTTACACAAAGCTATAATAACTGGATCACCAGCTCGTTTTTTTAGAAATATAAAATCTAAACTCACCACAGGAATTTCAATTGATGGAATAAAAATATGCCCCTGCTGTTCTTCCTTTAACGCAATATCCTTGCGCATAATACCAATACCTGCTCCAGCAATGATCATACTATTAACTGCATCTTCCTGATCTGAGGCTAGCATTTTTACCGGCTGGCAACATTCAACTTCAAACATAGATTGTATAGCTCCAAAGTAGGCACAATTTGGAGAAGTATAAACCCAGGGATGCTTTACAAGCGCTTCGAGTGTCGGGGAAGCTATGCGACTTTTCCAGTCTGCAGGTACGGCAATACATAATTCTACCTCACCTAGTGGCAGAACCTGCATTTGCTTATCATTACACTGCCCGGAAATAAAAGCGCCATCCATTCGCCCAATTCTAATATTTTGAATATTTGTTTCAGTCATTCCTGCTAAAATATTTATTTCCAGTTTCGAATAATGGCTCGTTAAATAAGCCATCAACTGAGGTAATTTCAGAAATTCAGCATCATTATTCAAACCAATATTTACGCTACCAACAAGTTCATCCTGCATAGATTTAGCATATTGAATAAATTCACCTGCTCCTGCCAGGGTTTGCTGTGCATGTGGCAAAAGTTTTTCTCCTTCCATTGTCAATTTCATACCTTTGGGAGTGCGATGAAACAGAGAAATCCCAAGCTCTTCTTCCAGCGCTTTGATATGAGCACTGATCGCAGGCTGACTGGTAAATAATCGATCGGCAGCTCTTGTAAGGTGACCTTCCTCGGCTACAGTGACAAATGTTTTCAGGTGATAGAGTTCCATTTCAAGGTTCTCGCAGTCAAGTCAAATCTTGTCCTTAGTACACACCATTTATAAAAGTTTTACCATCATATTTTCTGATCAGGCCAATCTGATAAAACGATTGGAGCTTTTAACTTATCAAGCCCATTCTAATCTTACTGGATATTTACCTGGAGATTATCAATCATGTCAGTTTCAAGCATAGATTTAAAAAACAAAATCGGTCAACAGAAAAAGCGGAAAAATTTCTGGATTGCGAAGTTTCAGCAGCTATGGTTGACTCTGGAATTATGGGATAGACGTTCACGTCAAAGAAGAGAGTTACTACTTTTGAATGAGCATTTCCTGAAAGATATTGGCATAAGTGCCGGTGAAGCCTATCAGGAAGGGAAAAAACCATTCTGGAAAAAGTAAACAGGAAGAATAAAAGTTTGTTTATGAACAATGGAGAATCATGAAAATGATTCTCCTGATACAACCTGAGTATCAGTCGTTTTCCATCAATATCATAAATTTATTAAATATATAGGGATCGAATTTTTCCTCCATCTCTTCACGCATAATGATTAAAGCTTCCTCTTTAGTGGCGGGTTTATGGTAGGGACGTCTTTCTGTCAAGGCGTCAAAGCAGTCAGCAATAGTGATAATTCTTGAAAGATAAGGGATATCCTCCCCTTTAAGCTGGTAGGGATAACCATTACCCAGATAGTTTTCATGATGATGTCGAATGGCTTCAGCAACTTTAGGTGATTCTTCAGAATCAAGACTGGAAACGATTTCAGCACCTATTTCAGCATGCGCTTTCATTTCAGTCCATTCTTTGTCATTTAAAGGACCTGGCTTGATTAAAACAGGGTCGTGAATACCTATTTTTCCAATATCGTGCAGCGAAGCACTGAATCGGAGTAATTCAAGATCATGAGGTGATAAATGACAGAGTTTGCCCAGCTTGTTTGATAGATCAATAACCCGGAATGAGTGCAACTGGGTATATGGATCTTTATGCCGCAAAGCATTGGTTAAAGCTTCAGTAACCGCATTTAAAACATCAAATACACAGTTTTGCCTGCAATGACAATGTTCTGATTTCATTTAACAAATAAAAATAACTAGGCTCTCAAATATATCATAATAAAATTATAGATTCCCACATAGACTTAAGTCCTTTCACAGAACTGGAATTGACTTCTCAAAAATCATGCATTGAACAGAAAGTACTAATTATAAGTTCATAATTATTATCTGAAACGGCTTATCAACTCCATTGGATATCCGGGGTTATAGCCTGGAAAATTCAGCTATTGCAGGGCGTTACAACGAAGAGATACGCTGCCTCAAACCTGCAATTCAGTTCGTAGCGGAATTCACCGATTGGATAATTTTTGCAGGATCATACACATCAACTGTCATGGTTTATGAAACAGTTGATTAACCTCTATTGCGAGCGGTCAACTGCGGAATCCAGATTCAAAATAACGAACTACGATAAAACAGAAAGGAATCCTGATTTAATTTCATTTACTCTG
>JBNKKI010000113.1:0-68778 GCA_050291745.1 Gammaproteobacteria bacterium | reverse complement strand
GCCCGAAGGGAAGCCCCCAAATCCCCCAATCCGGCGTTGCAGTTCTTGACAAGGGAGGCGCCATTGCCTGCGAACTGCGCCTTGTCTTGGGAAATTTGGGGGCTTCTATAATCTACATACAGTTTAGGACAGTACACTAGTATTTGATAATTCCTTAATGAAACAGTGTTCAGCTGTATCGAACTCGGGAATCGTTTTGTTTTCTATGATTTTGGCATGCATATAATTTATTAAAGTTTGATAGTATATTTTAATTAGCAGAAAAACCTATGGGCTATTTAAAGGTATCCCCTGTTTTAGCATTTCTATATGAGGAATTGAATCTTCCAGATATGGCTCAGATACCTTTTTAAATCCATACTGTGCATAGAAATTATGTAGATATGATTGTGCTGAAATTCTGATGTCCTGAGAGGGATATTGTTCCTCTATTTTTTTAATTGCGACAGCTAGTAACTGTTTACCGACACCAGCTGATCTGACCTTTTGAATAGTTAAAAGTCGTCCTATTGAGGGTTCTGCATATTTATATGACGGGTGGATAACCCGGCAGTAAGCGACCAGTTCATTATTCCCTTCATCTAATGAACGCCAGGCCGATAAATGCCATGCATTCTGATCAAGTCCATCCACATCCTGATACACACAGTTTTGCTCAACCGTAAAAACCTGTTGACGGACTTTGAGGATTTCATATAGTTCGTTTATGCTGAGTTGTTCGAAAGATGTCCAGCGCCAGTCAATCATGTCATTCTTTACAGCTTAAACCTGCATCAGTAATATTATATTTGCTATTAATACAGGCATATAATGCCACATTTGAAATGTATATCGTGTACCATAATTATGCCCTGTAGCTATGGATTCAAGTTAAATTTAAGAAGCCTTTGATTCATGCTGATTGATTTATGTCTCCTTAAGTTAAGATACACGAGATTTATCCGACTGCCAATAACCCGTCTGATTTTTTATCATGATCAGATTAAGTGAGAGAAATATAATGAACTGGAAAACCGACTATCGATCTTTTTATTATGAAAATGCAGACGAGCCTGAAGATATTATCCTCAACCCACAGGAAACTGCCTTATTGATAATCGATATTCAGAATACTTATATTCAGCCTGCTGACGATGCTAAGGAAGCTGCTCGCTGGCAACCATTTTATGAACGCATGAAAAAGCAGGTTATTCCGACTACAGCAAAAATCATTGAGGATGCAAGATCCAGAGGAGTTGAAGTAATTTTTGTACGTATCGCCTGTCTGAAAGAAGATGGACGAGACCGCTCCTTAAGCCAGAAAAAGCCCGGGTTTAACTATTTATTAATGCCGAAAAACAGTGAAGAAAGTCAAATTGTGCCGGAGTTAAAACCTCTGGCAGATGAAGTTTGCCTGACTAAAACAACGGATAGTGCATTAACCGGCACTAATTTAAGATTGATTTTATCTAATATGGGAATTAAACATGTTGTAGTAGCAGGGATTTTTACAGATCAATGTGTGTCATCAACAGTACGCAGCCTGGCTGATGAAAGTTTCAATGTTATCCTGCTGGAAGATTGTTGCGCTGCAGCAACTGATAAATTACATCGAAATGAACTGGAAACCATCAATATGATTTACTGTCAGGTTGTTAGCTCAGCCGAATTGCTCGGTTTTTATCGTTAACTGGCATAACTATCAGAATGAAATGCGGTTCCCGGTTGTTTATTCTGAGAATCGATTTGAAGTAATATCTTCATAGTTTAAATGAGATTTAAGCTGTTGCCAGACAGTCTCTGCATGAATAAGCCTTGTATGATCATAACCTTTGGCTGCTACTAATTTTGTTAATGGGTGAGCAGAGCAAAAATTTAAGCTGTCAATAATTTTACTCTCATGATCATTTCTATCATGAATTATTAAAGTATCTGAAGAGTAATCTGCAAGTTTTTGCTTTAATTCTATTTTATCAATTTTTTTTAAATGATCTTTTTCAAATTTTAACTGATATTGCTTAGATAATTTTGAATATATATGCTGTAAATTAAGCTGTTTGGCAAAATATGTCCTGAAGTTAAATACAGGCGAAATGAAAAATAAGGGGATACTATTAATCATTTTTTTTGGAGCATTGACAATTGCGGTACAACCCATTGAATGTCCGACAATGGCTGCGAGTCCATCCTGAGTGGTGTTTTTCAGGTGGCTTAGCATGGCATTAACCGATGAAATAAATTCCGGTATAGATGCATGGTTTTTATCACTATGTCCATGGCCGAAGTGATCAAAAGATACAGCATTGAAACCACATCGAGATAAGCCATTCATTAACGGAAAAAATTGATAAGCCCCTCCTGACCAGCCATGCACTAATAAAACGGTCGGACCATGTCCGAGTTGATAACCCTGTAAAGTTCCATTTCTGGTATTCAAATTAAATAATTTGATTCCATGAGGTATTTTCTTTTTGTCAATAATTTTACTTTCAGGATTTAAAAAAGAATCCTCAAGTTGTTTATATATTCTGCCCGGTGCTAACTTATGTAAAGCCAGTTCATAACCTTTGCTAACAGAAAGAGACAGTCTATTTTTTTTAGGTGGAAGTTGATTATTCATGTACACACAGAGTCATTATTAATTAAAAGAACTAATAAAATTGATGGTGATTTTTTAAGATTATTATAGGTATTAAGGAAGAATTTAAGAAAAAGCGCCGTTATCTGAATTTCTACCCCGGTGAGATCTAAGCTTTTGAATAATAAAATAATTATAATAAAATTGCTAATAAAAAATGTTAATCGAAAGAAAAGATATTATCCCTGGTCGGGATAAAATAACCTTGTTTTATAAGTGATTTTAATTTTGTTGAAAGCGGGTTAGTATTTTTTAAACCGGGCTTATTTTTTTATACCCATCTGAATTTCAATGATTTGGAGTTTATATCCATGATGAGAATCCTGATATGAAACTGACAGGTCGTATTATGGTCTGATGAATCAGTAAAATAGAATTAATTGTTCCCGCTTTAAGTTAGAGATAGAGTGAAAATGTTAAAGTTTTGTGAATGTTTCGTTATAAATTTCACTTATTATTTTGTTTGTTACTGAAACAGAAATCCGCTTAGTCAGCCAGTCAATAGGAGAAATTGATGAAACAAAGTTCGAAAATAATTCTACTTTTTGTAGCTTTAATCATAATGCTATTTAGTTTTCTGAATTTAAATGCAGAACAGGGTAAAAATTTACAAAAATCTCAACAAGTCAGTGGTGATTCAATGCAAATGCAGTTCGCAGTATTCGCTGGCGGTTGTTTCTGGTGTACTGAAGCGGGATTTGAAAAATTACCGGGTGTTAGAGATGCAATTTCGGGATATAGCGGTGGGCATGTTGAGAATCCTGACTATAAACAGGTATCCATGGGAGGAACAGGGCATACAGAATCAGTAAAAGTGATATATGACCCCGGAGTTATTTCTTATACTGAATTACTGGAGGGTTTCTGGCGCCAGTTTGACCCTACAGATGCTAAGGGTTCTTTTGTTGATCGCGGCAGTCAATATCGTCCAGCAATTTTTTACAATACCGAAGAGGAAAAAAACTTAGCGGAACAAAGTATTAAGGCTCTGGCAGCTTCAGGGCGTTATGATAAGCCCATTGCTGTAGAAGTAACGCCATTAAATGTGTTTTATAAAGCTGAAGAATACCATCAGGATTATTACAAAAAGAATCCAATTCGTTATAAATATTATCGTTACAGATCTGGACGGGATCAATATCTTGAGAAAATCTGGGGAGATGATTTAAAACTGGTCATTAAAGCAAAGCCTGAAAGTGATGAAATGAGTCAGGTGAAGCCAATGAAAAAGATTTATAGTAAACCTTCGGATGATGTTTTAAGGAAAAAACTAACTGATATGCAATACCGTGTGACTCAACATGAAGGAACCGAGCCAGCCTATAATAATGCTTATAATAACAATAAAAAAGAAGGTATATATGTTGATATTGTTTCTGGAGAACCGCTCTTTTCTTCTACCAATAAATTTGACTCTGGTACAGGCTGGCCAAGTTTTGATCGTCCCATCAGTCCTCAAAATGTGAAGGAGAAAACAGATTACAAATTGATATTTCCACGTACTGAAGTGCGTAGTGCTGGTGCCGACTCACATTTAGGACATGTGTTTGATGATGGCCCTGAAACAACGGGTTTAAGGTACTGTATTAATTCTGCAGCACTTAATTTTATTCCTAAAGAAGAACTTGAAAAAAGAGGATATGGAGAATTTTTAAAGTTATTTTCAAAATAAATACTCTATAAAGCATGCAGGGATGCATTTTAAACTTCAATATCTCATTTATTTTGAGCATGATAAGATTGGCTGGCTGCATCATAATGTTCAATCAGCCCCCGATTCTATCAAAAATCATATTTCTTAATACTTAAAACTGATTAAGTTACCTTTTTATTGGGTGCTATACTTCTCCGCCGTGAAAGAAAAGTTAATTTGATGAGAGTATTTGCATGAAAAAAACGATGTACGAGAAAATCTGGGATGACCATTTGGTACATGAATCTGAAGGTCTGGCTCCTACACTGTATATAGACCGTCATTTACTGCATGAAGTCACCAGCCCCCAGGCATTTGAAGGCCTCAGAATTGCGGAACGTAAAGTACGCCGTAAGGCGGCTAACCTGGCTACTCTGGATCATTGCGTACCCACCAGAGATCGTGACCAGCCGATTAAAGATCCCATAGCTCGAAAACAGCTTGAGACTATGATGAAAAATTGCGCTGATAATGATATGAGGCTGTACGACATGGATAGCCCGAACAATGGCATTATTCATATTGTTGTGCCTGAGCATGGTTTTGTTCATCCAGGTATGACGGTAGTTTGTGGTGACAGTCATACGGCAACGCATGGCGCATTTGGTGCTTTGGCCTTTGGTATTGGAACTTCAGAAGTTGAACATGTTTTGTCAACTCAGACTCTGCGTCAGAAAAAATCCAGAACTATGCTGATCAAGGTGGAAGGTGAACTGTCTGAGTTTTGTACGGCGAAAGATATTGCACTCTCTATCATCGGTCATATAGGGACTGCAGGCGGCACAGGTTATGTTATTGAATACACTGGTGATGTAATCAGCAAGCTATCAATGGAAGGTCGCATGACCTTATGTAATCTGGCTATTGAAAGTGGTGCCAGAGCTGGTCTGGTTGCTCCGGATGAAAAGACTTTTGAATTCCTGAAAGGTCGTGAGTTTGCTCCTCAAGCTGAAGACTGGGATCAGGCCGTCGCCTACTGGAAAAGCATAGTCAGCGACGATGGTGCTGAATATGATACCGAGATTACTGTACAGGCGGCTGATATTGCACCGCAGGTCACCTGGGGTACTTCACCTGAACAGGTTGTCGGAGTCGATAAAACGGTTCCTGACCCTAAACTATTTGAAGATGAAGAAAAACAGAAAGCCTGTGTCAGTGCACTGGAATATATGGGGCTGCAAGCTAATACTGATATTACAGATATCGATATAGATTATGTGTTTGTTGGTTCCTGCACCAATGGCCGAATTGAAGACCTGCGTGCCGCTGCTAAAGTTGCCGAAGGCACAACAGTCGCTGAAGGAGTGACAGCCATCGTTGTTCCCGGTTCCTATTGGGTCAAAAAACAGGCAGAAGAAGAAGGTTTGAATGACATATTTCTGGCTGCAGGCTGGCAATGGCGTGAACCCGGTTGTTCCATGTGTCTGGCGATGAATGGCGATGAGCTAAAACCCGGTGAACGTTGTGCTTCAACCTCTAACCGCAATTTTGAGGGCCGACAGGGCAAAGGTGGACGTACCCATCTGGTATCTCCTGCAATGGCAGCTGCTGCGGCAGCAGCGGGTAAGTTTGTCGATATTCGCAAACTTTAGCTGAGATTAACCCTGAACTAAATAGCAAATTCAGAGAGATTAAATATGAAGCCTTATACAAATCATACAAGTATTGCCGCATTAATGGATCGTAGTAATGTCGATACTGATCAAATTATTCCCAAACAGTTTCTGAAAAAAGTAGAACGCTCAGGATTTGGTGTGCACCTGTTTGACGACTGGCGCTACAACGCTGATGGCAGTGACAATGTAGATTTTGAACTGAATAAAGCCGCTTTCAAAGGTGCCAAAATTCTGCTGACTGGAGATAACTTTGGCTGTGGCTCATCACGTGAACATGCGCCCTGGGCAATTGAAGACTATGGTTTTAATACCATTATCTCAACCAGTTATGCGGATATTTTTTATAACAACTGTTTTAAGAATGGTATTTTACCGATTATTGTTTCGCGTCAGCAACTGGATCAACTGATGCAGGAAGTTCGTGATAATGAAGGTGTCAAATTCAGTATCGACTTATCCGGGCAAACGATTACCACGGGTTCTGGTTTTGTTGTTAAATTTGATATAGATGAATTCCGTAAACAAAATCTATTATCAGGTTTAGATGATATTGGTATGACTTTACAACATGTCGAAAAAATAGATGCGTTTGAAGCTCGCCAGCAACAGACACACCCCTGGTTGTGGAAATAAGCATTTCTGTGATATCTGACTACTTTAACCATTAAATAAATAACCATGACTCAAACCGGCCGACATATCGAATTAATGGATACCACCTTACGTGATGGAGAACAAACACAGGGTGTTTCATTTTCACCGGATGAAAAGGTCAACATTGGCAAAGCACTGTTGCAAAAGCTGGGGGTTGACCGTATTGAAGTTGCCTCGGCTAAAGTTTCTGAAGGTGAGAAACAGGCTGTCAGGATACTCAATCAGTGGGCAGCCGAAGAAGGATTTCTGGACCGTATTGAGGTGCTTGGATTTGTTGATAAAAAGCGTAGTGTTGACTGGATAATCGAAACTGGTGGACGTACCATAAATCTGTTGACTAAAGGTAGTGAAAACCATTGCCGTAATCAGTTAAGACAGGAACTATCGGAACATGTTGAAGCTATCAAAGAGACCATAAGCTATGCCCAGAGCAAGGGGCTTTCAGTCAATATGTACCTTGAAGACTGGTCAAATGGATATAAGGATAAACCCGAATATGTATTCAGTTTAATGGACGCAGTAAAAGATTGTGGTGTAAAACGTTTTTTACTTCCAGATACGCTTGGTGTGATGTCACCCGCAGAAGTGTCTGCAGCTATAGGCGATATGGTAAGCAGATTTCCAGAACAGCAATTTGATTTTCATCCACATAATGATTATGGACTGGCTACGGCTAATGCTATGGCGGCTGTGGAGGCTGGTGCTGGAGCAATACATTGTACTTTAAATTGTCTGGGTGAGCGTGCAGGTAATGCTTCTTTGGCTGAAGTGGCGGTTGTACTAAAGGATAAAATGGATTTGCATTTATCCATTAATGAACATCATATATTCGATTTAAGTAATATGGTTGAGCGTTTTTCCGGTAAAAGGATTAGCGACAATACGCCGATTGTAGGCAGCAATGTATTTACTCAAACTGCAGGTATTCATGCAGATGGTGATAATAAGGGCGGCTTATACGAAAGCTATTTAAGCCCTGAAAGGTTTGGCCGAAAACGTAGTTATGCTCTTGGTAAAATGAGTGGTAAGGCATCTTTACTGAAAAACCTTGAAAAGCTCGATCTGAGTCTCAGCCCTGAGAATCAGGAAAAAGTGCTCAAGCGCATCGTAAAACTGGGTGATTCTAAACAGAATATTACCCCTGATGATTTACCATTCATTATTGCTGATGTCATGGAAAGCAGTGATTACCATCATATTAAATTAATAAACTGTTCGATTACCAGTGGTCTGAATCTGGAATCAACTGTAAGCATTGCAGTAGAGCTGGACGGTAAACTTATAAAATCTACCGGTTCAGGTAATGGTGGGTTTGATGCTTTTATTAATGCAGTAGGTAAGGTATTTAAAGCTGATTATTACGAATTACCTAAACTGGAAGATTTCGAAGTACGCATTCCGCGTGGAGGTAATACCAATGCACTTACTGAATGTATTATTACCTGGAAAACAAAAAACAAAAGCATCAAAACTCGAGGCGTTCATTCTAATCAGGTTTTTGCTGCAATACTGGCAACAACCCGTGTTATCAACCTGCAGTTACAGGAGTTATCAGATGCTTCTGCTAACTAACTTAAGAAAAGTTCTATCTTGCTTGTACAGCATAATATTTTGGCAAAATTAAACCTGGATTGCAGGTTTGAGGCGGCGTATCTCTTCGTTGTAACGCCTTGATCTACACCACCTCAAACGCACAATCAACTCGTCCAACTGCGGATTCCAGGTTAAAAAGACTATAAATGTATTACGGGTTTATTTAGCCATTCATAAATCGTAATGACTATTCTATCTTTTATGGATCGATCTTCATAAGGAATATCAAGATCAGGGATGAAACTATCAAGAATATTTAAAGTTGAATATTTGCCCCCAATATTTAATCTGTTAAGTGCATCCTCAATGGGAATCAAATAGTTAATATTCAAAGAAGCACCTTCTCTTGTCATTACAGATGAGACGGTAATAGCGACAAGCTCTCCTCTTTTATTGAAAACGGGGCCACCGGAATTACCGAAATTTACTGCTGCATCAGTTTGTAAATACTCCATACCTCGAATGGTTCGTTTTGCCGAAACTATACCCCTGGTAATTGTATGACTAAACTTCATGTCGAGAGGCGTCCCAATGACATAGAGTTCTTCACCAGCGTGCATAGTCTTTTTGCCGATAGATACTGGTGTTGGAGCGGAAGATTTTTTTTCTATTTTAAGTAAAGCGACATCTCTTGCGCTATTCTTCTTTACAAGAGTTGCTGAAAAATTCCCTGATCCAGATATGATATTAAAGGTTTCTTCATCTCTAACTACGTGAGCATTGGTAAGAATGTATCCATCTTCTGCAATAAAAACACCACTTCCATGACCTTCTTTTGTTTTTACGATAACAGTTCGATCTTTGAGATCTTGAGCACTTTCTTCAAAAGAATCTAAATCACTGGAAAAATCGAGTTTAAGATTCAGTTTTTCAGTTTCATCTTTTGCAAATTGAATATCTACATTTTTATTTAACTCACTGACAAATTCCTTATTTGCAAGCATATTGGTCACAGCCATTTTAAATGCGGCGCTTACACTTACCGATCTGCCATCTACCACTGGTTTCTCCTTGATTCCATGATGTGACCCCTGTGTGACAAAAGTCAGGACTTCCTTATCGATCAGTGGATCATATAAAGTCCACTCGATTTTCATATAGGTACTGTCCTGAGTTAGTTTTCGCGATTTTATTTTAGTACAGGAATTGAGGAAGACTTTTTTAATTTTTCCACTAAGCTCAAGCTCTCCTTCTTCCCTGATGACATCCCCAACTCTTGCTAAATAACCATGTTTCTCAATAGCATTCACAAAATGCTGGCCCAGAAATTCTTTTTTAAGGCTTGCAAAACCTTTAGTCCAATATAAATCAACGGGTTGATTACAAACAATTCTCCCTATTAACACATTTCTTTCATCAGAGTCGGGTAGATCCAGAGCAATTTCATTTAATACAACGGTACGAGTTTTCTGATCCCCTTCATGGATAATAGGAGATAACTCTTTAGCTACAGTTACCGTATACTTGTCTTTTATTATGACTTCTTCCACATCTGATATATTTTTCTTCTGGTTATCACCAAAATGTACTTTTCCATTATCATCAACCCATTTGTATATATCGGCACCTGAAAGTGCCGGTAAAAGAAGTAAGATTGAAAGGGCAAACTTAAGTAAAGTTGAATTAAAATAATTGTATGATTTCATATTATGTCCTGTTCCTTCTCCATATTCGAAATGTTCCAATCAGAAACAATATTAACCCCAGTAACATTCCTCTTCGAACCTCACCATCAGGAAATGGAGAAAAAGCTAGCATAAAACCAAGGCCCACAATTATCCAGAAAATCCCATTAATCCAGGTAATTCCAGCGGATATGAAATCTGTTTTAGGTTGAGGGGCTGCTTTTTCGATTATCTGTTTTTCATAGACAATAACCTGAGGAGGGGGTTTTTGTTCAACAGGTTCAACAATTCTCTCAACCAGTTCGAATGAGGAGCTTTTAGATGTTGGTTTTTGATCTCTTTTTGAGGCAGCTGGTTTCCTGTCTTTAAAGCTGTCATTCCCTGTATCCTGTGTTATTACAGTGATAATCCCCAACTTTAAAAGCTTGAGATTCATTGACTGTGCTTTTTCCTTTGATATTTTCTTTTTCAGTGGAACAGGGTTACCTGAAAATAATTTTTCAAGCTGTGTCTCAGAAACGCCTAGTTTTGTACGGAAGTTGTTTTGCACTTCCTGTTTGGAAAAGTTGTCACCGATTTCACCTGTAAAAACAAGATCGTATAGATCATTCATTGCTATTAAAATCCTTTAAATTATTTCGCTCCAAAACAAATGGGTGGTTTTAGTTACATTTGAGCAAAATGGAAAATCAATTAGCTCATTATAGACAGTGATTATTATTCCGACAAACTTCTTCCAGAATTAAAAAGGTTTCTGTACTTAAAATATGTACATAACTGGTTTTTTGGATTAACTATTTTCTTAGGTAATAAAACCTTAATCCCGTTGAGTTTGCATATGGTATTTGGCTAGAGACAAAATAAAATATCAGTTTTTATCCTGATTCATATATTGACTAAAAAGATAAATCGATTGTTATGGTTTAGCAAACAGAGGGTATCTCTTCGTTGTAACGCCTTGATCTACACCACCTCAAACGCACAATCAACACGTCCAACTGCGGATTCCAGGTTGAAGAAGCAGGGAGGATTATCTATCAGTCTTTATCCCTGATGTGACTCCCATCACAATAAACAATATACCCCCTAAATAAGGGGTTATTAACTGTTACTGAGACTCTTAATGTAGTCATATCAAAATTATCAGGAACAGTAATGAAATTTACCACAGTAAAATTTAGTATTCTTACTCTAGTCATGCTGAGTCAGTCAGCTACAGCAGCACTTTTTGATCTTGAATTTAGTGGAGTTGTTTCTGCAAACCAGACTCATAATGGAGTATGTCCCGGTCAAAATGGCCCGGGACTTAATATCTGTCGATACTTTGCTATAGGTGATACGATTAACATGACTCTAAGATATGATGATACGACGCCATTCTATAATCTAAATTATAATTCTGATCACCGGGTTCACGATAACGCATTCACATCCCTGTCACTTTCTTCTACATCTTCTAGCTACTCGGGTTATAACGGCAGTGCAAG
Source organism: Gammaproteobacteria bacterium (assembly GCA_050291745.1). Lineage (GTDB taxonomy): Bacteria > Pseudomonadota > Gammaproteobacteria > JACNJF01. The sequence continues at coordinate 57,493 of JBNKKI010000113.1, read as the reverse complement.
CGGCCAATTTGGCCAATTTATGGTCAGAGATTTCGCCCATGATGGTTATACTATTCGCTTATGGGAGTCATCTGCTAATAGCTTTGCTTATGATACTGCAAATGATATGGATTTAACTCCTCTTGATACCGGACTCACTTTCGCAGCTGATGACGCGCTTGGAGATATAATCATTAGAGATATGCGGATTAACCTTACCAGTCTTCAAAATGATTTAATTACTTCCAGTCAATTACCTACTTCTCTGGATTTATCTGATTTTAACGATCCAGTAAATACAAACTGGGGTTTTTCAGCCAAAAATGGACTTGGCTTTGCAGCCAGTGTTGGCATTAATCTGACCAGTATCTCTGTGACAGCAGTCTCTTCTTCTCAAAACACTGGAAATAATCATTTGATACCAGAGCCAGCAATGCTTACTCTTTTTAGCTTAGGCCTGGCAGGCCTGGGATTTTTCCGGAAGCGTCAACTTCAATCTTAAAGATTGGACCGGGAAAAATCAGTTGAACCTAGAATCCGCAGTTGAACGATGCGAAATAGCGAGCTATTCCAAGGAGTTACAACGAAGAGATACGCCGCCTCAAACGTGCAATTCAGTTCGTAGCGGGATGCACCGATTGGGTGATTATACATATCAACTGTAATCGTTTATGAAACAGTGGGTTAATCTCTATTGCGAGCGGTCAACTGCGGAATCTAGGTTGAAACATGAAAGTCTACGTATCACCTCAATGCAGCTGATAAAATCAAAAACACGCTCATCACCAATCAGCTGACTACGGTGTTTTTGATTTCTCGGCAATTGCGCCTGCATTGCTCTAACGACAGTCATCCCTGACTTAGACCAGGTACATCAATCTGTTACGCAGCTTTTTCACGCTCAACAGATTTTTATAGGTTAGATCATAGAGGGATCGTATTCATCATCAGTAACAAACATAAAACCTGTTAGACCAGCATTTTCTATTGCTTCCTTAATATCCCGGTGCACTACAACAAGCATGATACTTTCCTGGAGTCTGAAAATTTTATGACCCTGCATTTTATTTTCATTGAAATGCATGCTTTCAATATCAATAATAATATCATCGTCAAATTCAACTTCGGACTTATTCAGATCAAGTCCACTGGCTATTCCAGTTATATTCGCAGCCTTATATGGTAATTGTAGGCCGGTTGGTTCATAGATTACTTTTGCATCAAAGTACTGGATATTATCAACATTCAAATTTTTGAGCAATTCTATAAATCTTTCAGAGAATAGGTAACCACTATCCAGACGATGAATATCACAAGCTGGGAAGTCTGCTGGATTATCAGCCTGTTTGTCGACAGCCAGTGAGATTTCATAAGACTGTTTATGATTGCTGAGAAAAACCCCATCATCAATCATGAAATCTGGACCAGTTAGTGTGGTTGTACTGGGTCCTGCCCACGGTACATTTTCTAACATAATAAAGAAATTTTTGTCGCTCATACTAATTATCTGTATCCTAAAATATTTGCTTTTTTTGTTGCAGATATAATGTTGCAATCTTTAAATTTGAGTGACATTGAAAGATCTCATCCGATTCAAGGTAAATGCCAGCTCGTAAGAACGGAACCAGGCAAAATACCCGGAAATTTTTTTGTTGAGAATATCAAGATCGCTTTCCTCAATATCCTGCATGACTAAATCAATAACCTGCTTTAATGTCCTTTCTCCATTCATATACCTACGGGCATAAATCATGGCGTAACCTATTGCCTTTGTTTGTGATAGTTCAATCAATTGCTCAAGATCAGTCAGGTCGATTTTATTTTGTCCAAAATGCAGGGTATTAATCTCTGTGGCAAAAATCCTCCATTTTTTGTATTCATTCATCGGGTCAATACTCTCCGCGACGGGAATTCGATCTCGAGGTTGAATCGGGTCTACAGTATCTTCCTTTATTCTTTTTACTGGATAGTTGTGAATGATGTTTTTAGCCTCTGTAGAAACATCCCGGGGGTGATATTTAATCAACTGGATGACGTAATCAGCCACTTCAAAATAGTCTCCCACTCCACCCAGTGCAAGAATGGTGGAGACCTTATTTTCGAGGTATAGCTGACGTATTTTATCGATATAGGAAGTTATTGGTTCATCAGATTTTTTGACCAGTTTCTGCATGTACATATCACGGATCATAAAGTTGGTCGCACATGTATCTTCATCCATCAGGATGACTTTTGCACCTACCTCAATGGCTTCGATAATATTAGCTGCCTGTGAAGTACTGCCACTTGCATTTTCAGTTGAGAAAGCACGGGTATCTTCAGCAAATGGCAGGTTTCTGATAAAAGGGGATATATCAGTTTTTACAATATGCCTGCCACTATAGGATCTAATCTTCACCGTGGCTGGCACAGCGACGCATAATTCCCTGCCATCTCCAGCAATATGGTTATACACGCCCATCTCAATAGATTGAAGCAAGGTGGATTTACCATGATAACCTCCACCAGCAAGCAGGGTGATACCTTGCGGTATACCCATACCGGAAATTTTTCCTGCATGAGGAAGATTAACTTCAATTTTGAGACTTGCAGGGGATTTAAATGGAGTGATCGCATCACTGTTCAGTGGAAGATCGCTAATACCGCTTTCCCTGGGTAAAATTGCACCGTCAGCTATAAAGGCCAGTAGACCCAGCTCAGGTAGTTTACTGCGTAAAAACTCTGCATCAATATTGGTATGAATGTGAGAAAGCAATTGCTGACTATCGGTATGATCCTGATGTAATGACAAGTTGACTATCTCAGGCAATTCTTCAAGCAACATTTTTATTGCCAGCTTCGCTTCAATATTTCTGCTGGATGCTGGTAGCCCGACAAAACAGCGGATTTCAAGATATTGTTCATTAATCATCACCGAGCTTCGCTGCAGGATAGTCTGTCCCGGTTCATTGATGGTGATGATACCGCTATAACCCGGCCCTCGCCTGGTACCGGCAATTAAAGAACTATGATGAAAAAATTGGCGGGTATAAAAATCCCGACAGGCAATTTCTTTCTGCTTTGAATTGATCATGTCTGGTTCAATGGTCGTATCTTGCAGAGGAAATTGAATCCGGTAAATTCCCGTATGGGGTGGTGCATAGGGGTCTTTGGGGATCTGATCGATTAAGATAGCAAACTGTTCAAAATCATAGTGCCCAATCAAAGCTTGATAACGACCATAATCCTTCCCATCCAACTGAAGAATTTTTTTCTTTAACTGGTTCTTTGTGTGCATTATTTTCCCCCGGTATTACCGCATAAATAATGTTCAGTTATTGTATGGATTACCTTCTATACAGCTTGTAAACTTTTGACAGGAAGGAGGCTAGCTACATGATCCTGGAAAAATCAGTTGAATCATGCAAGTCTACGTAGCACCTTATTGCAGCAGATAAAATCAAAAACACAGTCTTCACCAATCAGCTGACTACGTTGTTTTTGATTTCCCGGCAATTGCTCCTGCATTGCTCTAACTACTGCCATCCCTGATTTAGGCCTGGCTCATCAATCTGTTATGCATCTTTTTTACGCTGAAGTGATTTTTCCAGCATAATCACCCAATCGGTGCATCCCGCTACGCACTGAATTGCAGGTTTGAGGCAGCGTATCACTTCGTTGTAATTCCCTGGAATAGCGGGCTATTCCGCATCGTTACACCTTGTTCTACATCACCTCAAACGCACAATCAACTGGTCCAACTGCAGATTCCAGGTTTAAGTGTTAAAAGCATTCTTATAATGATTTATTCTTTGGGGGAGTTACAGTTTATTCAATTCCTCGACAACCAGATCACCGAAAGCATCTGTGTTGATCATTTTTACACCACTACCTGGTTTTGACAGATCAGGCGTTGAGTATCCCTGAGCATATACACTCTGGATCGCTGTCCAGATATTTTTAGATTCTTCCATCATACCAAAACTATGCTCCAGCATCATGGCGACTGAACCGATCATGGAGTAAGGATTAGCAATATTCTTTCCAGCAATGTCAGGTGCAGAACCATGTGATGGTTCATAATATGCTTTTTCACTTCCCAGGCAGGCAGAAGGCATTAATCCCAACGAGCCTAAAATACCACCACCCTGATCACTCAGAATATCGCCAAACATATTTTCCATGACCATTACGTCGAACTGGCCAGGGTCGAGACATAGTAAAGTTGCGGCAGAATCAACCAGTTGATGTTTAACTTCAACTTCAGGATATAAAGGTGCAATTTCCTCAACAATTTCATTCCATAAAACACTGGATTTCAAAACATTACTTTTATGAATATTGTGCAAAACTTTTTTACGCTTCATTGCCTGTTTGAAAGCGAAATGAATAATCTGTGAAATCTGTTTTTCATCATAATCAAGCGTTTCACGAACGTAACGCAGGCCCTCATCGTTTACGCCTACTTCCTTGCTTCCAAAATATAAACCACCCACGAGTTCACGAATCATCAGAATATCAATGCCTTCACCCACAATTTCTGATTTTAAAGGAGAGAAGTGAGACAGGCTTTTGGGTAAATAAACCGGTCGCAGATTCGCATAGGTATCAAGATGTTTACGTAACGGCAGGATTGCCCCACGTTCCGGCTGCATATCGACAGGAATTTTCTGAGTTTCTTCGTAACTCAAACCCACCGGGCCTTTTAACACGGCATCAGCCTCATTACAGATTTTTTTAGTCTCTTCAGGGAAGGAGTGTCCTACTTTAAAATAAGCACTAGCTCCAAAATCAGCATGAATCAGTTCAAATTCAATATCATCATTTCTTGCTTCAACGGCTTTCAGGACTTTAACCGCTTCCAGCATACATTCTGGACCGATAGCATCACCATCAAGGAGTGCAATTTTATATTTTTTCATATTCAAAATTCTAATATTAAAGGTGGAAATTTATAGCTGAAGATTACATTTCGTAGATGTATTCTGCCGGATTCGCAGATTTTACAGTACAGGCAACAATGAATCTAATTTTTTATCAATAATAAAAATAATAAGCTTATGTGTGTGAAAAATCCTGTAGAAGTGAGACGGAATTGATGAAATTGTCTGATTAGATCATTGAACCTGGATTCTGCAGCATGAAGAAATCAATGGCGTCTATTTCGGTTCCTTTGAAACGTCCTGTAGTGGTGTTACTGAAATAATTAATGAATATATTTCCTTAATATCCAGTCTCAGTGAAGAGTCAAAGTTAATTTGGCTCAATGCTAATAAAAGAGAATTTGATTTTGGCTTTGAAAGTGGTACTTACCCGAATGACTTTCGAGTTCATATCAATTCTCAGGCAATATTAAATTTAGCCGAGCTTGGTGGCAGTGTCACTATAACAATTTACCCAGTATCGAAAACATCACAGAATTTCATGGATTGCTCCGAGTTTTCCCGGAGTTAACATTACTTCTATAACAGTATTTGAAGTTATCCGGTAATTACGCTGGTCAATGATAACTTGAAGAAAAATTATGGAATTGAGAAAGTTATATACTACAATTTCGATAATATGGTGCTTTAACCTGGAAAAATCTGTTGAATCATGAAAGTCTACGTAACAGCTTAATGCAGCTGATAAAATCAATCTGTTACGCATCTTTTTCACGCTCAACTGATTTTTTCAGGTTTGAAATTATGGATTCAGGGTTTAAAAATGCGTAAATTATTATTACTACTGGCAGTAGGTATTGGTGCCTGGAACTGGTATAACGGCAGTCTGCCTTTCTTATCATCTGCAGGTGCTTACGATGAAGCTGGTGATCCTGTGGTATGGATATTCACAATCAGCAACTGTAATAAATACTGTGATTTGGGGCTTGATAATCTGGATCGTAGACGCGTTCCTTATGAAGAAAAGTTAATAGATCCGCAAAACAGCAGTGATCCTGATGTGAAGTTGTGGAAATCTGTGGGTAAGGGAGGTTTTCCTCTGATTGTCAGTGGTGATGAAAAAATATTAGGCAGTGGGTCAAATTCACAGTTAGTGAATATGCTAGGGAAAAATTTCGGTGATACATATTTAACCAGATCAGAAAGAAAGTTATTCAAAAAACATTTTTACGAAGATGGGTCTCCGAGAATTGTTTTGTACGGTGCTGACTGGTGTCCTTATTGTAAAAAGTTGAAGGAAGAATTTGCAGCTAATAATATTGATTATCTGGAAATTGATGTGGAAAAAAGTAGAAACAGGAAAAATATAGTGGATACACTTGAAATATCAGGTTATCCGACTGTCTGGGTAGGTTATACGCGTGTCAGAGGTTCAGATTTTAAGGCAGTAAATAAACTACTTTAGTTTATTTCAAAGAATTCTTAACTGTACCGCCCCTTTATTTATAGTGAATTTACTCCAGATTTGCTTGCTTATGGAAAAGTGAATATGAAAGTTTTCAATCAGCATAGACGAATATATTCAACATCAAAGGATGAGCTCGGTAAACTGATTGATACCCTGTCTTCAGAAAATGACTTGCTCTGGCCTCATAAATTATGGCCGAAAATGAAATTCGATAAACCACTTTGCTGTGGTGCAAATGGTGGTCATGGGCCTATTCGATATTTTGTAGAAGAATATCAGGCTACAAGCATTATTAAGTTTAGATTTACCGGGCCGAGTGGTTTTAATGGCTATCATCAGTATGAAGTTATTGAAATTAATCCGAAGCAAGCAGAATTGATTCATACACTGGAAATGAATACAAGCGGTTTCGCTATATTCAGCTGGCCGCTGATATATCAGCCCTTACATGATGCCTTGATTGAGGATTCTTTGAGTTTTTCCGGGCTCAATCTTGGTATGCTACCGCATGTCACCCGTTGGTCCCTCTGGACTAAAATTTTACGCTGGATAATCAGTAAAGGCAGGGGTAGAGCTCAGAAGTTTTAGGGGATATTTTATATTTAAAGGAGTCATAGTAAATGTGAGTTTTTATGTTTATATTTATTCCGCTATTTATATTTAAGTTTGATATATCCAGAAAAATTCAGTCATAAGAATGAGAAAGTCATAATCAATCCCCTCTATTGTTTACTTAATGTAAGTTGACCTGATCTGGATCAATTTTACTTTTTCTTTACTTGAAACATGGGCGAAAGCCTTTGTTTATCTGCCTTTACCTACTGTTTATAAACTAAATAACCACACAATCCGTGGCAATATGTCGCATTCCAGTCGTTTAATTTTCTATGATAATGCAGCCTTGTAGTAATTCAGGAAAATGATTGAACAGAAAAATCCAGCTGTAGGTATTTATTTACCTTAGTCGATTTATTGTGGTTCAAATATTTCCTGTTAGTACAGTACTGGTTTTAATTTTGAAAAATCAGTTGGTCATGAGAAAAATACGTAATAGATTTATGAGCCTGTTTTAAACAATGGAAAGTTACAGTTACCACTGCATTGATGCAGAAGATAGATCACATTGAAGTCATAACTGACAGCATTGCGGGACGTCTACATGGATGTGGTTGGTAGGGCGAAGCAGGAAGCCTGAGCCGGGCAATTGCCGGATATCATAAACACTGAAACCATGGGATTGGTGTTCAGCAGGGATGCTGATATTTCACAATGCAGGGTGCATTAGATTGTGAGCAGTGTTTATTGATTTTATCAGGTTCAATAATGATGTTACGTAAAATACCTGCATGGAAGCAGGAAGAGCGGTTATTGTGTGAAAAATATTAACGGCCTTTTATGATTCAACTGATTTTTCCAGATTAAAACCAGTATCAACAGGATGAACAATAAGGGCTAATGAGAATGAAACTAATAATCCGGAATAAAGCTTTAAAAACTGCGAATATATCGCTTTTACGAATAATGACACTAAGTTTGTTTTTAGGTCTGTCCGCCACTGTAAAGGCTAATGTTTATGATGATGCTTATGTTCATGAGCCAGCTTTTCCAATACTGGATGAAGATGGGATTAATGTTCTGCAAAGCGGTAAACCATATAGCTCAAAACAAACCTGTGGTGGTTGTCATGATTATGAAAAAATAACGCATGCTTTTCATATAGAAGCTGGTCGTGATGAAACCAGTGATGATTTTGGTGAAAAGAGAGGAATATCAGTTTTGGTTTCTCCCGGTTACTACGGCGGTTACAATTGTATGGGAGGGAATAACACATACTCACTGACTAAAAAAAATAACTCTAGTGCTCATAATTTTGGTGACCTGGGGAGTGCCGGTCTGGTAAAGAGTTGTGCTTATTGTCATACAGGGGGAGGCTGGATGGAAAAAGATCGTAATGGCAATCGTTACGATGAAATTGATCCCACGACTGTGACAGAATTTGATGGTGACTATTATAACCGTGGTACTGATGAAAATAATCATGCCGTCGCTAGCTCAGTTGTTAGTCAATGGGACTGGAAAAAATCAGGTGTTGTCGAAAATGATTGTTTGATCTGTCATGTTGATCTGACCGCATTAAAAGTCGTTGATCCGGAGCTGGAGATTACCGGAGAAGCTTCTGGCATGCTGAGGACTATGCGTATTACTTCATTAATCAGTCAGGGCTATTTTCGAGAAGCTAATTCTACTATTTTAGAAATTCTTAATTTAAATCTTACGAATGATGAGTCAAAAGATAAAACCCTGCTGAAATTTGATCGTGAAGATCAGGGTAGTTTCAATCATATGACGGGACAGATGGAGCCGGGTGATGGCGTCATTACAGCAACTGAGTTAGCCTTAAAGGAAGATGATAAAGGCTATTTAAAACCACATGTTACATGGAATACAGACGCCTTTAACGAAGATGGCAAAGCTGAAATTCCTATGCTACGTTTTCCGGCAAATGATAATTGTATGATGTGTCATAGAACCAGTAACTCACGCCGTGGATTTTATGGTTTTGGTGAAGGAGCAGAAGCTATTGCAGAAGAAGAAACTGGCGTACTGGTAGAGGATTATCAGGATGATGTACATAAAGGAAAAATCTGGCGCGAAGATAATGGAGAAGAACGCACTATAGAAAACTGTAATGCCTGCCATTCCCGCAATTACTTCAATCCACCTTCAGCCAGTGCTGATGTGGATGCTAGTCATGATTTCCTGAAAGGCAACTCAGATATGGATGTTCATAATGATATGGATTACAACCCCAATGCTAAATCCTGTGAATACTGTCATGAGCAATCTCCACAGGCAGCTGAGCTTGCAAATCCTTCCGGCGATGCAGATATGTTGAGTGCTCATCTGAAAAAATGGACCTTGAATGGTGATATGTCAGGCTATCCGCAAGCGACACTGGAGCAGGTAACACAAACTCATCTGGATGTGGTTAGTTGCCAGGCCTGTCATATTACCGGTAAAGCGGTTAGTGGTGTTTCTTTTGACCCTGTTTATCGTTACCGTGAAGCAGAAAATGGTCAAAAAACAATTGTACCCTATAAACCTAAGCCCCGTTATTTCTGGAGAGATAAAAATAGTGGAATAGTGTTGAATCAAACACAACGTAATAGTGTTTTTCAGGCTGTGAAAGATAGTGAAGGAAATGTGACTGGCGGTGAAATTATTGACCCTGAAACTGGTGCTGTTCTGGGTGAGGTGACTGCTGGATTTTCACATGGCAGTGTCAGATTTAATGATCCGGATAGTTATGAAGGTTTTAAGGGGTTAAAGCAAGCCTATGACAAGGTCTTTAAGGCAAGTGGTGTAGAAAATTCAGATGCTATTCTGGTATGGTCAGAAATTAATCAATATTTACTGTCTCATAATACACGTCCTGCAGTATCTTCTGTTCAATGTGAGCAATGTCATAACTATAAATCAGATGGCACAACAATTAGTGCACTGGTTTCTGATGATGGTATCTTTGGTAAAAATAATAGTTATGTGATTACCACCGTTCCTGATCCACGTCTGGTTACAGAAGGTATTATTACCTTTGATTATCCTTATATGAAAATGGATGCTACCACAGGTGTAGTGACTGCAAATGTTTCCGATATTTTATTCGATAGTATGATCGATCCATCTATGTCGGCTCTGCGTTCTGCCAGTGCAAAGGTTGCTACCTCAATTGCAAAAACTTATCCCTCCCTTGAGCTAATTAGACAGGGTATTACAGCTTTAGGAATTTCTAATGCTGGAGATGTTGAGCAACTGGCTGATCAATTCAGGAATGGGAATGCACATATGTTTCAACTCAAACAGGGTGATGAATCGATTCGGGATGTTGCCGTGATAGCGGGAGATGATGATTTTGCAGGTTATGTTTTGAAAGTTGAAGTTGGTGATAATTCACTTGTATCCAAAGCAGCAGAAGGCGGAAACGGAAATCTATCTATGGGTGCGGAAGTTTATTCTCTAAAGATGATCAAACAATCAGGAACTGAGCTGGCATCCTTCTCAACTCCAGTACTGGTAAAACTGCCATACAAGGGAAGTAGTAGTTCGGCAGATCAAATCAATGTGATTTCTTCAGATGATGGAGAGACCTGGAATAAAATTGATTCGGCATATATTCAGTTAATTCGACCTGCTACTGATATGGCTGATGGTTATATCGTGTTTAAAACTATGCATTTTAGCTATTATACAACTACTGATGCAGAAGCCTCTGTTACTGATGATTCAGCCAATGCTAACTCTTCAACCGGTAAATCAGCGGCGGCCCGTAGTGGTGGTAGTCTGGGCGTATTTTTTATCCTGATTAATTTTCTATTACTGGCTGTTTTCAAAAATAGCAGACTGAATCCATTCAGAGGTTGAGAATGGATAAGCAACAAAATAAGCAATCGAAAACATCAAAGCAAGTGAAGCAGCTGGCGCCCTGGTTTGCTGGTGCTTCTCTGGCTGTGACCCATATTGCGATGTCGACTAACTGTACAGTGACCAGGGAAGGGCATTGTAATACCTGTGGCAGTTGCGCAGTCGCGCTGATAGCACTGGTGTCATGGGCAGTGATGAAAAAAGGTGATAAGGAACGCTTCAAAGTGGATAGTCAATGCAATAAAAGGCTTTGAAAAACCTTTTCAGCACGTTGTTAATAATCGTGTCGTCATTAACCCTGAGCAGTGTACAGGCTGGATTTTATGGGCGAATAGATAGCCGTGTGCAGGCTGGAAATCGACTGATTGATGAGAATGGTTTTGTTGAAGAGTATGCTGATTTTCGATTTATTGATCATGAAAAAGGTATTGAGTCCGGTGTTAGTTTTGCTCTCCGTCAGGGAGATGATAATGAACAGAAACTATATCAGCTTTATTTAGATAAAAAACTGGATGGTTTAATTAAATCGTATCGGTTCGGACGCCTTGAACGTTTTGATAGTCTGGGTGCTTACACACTGGATGGTGCGCTTGCCAAAGCTAAACATAATGATGTTCTACTGAATTTTTATGCCGGTAAACCTTCCAGAATTGATGACTTTAGTTCAGTACATGGAGATTCCCTGTATGGTTTTGATTTTCATTTCCAGGAAATATCAATGCCTTTATCAGACTCAGGCCTGCTATTTGATTCAGCAGTAAGCTGGTTTGGTTTACAGCAGATAGAAGAAGATGCTGAGCATGAAACACGTTTAAATCTGGGTTTTTCGGGTAATGGGGAATTGCAGGCAGCTGTTTCATATGATTTTACAGTGGAATTTAATACTACCTATCTATTAACTGAGAATTATGCAGAGCAACTTCAGTTAAAACTATATAGTCAGGTAAACGATAACAATAGAATCCAGTTTGACTATGCAACCTTTACTTTAACTGAAGCTTCTCTATCTTTTACGCAACAATTTTACTCTGTTTATGCTGCCGGGCGTCAAAGCATATTGACAGGTAGTTATTATTATAATCAAAATTCGAATACACAATGGATAGCGAAAGGACGAACTGTTTTACGTGAATATGGAAAGAAGGGATATGGATTATCTCTCGGATCTGAATTTCATGATTATAGCGGTGAAGCGTTTCAATTGCAGATGGATTATATGCAGTTGAGTGAAGATCAATTTATTTCACTTTATGCAAAAACTAATCGCTCTGTTTCAGCACTGATTAAATCAAATTTTACTGCGGCAGTTCAGTCCCAGAATAAGTGGTTGACCGGTAATAATCAGGCTATTGCACTGGAAGCGAATTTACAGCAGAAGTTGAATCCCGGTTTGTATTTTACTTTTTCATTATCGGGTGTGTGGAATAGTCATTTAAACGATGAATATCAATTTGGTTTAAAGTTGAGTTATCAGTTTGATGAATCAAAAAAATGGTGGCCTGATGAATAAAGTCGCGCTGTTATTTTTCGCATCCATTTGTTTTTTTACACTACTGATCTCTTCAATGGTGTTTGCATCCAGTGATTCAACTGATACAAAAAAAATTGATAATAAAAAAGATAGCTGGTGGCAGAAACGTCATGATCGACCTGACATTTTTTATCCACATAAAATTCATTTTAAGGCTATGCAGAAGGAAGGTGATCCCTGCTTACTCTGTCATTCATTTAGTGCCAATCATATTGTTCAGCTTGATGATCTGAAATCAGTGACTACTATTTCAAATGAACCAATGGAAGCAATCTGCCATGACTGTCACCTGGATAAACAGACAGCCCCTTTCAAGTGTGATCTCTGTCATACCGATAAAACATCCATTTGGCCGGCAGATCATGACTTTGATTATATTAATCAGCACGCAGTAGATTCACGCCTGGATGATGGTGAATGCCAGACATGCCATCTCGATCTTGCATTTTGTACTGACTGTCACTTTAGACGCAATTCGACAGAATACCTGCGGCATCAACCCGGTTATCTGAATGCGCATGGACTTGATGCTCGCTTACAGTCCCAGTCATGTGCGCGTTGTCATAATGCATCCTATTGCGCAGATTGTCATCGGAATGCAAAGCCATGAAATATCTGCTTCTTTTCATTTTATTACTAGCGGGTTGCAATAACTCTGATAAAACAGAAACTGTATCTGCTAAAAGTGGAAATATAATACTAACCACTTCACATGGTGCTAGTGGTTCAGCCTGGGGTTTGGCTGAATGTGATGCCTGTCATGGTTTAAATCTCATTCATCAACAGGCTGACTCTATTCGTCCGATAGTGCAGAGCAAAGGTTATGAAAGTTGTATCGGTTGTCATGGCAGTAATGGTACGACTGAGCCGCGTCAATGTTTACTCTGCCATAATAATACCGATTTACCCGCTTCACCACTGCAAAGTGGTTTGCATACACATAATTTTATGTCAGCTAGTGATGCTGGCCTGAGCGATGAAGACTGTGTCGACTGTCATCTGGCTTCTGATATGAATGGTGACTTTGATCATAATCGGGATTTGACCCGCTTTCCCGATTCACACGAGCTGTATTCTGAATACAGCTCAGTTTCAGAATTCTGCCTACGTTGTCATAACCGTGATCATCAGCAGACTGGATATCAAATAACAGTCGAGTATACAAATCCATTGATTGCCAGTGAAGATTATTTTAAATACGTCGATAAGCATGGAGAAACGACAGGTACTGGCGAGAATAGTTTTTCCGGTTTACGCGAAGGATATCAATACCAGAGTATTGTTGAATGCACCGATTGTCATGTAATGCATGGCACCAATAATAATGGCCTTGTGATTGATAGTACAGAAAAAGGCTTAAGTCAGCTTGAATCTCATATCAGGAATCAGCCTTATAGCATTGATAATACTGCCTCAAATAATGCACAACTCTGTGTTAGCTGTCATCAAATGACTGTTACTGCAGATCAATCAGATCTGGATACGGGGAATGGCCTGTCAGGCTTACATCAGATAACAGGCGACTGTAAACAGTGTCATAGTCATGGTGAGCCTTTACAGGCAGGAATGTAACTATGAAGATAATGATATTACTGGCATTGATAATACCTTTTAAGGTTTATGCAGAGACTGAATTACCGCCATTGCATCATGTGGTCAATGTGGATGTACCGGAATCAATGACTATCCCGGAGAGTTTTAAGTTAAATCAAAAAGGACAGATAGATTGTGATACCTGTCATGGGATTAAAGATATTGCTGATATCCCCTTTGATGAAGTTGATAAAGGAGATCCCGATTTCTTTAACGAGGGGCCTTATCCGGTGTTAACTGAATTTTGTTATCAATGCCATGATGAGAAAGATTATAAACGAAATAATATTCATGTCTTACTGGATGATCATGGTGAAATAAAAGAGGAGGAATGCAAGTTCTGTCATCAAACTCTACCTGAACGAGACAGGGCTTATACGCTTGATGAACTTGAATTTCGGCTTCCCCCGCAAAAGCTTTGTATCGGTTGTCATCTGAAAACTCCGCATCTGAACGCGATTAACCATTTGCTAGAAGTTGACGACGATATGCTGCAGCATATTCGCGAGTCAGAAAAAGAGTATCAGGTTGTTTTACCTCTGGATGGTAATAAAATTCTTTGTATTAGCTGTCATAGCAGTCATCAAAAAGGTGTTATAAAAAGCACTGAAGCTGCATCGAATCAGGTACAGGACAGGGATTTACAACAGGGTATTGGTTATCAGCAACATGCCTGGAATGATGTAGTAAAGAGAGATAAACAAGAACGACTGGATGAATTAAATAAGGAAATTGACCGGCAATTTAAAATTTCCTACCAGCGCATCGAATATGAAGTGTTATTACGTTTACCTGCAAAGGATGGCACGCTCTGCCTGGCCTGCCACCAATTTGATTTATAAATATGAAACTCTTAGATAATATTAAAGCTATTCCGAATGGGCAGAAATACCGTTTCTTTCTGATTATTCTCGCTAGTGTCACGATACTTGCACCCTGGGTATTTTTACCGAGTCTGGTTGGTAATCCTGATCTTTGCGGTAAGCTCTGTGTACGTCGATTTTTTCTTTATTTTCCTGGCATGTCGCTGGAAGATCTGGGTAATCAAATGAATGTGGCGTGGATTGGCGTTATTGCTCTAAGCATCATTTTATTAACCAGTTTCTTTTTCGGGCGTATGTGGTGTGGTTATATTTGTCCAATGGGTGGTCTGCCTGAAATTATTAGCCGATTGATACCCGACCGCTGGAAAATTGAATTTCGAGGATTACCTCAGGTTCCAATCCGCTATGGTTATTTCAGTGTATATCTGGTATTGATGCCGATGTTTGGTGTCAGTGCCTGTACCTTATGTAACTTTGTCACCGTGCCTCGAATTTTTCAGGCTTTTACTGGTGATTTAATGGGGATAGCTTTTATTTTATCGGCTGTTGGACTGGTGAATCTGGCCCTTTTATTTCTATTAGGATTTTTTGCAGTCAAGGGACGCGGGTATTGCCAGTTTTTGTGTCCAATTGGTGCTGTCGATGGATTAGTCAATCGCTTTGGATCAATGTTTCGCTTTACCCGTCATATTCGTGTTGAACGTAGTCGTTGTACTGGCTGTAATATGTGCGCGCGTAAATGCATGACAGGCGCTATCAGTATGATTGATAAAGTGGCAGTTGTTGATCAGCATTCCTGTATGTCCTGTCATGAATGTGTCGATGTTTGCGACTGGCATGCCATCGACTGGATTGCAGTACCCAGATCTGTTGAACCCAAGCGTAAAAAGAAAGGTGTTGATTATTTTCCTCATCCGGACTGGAAAGCAATCCACAAGCTGGAAAAAAGTCTGTGGAAAGTTTGTAGCTGGGAGCGTGTTGTCGTCGGAGTAATTTTTGGATTTATCCTGATGATTATTGTGATGACTCAGGTAATTGCTGCAGAACGTCATCCTGATCCAGATGGTTGCTTTTCCTGTCATGCAATAAAGGGGCTTGAGTATACTGATGAAAATGGTGTGTTACGTGATGCAAGTATTGATCAATCGCATTATTACAGTTCATTGCATGGCAGTGTGCCCTGTAAAGATTGTCATCGAAAAATTGAGGAGTATCCTCATAAAGTTGAAAATGGTGAAGTTGACTGTGCAGAATCCTGTCACGTTGAAGAACCTTCAGGAGAAGGTGCTTACACCCATAAGGAAGTTGTTGATGAATTTCTGGGCTCAGCTCATGGCAAAGGCTGGACTAAAGGATTGACGGGTGGTAATCGACTTGAAGAGTCTCTCGATGTATATCCTTCCTGCCGCAGCTGTCATGATAATGAGTTATATATAAATGAAAAGGATTTACCGAAATTTAAAGAATCATTTGCGCATCTGGAAACTGAATGTGGGAACTGTCATCAGGGTGAAGTATGGTTGAATCAATTTGGTGGGCATATATTAAGACGTTTTATTGGTTCTCGCTGGAATAAATCCGACAAGAATGAAATGTGTAATGATTGCCATGCTGATCATAAACGTATGGCGACTGTCGAACTTGAAGATCCAGTAAGCAAAGAAAAGCATAAGGCAAGTTCAAAATTTATCCTGGCCAGTGATAGTTATGAGATGAGCCTGCATGGGCGTCTTTTGCAAACCGGAGTTAAAGAGGGAGCATCCTGTATCGATTGCCATGCACCAGATGGTTTTAATCATGGTATTGGGCGTCATACCGAGATAAGTGCAGCGACTCATCCTGTTAATTTAGCCGAAACCTGTGCAGCCTCTGAATGTCATGGTTTTGCGACCTACCCGTTAAACACAGGATTTGTTGAAACAGATTTACACGATATTGATATTATTCCGATATTAGATCCCGATTCTCCGTTGGATCAATCTCGTATGGAATCAAGCTGGGTTAAGGCAATTTTAGCTTTGCTGCCGGTTGTGATTATTCTGGGTGGTGGTTCTTTGCTGTGGAAAATATTCGGCAAGAAGAAGTCGGTGATTTTTGCTGTTGTTGGTGGGGATCATTTTCAAAAGAAAGTACTGGGGCGTGCACCACGCAAGGATAAAAAGAAAACAGTAAAAAGAACAGTAGACAGGAATCCAGTTAAAAGTCCTGCAAAACCCGCTTCAGATAAAGTTCAACAAAAGAAACCTGAGGGAGATGAAAAAGATGATTAAATATTATTTTATCATTCTTATGTTAAGCATTTCTTCATCTGTTTTCGCTGATAAACTATTTTTAGAAATGCTGAATGGGCATCAGGTCACTGATAAAGAACTGGAGAATGCCCGAAAACAGCTTGCAGAGCATAAAGAAATTGAACTTCAAAATAATTTAAATGTAAAACCTTTTCATCACCGTTTAGAAGCCAGATCCAGTTTAAAGCAGTCATTTTGTACAAACTGCCATCTTCAAAAGCCTCATCGGGCTAACGAATTGAATCGAAGTTTTCTGAATATGCATACGGATATAATAAGCTGTGAAACCTGCCATATTAATACTGATAATCTGGATCTGTCATATCAATGGCTAGCCTATGATTATCCGCATACCGGGCAGATTATCGATGTTTCAAATTCTATTCATACTCAGGTCGATCAACTTAAAACTTCATTGGCTCCCAGACCTGGATTAAAAATTGCGCCTGTTTTTAAAAATGAATCAGTAATAATTTTTAAGGATGACCCATTCTCTAAAGAGATTAAAAAACAATGGAATAATTTAATAGCTGATGATAAGGCCGCTCTAAAAGTTAAAATTCATTCACCCTTAAATGAAAAAGGACATAGTTGTAAAGACTGTCATGATGAAAATCAGAACTTACTGGATTATTCTTATCTGGGTGCCAGTGAGAAGTTAGAAAAATCTATTACCAATAATAGTATTGCTCACTTTTTTACCCGATATAAGAAAAAAGGTGATCGACTGAAAATGACTGACCTGTTGAGATAGTCATGTCAATAAACAGAATTGGTTTTTTTCTGGTCACTTTATATCTGCTGGTACTTTTTGTTCAAACCGCCAAAGCAGAAAGCCGCTATGCTGAACATATTGCCAGCTTTCATTCCGGCTTAGATCAGCCTTCTGATATTGCAGTCTCTGATAATGGACAGCTATATATACTGGATGGAAGTCAACATCGTGTTGTCGTACTGTCTTCTGAAGGTAAACGGTTATTTACTTTTGGAAAGCAGGGTAGTGGAACAGGAGAGTTGAATTTACCCATGGCGATTTCAGTAGTAGCAGACAGGGTTTTTATTGCTGATACCGGTAATCACAGAATTGCCGTCTTTGAATTACATGGCTGGTTTATCAAAAACATTCCTTTGCATAATTCACTACCATCTGCGGAGTTACCTGAGCCGGTTGGTCTGGCGGTTAAAGATAATATAATTACCTGGAGTGATAGAAAAAATCACTCTGTCTGCCAGACAGATCTATTCACTAAAAGCACTGTTCTTTGCTGGGGTAAACGTGGAGAAAAGGAATCTGAGTTTCAATTTCCATTTCATATCGCTGCTGATCGAGATAACTATCTACACGTAGTGGATGTTTTAAATGGTCAGGTTCAAGCTTTTAATCGTAAAGGTCAGCTGTATTTACAAATATCCCGATTCGGGGTTGGTGCTGGAGAGTTATATCGTCCCAATGGGATTGCTTTTGCTGATGATGGTCGAATGTTTGTGAGTGATAGTTATCTGGGGAATGTATCGATATTCATCAATGGACGATTTAGTGGCTTTCTATCGATTGATGGTAAAACAGCAATGCAGTTTTCAGCACCTGTCGGACTGACATGGAAAAATGATAGATTATATGTGGTTGATGCACTGAAAAACCGGGTCGAAGTCATTAAGTTGAACGCTGAGGATAAAGGTATAAAGCTAGCCAGTAAATTATCGGATAAAGCAGTTAGAAGCTCGCGAAAAAATTGTGACAACTGCCATTATTCCTGGGCTGATGGTGCTCACGATGAGCAGAAATATCAGGATGGCGTACTGCCTGTTGCTACTCAGAAAATGTGCTATAGCTGCCATCATGGCGCAGTGATTGATTCCAGGTTAACAATAGGCAGGGCAGATCAGCACCCGGATATTCATCATAAAATTGACCCATCAAGAAAAAATAATAGTGATAAACAGGCTGAAATACCTGACGGATTTCCATTGTTAGCAGAGGATCAACTTTACTGTGGCAGTTGTCATACACCACATACGACTGATATTGAAGAATCCGATACTATTTATGAGACACATGCTAATCCCTGGTTACGAGTATTAAATGAAGATGGTGATCTATGCCAGAAATGTCATGAATCGAAACTTGATAGTACACTGGATGAAAAGCATCCTGTGCGTGGTATCAATCATCCTGTAGGAATATTTCTTAAAGCGCCTCAACAAGGTGATAAGCCTGAATCCTGTGCAAAAACTGAAAGTCTGCAAAAGGGTTTACCCGAAGATTTAAAGATGGCTGGTGCGACTACAGGCATGGATCAGCAACTGATTTGTCAGAGTTGTCATCAAATTCATGGTGCGTCCGGTAAGCAACTATTACCAGCAGGTTTTGAAAGCAATGAGCTATGTGTGAGCTGTCATCAGGATTTAAATAGTCATGATAAAGAAGAGGCGCATCATAAGGGTATACATCCGGTGAATATTGAAATGGAAGAAGCGGTAGAGTTTGATGGTAAACAGCTTAAGGAAGTGACCTGTCTGGTTTGTCATTCAGTACATGAAGGACGGGAAGATTCAAAGCTATTAACCAGAGCTACACAGGATATTGAACAATTATGTGCCAGCTGCCACCAGCGACATCATGCAAAAGATGAACAGGAAGCCCGTCAAAAAGGAGTCCATGCTGTCAATATGTTACTCGATGAACCGGTTCAAATGGGTGATGAAGAAATTACCACCATGAATTGTCTAAGCTGTCATAGTGTGCATGCAGGAAAAGCAGATACAGCTGCATTACGTTATGATGATAAAAATGGAGAATTATGTAGCTACTGTCATAAAGGCAATGATGGCATGATCAATACGGATCATGATTTACGAATAACAGCCGAAAAAAGCATCAATAGATTTGAACAGACAACCGGACAATCAGGAGCCTGTGGTAGTTGCCACACGATGCATCGTGGTGAAGGGGAAGTGCCTTTCCTGTATTCGGGAGAAATATCGGTACATTCAGCTGAGGAAAAAGTTTTCCAGCGTGACCAGCTCTGTTTGAATTGTCATAGAGAGAAAGGTGTAGCCGATAAGATGGTCGTGGAGTATTTTTCTCACCCTGCTACTGATCTGGTTCTAAGGTCTGATCCGCAGGTGATGCCATTACTGGATGATCAGGAAAAAATATCAGAATTTGGTGCTATTGCCTGTATTACCTGTCATGAGCCTCATCACTGGGAGCCAGAAAAAGAGGAAGCTGCCGGTATTAAAGATCAACATGCCCGCTTTAACCCGCAGCAGGAAAACCAAGAAGGTAATGTGTTAAATAGCTTTCTGAGACTCAGGACAGTCAGGAATACTTTTTGCGTTGATTGTCATGGTATCGAGACCCAGGTGAAGTATAAGTACTATCATGATAAGTTAAGTCGGGATATCGGGCTTGATTATATCGAGTAGAAATTAACCTGAAAAAATCAGTTGAATCATGAAAGTCCAGATAACAGCTTAATGCAGCTGATAAAATCAAAAACACAGTCTTCACCAATCAGCTGACTACGGTGTTTTTGATTTCTCGGTAATTGCGCCTGCATTGCTCTAACGACAGTCATCCCTGAGTTAGACCAGGCACATCAATCTGTTAGGCATCTTTTTCACGCCCAACTGATTTTTCCTGGATTAAGGCATTTTTGATCACAAATCCTGCCATTTTTTTAACGTGATTCCTGATATTAATCCGGCAATACCACCACCAAGCATGCCACCCGCAGCGGCCAGCATAAAGCCATCTCTTATTTTCTCGGTGAGTAAAAGTAAATCACCGGCAGACTCAGGTGTTACTCCACTGATCATGACAAAAAACAGAAAAGCAATAAATACACTGGTTCCGGCTCCTACC
This sequence comes from Gammaproteobacteria bacterium, assembly GCA_050291745.1. GTDB lineage: Bacteria > Pseudomonadota > Gammaproteobacteria > JACNJF01. The sequence continues at coordinate 36,655 of JBNKKI010000113.1, read as the reverse complement.
ATAGCTCCGTCGCCTACTGGAGGTAATATGTCATCATAGCGCTCTACAAATACAGGTGCCAGAACAACATAAATTGATCCTGTTAGAAGACAGCCTGTACCTATGATCAAAAATAATGGTGTTGACGGTAGCAGATAGTTCAACATGAAAATAAACACTGAAACCAGTATGCCTGAGCATATTCCGGTTAAAGTTTTGGCATCTGCACGAAAAACTCTTGAGTGTTTTGCATAGCCCCCATACCAGGCTCCGACCAGAGCTCCAACGATTGCAGTGGTTAAAACCAGATTTACCAGGTCGATATTCATATTACTGTTAACTGAAAAAATTAAACTGGTAACAGAGGCAACTGAAGCGATGATGACAGCAAGACTCATGCTGCTATAAATTAAGGCGACTAAGGTGGCAGCCAGAGTAGCGGCAATCAGAAGAGGAAAGGGTAGCGACAGTTGTTCAGACAGGCTGAAAGTGAAAATGAATATCATGCCGTAGAGGCTTCCAATAAAAGCCCAGACAGCCCCTCGAATCAATGCTTCCCTGGTACGTAAGTTTAAGTTATCTATCAACACCAGCTACCTGTAATACTTTATGCTGTGAATAATTAATGGAAGTTATCAAAATTAGCAGTTATTTCAATCCGTAGTAAAAAGATTACAACATCAATGATTGTGGATTAATAAAACTATCCCCATATTATAATCTAGCAGCTAAAGTCGGGATTACAAGCTCGTATATGAATAATGAATGAAGTAGGTGATTTTTGTGAATTCATGAGATAATTCTGATCAGTTAATGTGAGTGAAGACAATCAGCCATGATTGATCCAGGTGCAGAAAGTCTTTACTGGCATTTCTATTTTTAATTATTAATAAACTATCTATGTATCAGAAATTAAGAAATCGATTATCACTTCTGGCAGGTGCAGACTTTGAAAATCCCCTCTCATCATCAAAAATAGGCTTAGAAAAAGAAAGTCTGCGTGTAACTCAGGAAGGTAATATTTCGCAAATGCCTCATCCTCAAGCCTGGGGATCTGCTCTCACCCATCCACAAATCACCACTGATTTTTCAGAAGCACTCACAGAGCTGATTACACCACCCTGTAATTCGGTGACTGAAGTCATTCAGTCGCTTGATGATATTCAGAATTATATTTACCAGAATTTAGATGAAGAAATTTTATGGGCAACCAGTATGCCCTGTGTAGTTGAAGGAGAAACCAGCATTCCATTAGCTCAATACGGCTCATCGAATGCCGCTCAGATGAAAACAGCTTATCGTCGTGGCCTGGGTTTACGCTATGGTCGTTCAATGCAGGTCATTGCAGGTGTTCATTTTAATTATTCATTCTCAGAAGAGTTCTGGAAGTTATATCAATCACTTAGCGATAACGCTGATGATTTACAGGATTTCATGTCTGATCAATATATGGGGGTTGTTCGTAACCTGCTTAGATATGGCTGGTTAGTACCTTATTTATTTGGAGCCTCTCCGGCTGTGTGTAAATCATTTCTGCGTGGTAAAAAAACATTGTTGCAGGAATTTAACAGTAATACTTTTTATGAGCCTTATGCGACATCATTACGGCTTGGTGATATCGGCTATCAAAATAATAAAGAAGAATTGACAGGTATAAAAGCCTGTTATGACTCACTGGATGCTTATGTTAAAAGTTTGCAGTGTGCAATTAGTACACCATATTCAGGTTATGAAGCAATTGGCGTTAAAGTAAATGGGGAATATCAACAGCTTAATGCCAATATTCTTCAAATAGAAAATGAATATTACAGCTCGGTCAGACCTAAACAAATCATTCAGGGCAATGAAATGCCATCTGTTGCTCTACGTAAGCGAGGTATTGCTTATGTAGAGTTACGTTCACTTGATGTGAATGCTTTTGATCCGCATGGTATCAATTCCGAGCAACTCTATTTTCTGGAAGTCTTCATGCTTTTCTGTCTACTTCATGAGAGTCCTGTGTTAACAAATAGCGAAATTTTTGCAATCGATGAAAACCTGCTTCTGGTTGCACATAAAGGAAGACAACCGGGCTTGAAGCTTGGACGTGGAGATGAAAAAATTACTCTTAAGGACTGGGCCAGTGAGCTATGCCACGAAATGATCGCTGTGGCAAACCTGCTGGATAGTGCACATTATAGTGAAAATCATTTCTCCAGTGTGAAATCTCAAATTGCAGCTATTTACGATCCGGATTTAACACCTTCAGCCAGGATGCTGGCTGATATGAGAGAGCACTTCGAAGGTTTTTATCATCATGCCAGTCGTATGTCTCATCATCATTACCAGTATTATAAAAATACTTTTTTACCTGATGAGAAAGTGCAATTTTTTACCAAAATGGCAGAGGAATCAAAACAGAAACAACTTCAGATTGAAAAAGAAGATGATATAAGTTTTGATCTGTATCTGGAAAAATATTTCAATCAAAACAGCTAAGATCTACAGCTTATATTACCAGACGCCTTTCAGTCTCTGTTCTTTTAAAAAAGCAACCGATTCCTGTTGAATTTGTTCCGGCGTTTTATCGATAATTTCTTTTAGAATAGTTTGTATTTCAGGGGGTTCAGTTTTTTTAATCGTTTCAATGAAATTCTGAACCCTTATATGTTTCCTGGAATTACTGGATAATGACCATTTAGCTGATGCACCAGTTAGGTATAATTCCAGCTCATCATTTTTATCCAGATACTTAAGTGTTTCTATGATGTTATCCAGATATTTAGTTTTACCTGATGCAAAAAAACAGGCCCAGTTCATATCATTGCTCAGTGGTGAAACAGTTGGCTCATTGAGAAACTTTTCTGGAGGGTACTCAAATAAAGCTTTTATGATTAATTGAAATTGTTGATCAATACCGGATAAATTTTTCAGCCATTCATCTCTATGACTTGCATCACTATTAGAAAAAATACAGCTAAAGGTTAACAGGAGTGGCAATCTTTTTTTTTCGAGCTTGACCAAATCAGAAGAAATAAAATAACGAAAAGCACTTTCAACTAAATCCGGACGGGGTGTCAGATAGTAGTTTTCAGCGAACTCAGTTAATTCAACCGGGTTTGTAATTGCCCTGATTTCTTCGGCATTGATTGAAGTACAGAATAATGCGGCCAGAACTAACAATAAATTGTGTATTTTTTTCATATGACGATTATTAAGTATCCCTATCAATTATAATTTGTGAAGCTGGATTTTATACATGTCTCTATTAAATTGTCCAATTTAAAACCGCTTACCGCTTACAGCGAAATAAATCGTAACAATTTTGTCTTCGCTTAAAAAATCAAACAGAATTTATTGAAGGTTTAAGTACAATATAGCTTTTTTACTAATAATTTCATGTTTGATACGCTGTTAAACGGGTTATCGCCTTCGGTTACTATCAGTTTAGTATTAACTGCTTCAATAACTTCTCTGTTAACGGCAAGTCTCGGTGCTGGAGGCGGTATCATGTTATTAGCAGTGATGGCACAGATACTACCACCCCAGCTTGTCATTCCTTTGCATGGAGTGGTGCAACTTGGCTCAAATGCCGGGCGTGCAGCCATGAGCTTTCGTCATATAGATGTGACGCTTATTCTGAACTTTCTGCCTGGTGCAATTATTGGCGCTCTTCTGGGTAGTTTTGTATTAGTGTCTTTACCACCAGCAGTAATGTATTTGAGTATCTCCGCTTTTATTCTGTATCTTTGTTGGGGGCCAGCTCTGCCCGGTTTTCTTATTGGCAAGTGGGGGCCGGCTGTGATGGGATTGGTGACTACTTTCCTGACGCTATTTGTGGGGGCTACCGGTCCTATGGTTGGTGCTTTTATTAAGCAGGTTTTAGTCGAGCGATTTAGAGTGGTTGCAACCTTTGCTACCATGTTAAGTTTGCAGCACATCTGTAAAATTATAGTGTTTACTGGAGCTGGATTTGACTTAATCCCCTGGGCTCCATTATTACTGGCAATGGTTACTGGTGGGTTTATCGGTACCTGGATCGGCTTGAACGTGCTTAAACGCATGCCGGATAAACATTTTAATCAAATTTTTAACTGGATACTGACATTACTTGCTATACGCTTGATCTGGCAGGCAATAGTGAGCTTTTAACCTCTATTGCGAGCGGTCCACTGCGGAATCCAGGTTAATTCATATTCGAATTATTCTCGATATAATGATGAAATTTATTTTTACCCTGCTTTTTGGCCTGATACATTGCTGCTTCAGCTTTATGTAATAAGGTATCAAAATCCTGACCATTATGCGGGAATAAAGTCATACCGATGCAGGCAGTTACAGGTTCAGAGATCTGAATGGATTCAATTGGACGTTTGATTTGATTGATAATTTTTCGGGCCATATCCTGCAGGTCGGATAGCGAATTACATTCTGGAAGAATGACCACGAACTCATCACCACCCACACGTCCGACGATATCTTTATTTCTTATCTCCTCGGAAATGCGTATTGATATTTCAACCAGAACCACATCACCACTTTCATGACTATATTTTTCGTTGATTGTCATCAAAGCATTCAAATCTATAAATAAAATGCCTACATTATGTTTTAAGTTTGATGCTTCAGATAAGGCCTTGATGGCTACCTGCTTTAATAGATAGAGATTGGGCAGGGTGGTTAATTCGTCATGGGTTGCTATGCGATTTAACTGATCCTGAATTTTAATACGTTCTCCAATTTCATTATGTAATTCAATATTTTTATTTGCTATTTCTTCAAAAGCTTTTCTGGTTTCATCATTTGCCTGTTTGAGTTGCTGTTGTGAATCTGTGATTGTTTGTCGCATTTGATCAAATTCCAGTGTTAATTGACCAATTTCATCGTGTGAAATTTCGCGTATCGGGATGCTAAAATTTCCATTCTTCATAAATTCCACGGCACGTTGCAGGTACTTTACAGGTTTTATGATAATCAGGTATTGCCAGAAAATGATAAAGATAATTAATACCAAACCAGTGCTAATGAGATAACGTTCGATTTCATAAATTCTATTCTGAGCTTCGATATATTCATTACTCAAGTCTACATGTAGATGGATAATCCCTAGCTGTTCACCTTCTAATATAATGGGGTGAGTATGATTTATGTAATAATCTGTAAAGTTATTTTTTTGCTTCTCTGGAAATAATGGGTAAATCTTTTTTTGATTATCATCAAAAAGTGTTAGATGTTTCCATTTGCCCTGATGAGCGCTATCCAGTTCTTTGAGTGCCGCATAAAGAGCGGCATAATTATTCTCCAGCAAATAACGAATCAGGCTATGATCCAGGCTAGCCAGTTCACTCTGTAACTGTTTTGATATATCGACTTTTGCTGCTTCATATTGTTTCGGCCCCCAGTATAAATGTAACATTGAAGTAAAAAAAAGGAATGCAATTAAAACAGGACCGGTTAATTTTGTCTGTATGCCCATCATGATAGCTTACTCGACTGTGAACCGTTCAAGTCCTAACTCCTTCAGTGGCAGGTAGTCTTCAAGAGTAGCCGGGCCAATTTTATTAATAGGTATTTTAGATAGTAGTAATTGCCCCTGCGGATTTTCTCCAAGCTTTAATAAAGCAATCTTAACTCGATTTGCCACATCCTGTGGGACTCTGGGGTGAACGGCAAAAGGGTGAGGTTTTACCTGCTGAGTTTTATATATGACTTTTAATGCCGATTGATATTCAGGAGGCTGGCGGGATAGTGTGTTCTGAACCCCACCACCGGCATCTACTTCGCCTAATAACACATTTAAATAAACTGAATCATGAGTTTTGACATAACGGGAATAAAAATCAATATTAAAATGATCATGTAGTTGCTGTCGTATGAGTAAAGAGGCACCAAGTGCATTAGGTGCAGGAAAGGCAATGTTGCTGTTTTTAAGTTGTGTTACCTGAGTTATCGGGCTATCTTTTTTAACAACCAGAATGCCCTGTAATGTTTTACCGGTATCTCTAGCTAAAGGGATGTAGTGTTGTTGCTGTCTGGCAATAACAAAATGATAAGGATTCATATAGGCAAAGTCGAATTCTCCACGTATGAATTCATTCTCAAAATTTGGGATGTTGGGAGATCCTTTGATTTTAAAATGGTATCCGGTTTCAAGGGTCAGATAATCAAGAATAGGTTGCCATACCTGATGTAGCTTACGGGCTTCATATTGAGGGACTATGCCTATGATATAACTGTCACTTTGAGCAAGTAGCTGGGTTAATCCTGAGATGCAATAAAGAAAGCTTAACAGAATTAATTGTTTGATGAGTCCTGATAATAAATTCATTTTTATATGATCCATCAGCTATGAATAAGATGACTCATACTTCGATTATTTTACATAATCACGTTCCATCTAAGTAAATGGAGTATAGAAGTCATTTTTAAAATTTCAAGTTCATCAAATTTGGAATAAATTATGCTTATGTGGTTAAATTGAAGTAAAAAAACGCTTTCTTGATGCTTCTGAGAAATAGCAGGCTTAGTGAATAACTTCAAAATTTGTACAGCGGTTTCCAAAATAGTGCCTAAGTGAACTCTTGTTTCTTTGGCTATTGTGAAACTTGAATTGATCGACGAGAGCTAGCAACATCAAAGCGGATCACTGGCCAGCGCACGTTCCTTCTGTGCGCTTTCTGATAATTCGATATAGAATTCGGACATATAATCATTCACTACATCATAACAGGTCTGTTCGAGGTTAGTTTCCGGACTAATGAACCTGGAATCCGCAGTTGACCGCTCGCAATAGAGATTAACCCACTGTTTTATAAACGATTACAGTTGATGTGTATAATCACCCAATCGGTGAATCCCGCTACGAACTGAATTGCACTTTTGAGGCGGCGTATCTCTTCGTTGTAACTCCTTGGAATAGCTGGCTATTCCGCGTCGTTACGCCTTGATCTACACCACCTCAAACGCACAATCAGCTCGTCCAACTGCTGATTCCAGGATGAAAAGCACATGCAGTTACTTCAACCTGGAATCCGCAGTTAGACCTGGAAAAATAAACCGACTTTTCATTTAATCCGAAGTCATTTTAAATCCTTAGGGTGAATCAATGGCAGGGAATGCGGGTGGATTTATCCAGCCATTACCCACCGCTACCTGGTCGACGATATGATACATATCAGTCGTTTTTGGGTCGCTTGCATCTACTTTCCAGTACCCTAAAATATTTCGTGAAGCTCCTACATTCAAACCACCTGAGGTTTTATCCCAGTTCCAGTTACTCGCTGCAACCAGTCCACTCCATGCGCCACTTTGTGAGCCGACAATTAATTCTTTTTCCACTCCACTGTGATCGACATCATAAAGATCAACAAAATTACCTGAGATTGGTGTGATGATTAACCCATCGTAGCCATAGTCATCAACAATCGCTGTCGCACCTGATGTTTGTCCTGTTATAGTCTCTCCTCGAACCCAGGGGTGATCATGTAAATCCTGACCAATTAATAGATTGTTATTCGTTCGGTGTAAAATTCGAGTGACTGTTGGATAAGGACCATCTGGCCCTGTTTTGACATAGGCGGAAACTCGATTATTTTGAAAGTCGATATAGTAGCCGAGCCAGAACCACATACCTGCGACATCTTCAAGAAATAATCCACTATCAGTGCCATATGATCGACCGCTGAAATGCCAGCCTGCGCCTCCTCTGTTTAATTCGAAACGGACACCGGTACGCCCATCGAAACGAGGCATATCGCCACCATCAACTAAGGCTGAAATCATTCTTGTATCGGTATGACTTTCTAACGGATATGATGGATCATAAAGTTGAAAATCAATATTTTTTACGCCACGTCCGATAATCGGAGCCCACTCGGTAGAAAAATAATACACCGCCGATACGAAAAGCGGTTCGCGTGAGTTATTTGCCTGTGTAAGACCAGGGATATTCCAGCCCGTATTACCTTCTTCTGTTCCTGATGCTGGAGTGGCTTTGAAAGCACCATCACCTGATATGCCACCTTGTGGCAAAAACTCATAAGTCATAACCTGATCATCCTGCCAGATATTAGTAATATCTGTTGACTGTTGAAAATCTCCTGGCTCTGCGTATAAAACAGTCGCCAGAGGAATATTATCAGGTGGTTGATCTGTTGAAGTATAAGTGATTGTTAAGCTATCAGTAGCCTCATTATCTGAGGAATCAAGGGCGGTGATTGTCACTGTGTTTGAGCCTTCAACTAAATTAATATTATTGACTGACCAGGAGTCTGTACCGCTTGCAGTACCAGAGCCGCTACAACCCGAAGTACAACTCCAGCTCACTGAGCTTAAGGCAATATTATCACTGGCTGTTCCAGCCAGATTTATAGTTGAACTAGAGGTTGTATAAGTTGCCTCTGTTGTAGGTGAACTAATACTGATAAGTGGGTTAATAATGTCAACAGGAGCAGGCGTATAAGTAATTGTTAAGCTGTCCGTAGCCTGATTGTCTGAGGAATCAATGGCTGTGACTGTCACGCTGTTTGAACCTTCAACTAAATGAATATTATTGACAGACCAGGCGTTTGTACCACTTGCAGTACCAGAGTCGCTACAACCCGAAGTACAACTCCAGCTCACTGAGCTTAGGGCGATATTATCACTGGCTGTTCCAGCCAGATTTATCGTTGAACTAGAGGTCGTATAAGTTGTTTCTATTGTTGGCGAGCTAATACTGATAAGTGGATTAATACTGTCATCAGAGGCAGCTGTATATGTGATTGTTAAGCTGTCAGTGGCCTGATTGTCTGAGCTATCAATGGCTGTGATTGATACTGTGTTTGAACCTTCAACTAAATTAATATTATTGACAGACCAGGAGTCAGTACCGCTTGCAGTACCAGAACCGCTACAACCTGAAGTACAACGCCAGCTAACAGAACTTAAGGCAATATTATCACTGGCTGTTCCTGCTAGATTAATGATTGAAGTTGAAGTCGTATAAGTTGTCTCTGTTGTCGGTGAGCTAATACTGATAATTGGATTAATCGTGTCATCAGAGGCAGCTGTATATGTGATTGTTAAGCTGTCAGTGGCCTGATTGTCTGAGGTATCAATGGCTGTGATTGTCACAGTGTTTGAACCTTCAACTAAATGAATATTATTGGCAAACCAGGAGCCTGTTCCAGTTGCAGTGCCAGAACCGCTACAACCAGAGGTGCAACTCCAGCTAACAGAACTTAAGGCAATATTATCACTGGCTGTTCCAGCCAGATTAATAATTGAAGTTGAAGTCGCATAAGTTGTATCGGATGTTGGTGTTGTAATGCTAATTGAAGGATTCGTTGTATCTTCTGGAGTAGATGAGGCTGTGTAATTTATTGTGATTGATGCTGACTGTGTATTACCGGCGTGATCTGAAGCAATTACGTTAACCAGATTGGAGCCTTGCAGCAGGTTAATGTTTTCGATAGACCAGCTAGAGGTACCAATTGCATTGCCGCTCCCGCTACAACCTGAAATACAATGCCAGGTGATAGTATTTAAAGCAACATTATCGCTAGCTGTTCCGCTCAGATTGATGGTTGAATTTGAAGTAGAATAAGTTGATTCTGTTGTTGGCGAATTAATAATAACTGATGGCTTGACGGTATCCGTTTTGTCATCATTTTCTGTGCTGGTATCACAGCCGGATTGAAAAAGTACTGAAAATATCGCTACAACGATATACAGAGACTTCATGGTTTAACTCCTGTAAAAAACTTTAATTTTAAATAATAACTACCACTAATTAAAAAAGCCTCTGAGTAATAAGAGGTAAGGAGGTTACAGGATGTGGAATGTATTTACTGACTTAAATAGCATACCCCTGTTACGATCACCTAAACCCGACATACTCATCATTTAATAGTCTAAGAATGTCATACAGCCAGGATAATTTTCCTGGCTGTATGGATTTACGGCGGCATCATAAACAGCTATTTTAAAAAAGTCCAATACATAGGTTAAAGTTTCAATCAGTTTTTCACAGTAGAAAAATAGTCCTAAAATCAATTACCTGGAACCCTGTTAGTTCAAGTTTGTCCGTTTACTCATATAACGAATTAGCATTAGTAAACCCATTGTAAATAGCATCCAGCTACCGGGTTCTGGAATGTTACTTTGAACCTGGAAAAATCAGTGAAGCTAAAAAAATTATTCAAAAGCTTGAGATTCAGAATGTTCCTTCTAACTGGCTGATAGAAAAAGATCCTGTAGTTAAAAATATTTAAAAATAATTGAGAGGAATTCTGATCAACAGCTCGACACGGGATTTAGCTGTCAGATTTTCTGTTTTTATATGCTTATGTTAAAGGTACATGGCAGAAAAAAATTATTTTATTTTTGAGGACTTTTAAAAATCTTTACTCTGTCCTATTTCTTCAAATATGGCTCGAATATCACTTTCCCATCGTCCGAACTGGTTTTGTAATTCTTTTCCCGGGAAAAATAATGAAAGCGTTTCCGGGTTTATTGAAGCCAGTACGACAGAATCTTTTTCCTGCATCACGGCTATTTTTAATGGCAGATAGGGTATTAATGCCGGGTGATTTGCTGTGAGATCGCGCATTTCATCAAATTTCCCGAAAAATATGGATTTATATGAGTCTGTTTTATACCCGAAATCTGTTAGACCACTATCACATTTTTGAATATGAGCAATTTTATATCCATAATCATTCAGCTTTTCCTTGATTAATATCATCGTGTTATCGAAGCTTTGATTCACTCTTAACATGATCATATTCTCTGCCTGAGCAGAGCAGGATAGCAATACAGAGATTATTGTTATTATCTTAAATAGCTTCTTCATAACGTTGTCTCATCAATGACTTCCATGATGGATTCATGCATTTTTTCTGCAGTTTCCTGAAGTTGAGTGTTATTGAATAGGCGTGAAACAACCTTCATATTCATCACATATAACTTGACCTGACCATCAGCCTGTTCGACGACTGTTACCCGACAGGGAAGTACAACACCGAGTCTGGGTTCAATGTTGATTATCTTATAAAGCTGTTCGAAATTACAAAAACGTAAAGATAATTGCTTTTTATTAATTTTATGATCTTCTGCTAATCCCATTTCCATATATCGATCAGGAAAATAGCGGTAATTCAAGCCAACAAGAGATCGTTTCAGATTGTTGGTGGTTGTTTCGAAATCGTAGGGAGAGTCAAAAACCAGCGTCGGCTGATCTTCATCCAGTGATTCATGCAATTGATAAGTTGTTTCAAAGTGACGTACGTAACTGACGATATCATCGAGTTGCTGATCTGTAATCTGCAGGGATGACTGTGAAGGCATTATGGTGCCGGGGCGACCGGTTTTTATGGTTTGTCTTATCCAGTGGTCATTTGCAGAAGCGAGAAAGCCCGGGTTATTTAAGGCTGGTGGTACAACTTTGAATTTTCGTTCTCTGGAGACAGTGACCCCCGTTCCCTGACCATTACTTCTGCCATCTTTACCATGGCAAACAGCACATTTCTGTAAAAAAAGTTTTTCACCGTTTTCAATATTACCGGCGATTTTACTGTTACTGTAAGTATCAATAGTTGCATTTTTTTTCCAGCTGAAGATGTAATCGACGATGGCATTAATTTGTGCATCACTAAGCTTATTGAATGCGGGCATGATCCGACCTTCGCGTCCCAGACGTACTGTTTTAAACAGGTAGTCTCGCGGGAAATGTTCCACTTTTTCACTATTGAGAGGCAGGCCTATACCTCCCATACCGTTTTCCTTATGGCAGACAGAACAGTGTTTGTTAAATAATTTATGGCCATCAGGGGCAGAGAGTGCCACACCGGAAAATAGTGTTAAATAGATAATCAGAGTGAGTTGACGCATAGATACCGCAGTAAAATCATTAGTCCTGATGAATATTAGTGCTTTCGTTCTATATTGCAAATACCGTTTACTCCCTGATTGATCCATGCCACTGCAAACACACTATTCCACATGTCCAGTTGAGTTCAACCTGGAATCCGCAGTTGGACGAGCTGATTGTGCGCTTGAGGTGGTGTAGATCAAGGCGTAAGGACGCGGAATAGCGAGCTATTCCAAGGAGTTACAACGAAGAGATACGCCGCCTCAAACCTGCAATTCAGTTCGTAGCGGAATTCACCGATTGGGTGATTATACACATCAACTGTAATCGTATATGAAACAGTGGGTTAATCTCTATTGCGAGCGGTCAACTGCGGAATCCAGGATGATTAACTGATTTTTCCAGGTTCAAGGTTTAACGAGTTAAACGCCGAATCAGGCTGGAAGTATCCCATCGGCCGCCACCCATAGATTGCAGTTCAGCGTAATAATCATTCACTATGCTGGTAACAGGTAACTGAGCACCATTTTTTGCACTTTCTTCGAGGCAGATATCGAGATCCTTACGCATCCAGTCAACTGCAAAACCAAAATCAAATTCATCTTTGAGCATGGTTAATCCTCTGTTCTCCATTTGCCAGGAACCCGCAGCACCTTTGGAAATGACATCGACTACTTTAGCGCCATCAAGGCCGGCTTTCTGAGCAAAATTCAAACCTTCAGACAAACCCTGAACCAGACTGGCAATACAGATCTGGTTAACCATTTTAGTCAATTGACCCGATCCGACCGGGCCGAGTAATTCTGCGGCTCTGGCATAACTCATGATGACTGGTTTTACTTTATCGAAATCTGCCTGTGCTCCTCCCATCATGACTGTTAGTACTGCATTTTCAGCACCAGCCTGGCCTCCGGATACGGGGGCATCGAGAAATGGCACAGATGATTTTTCCGCTATCTCACGTGCTACATTGGCTGAAGCTGTCGTATGATCAACCAGAATTGCAGTCTCCCTGATTCCAGCAAGAATTCCATCGTCGCCATAGACTACCGATCTCAGATCATCATCATTACCTACGCAGATAAAGACAAAATCAGCATCTTTTGAAGCTTCGCGTGGAGTAGCAGCGAATGTGCCATTGTATTGCTGACACCATTTTTCGGCTTTTGAGGTAGTCCGGTTATAAACACAGGTTTGATAGCCTGCATTGGCGAGATGTCCGGCCATAGGATAACCCATGACGCCAAGACCGATAAAAGCAACATTGGCTTTATTCATTGAAACTGCCCTAAGTGTTAGAATGTTATCGAAATTCTAACACTTAGGGTTTAAATTACGAGACCTTCTAGCTGAGTCAATAAATATTAGTTCGGATCCTTTATTGGTTTCAAGCTCAGGTAATAATTAATTAATCCATTGGTTGAACTGTCATGATTTGAGACCGGTTCAGCATTATTAATTTCATCAAGAATATTACGCGCCAGTATTTTGCCCAGTTCTACACCCCATTGATCAAAAGAATTCAGATTCCACACTGCACCCTGAACAAATATTTTATGCTCATACATTGCAATTAATGATCCTAGTGTTTTCGGGTTGAGCGTGTAAAACAGGAAAGTATTGGTGGGGCGATTTCCCGGAAAGATTTTGTAAGGTAATAATTCTTCCAGTTCGCTTTCAGCGAGTCCCTGCTGTTTTAGTTCTGCCCGAACTTCATCTTCAGTTTTACCCATCATCAATGCTTCGGTCTGTGCAAATACATTGGACATCAGAGCGCGATGATGGGTGGCGATACAATGTAAGTTGGATATGGGGGCAAGCATATCCGCTGGTACCAGCTTGGTTCCCTGGTGCAGTAACTGATAAAAAGCATGTTGGCTGGCTATACCGATTTCACCAAATAAGATCGGGCCTGTAGAGTAATCGACGGTTGCTCCCTCACGGTCACAGCCTTTACCATTACTTTCCATATCAGCCTGTTGTAGATAAGCCGGAAAACGATGCATATTCTGATCATAGGGCAATATAGCGATTGATTCTGCATTATAAAAATTGTTATACCAGATTCCGAGTAATGCCATGATAACGGGAATATTCTGCTCTAACGGGGTGTTTTTAAAATGCTCATCAGCTTCGTATGCGCCTTCCAGTAAAGCATCGAAATTTTCTGCGCCTATGGCAATAACAATAGTCAAACCGATGGCTGACCATAAGGAATATCGGCCTCCAACCCAGTCCCACATTTTAAATATGTTTTCTTCGTTAACGCCAAACTCGACAGCCATTTTTACATTGGAAGTTACCGCGACCAGATGTTTGTGCAGATCTGCTTCTGAATTCAGTCTTTGTAATAACCATTGTTTGGCGGTCACTGCGTTGACCAGAGTATCCTGAGTGGTAAAACTTTTTGAAGCGATGATGAATAGCGTGGTATCCGGGTTGAGGGATTCCAGTGTATTGTTAATATGGTTTTCATCAATATTGGATACATAATGTATCTTTAAATCATGAATGGAATAGGGATGTAATGCTTCAGTTACCATTAAAGGACCGAGGTTAGATCCTCCAATTCCAATATTCACCACATCGGTAATAGGTTGATTACTATGTCCCAGCCACTTTCTGGATCTGATTTTTTCTGCCAGAGATTTCACCCGGTCAAGCTCGGTCTGAATTTCTTCATCTATCCGGGTACCATCTGCAAAAACAGGTATGCCGGATTTATTACGTAAAGCTGTATGCATTACTGCGCGTTTTTCAGTGTGATTAATGGCTTCACCTGCAAACATACGCTCGCGTAATCCTTCTACATCAGCCTGTTTTGCAAGCTGAAACAGTAAATCCATCGTCTCATCGTTTACTCTATTTTTAGAATAGTCGAATAGAATGTCATTAAATTTGACTGAGTATTTATCAAAACGCTTAGTATCCTTTGCAAATAACTCTCGCATATGGATATCTTTTGTATCCTGATAATGTTGTTGTAACTGTGCCCAGGCGGGTAAATTAGTCAGTTTAGTCATAATGATTCTTTCAATTTAAGTGGAAATGATTATAGGTATGAAGAAAAAGTTATCGCAAATTTATAATAAAAAAAACCTTTTGTAAGATGCTGGTGTCATAAAATGGTGCTAAATTATGCTGAACATTAATCTACCACAATTAATGCATTAATTTGGTGCAAAAAAATGCGTTTAATGAGTATAACCCCTATTGATTTGAAAATGCCTAAAAAATAGACATGATGTATTTAAATTAATTATCCGTGTTGATGGGGGATTATTAACCACACCTGAAACAAAAGATTCAGGTAAACCGGAGGAAAGTTTCAATGCCATGTGATATTGCAGTAATAGGATTAGGCGTAATGGGGCGTAATATTGCGCTTAATATTGCCGATCAAAACCACAAAGTAGCCGTATATAACCGCAGTCGCAGTAAAGTTGAGCTGATGTTACAGGAAGTCAGCGATAATCAGACGGTTGTTGCTCTGGAAGATCTCAGAGAGTTACAGCATCAGTTGATTGCCCCAAGAAAAGTTTTATTAATGCTCACAGCGGGAAAACCGGTTGATATTGTTATTGATGAATTACTGCATGCGCTGGAACCGGGCGATATTATTATTGATGGTGGTAATTCAAATTTTCATGATACTCAACGACGTTGGGAAACGCTTAGACAAAAGGGAATTTTATTTGTAGGTGCCGGAATATCCGGTGGAGAAGAGGGCGCGCGTTACGGGCCATCTATTATGCCGGGGGGAGATAAAGCTGCCTGGCCTGCGATCAAACCACTATTACAGTCTATTGCTGCGAAAACAGACGATGGCGAGATTTGTTGTCAATGGGTAGGTGAAGGTGGTGCCGGACATTATGTCAAAATGATTCATAATGGTATTGAATATGGCGATATGCAACTCATTGCAGAAAGCTGGTCTTTAATGCAGGCAGCTGGCATATCCGAGCAGCAAATTGCTGATGCTTTCAATGACTGGAATCAGGGTGTGCTGCAATCTTATCTCATTGAAATAACGGCTGAAATACTGCAACAGAAAGATGAAGATGGTGTACTCAGAGTACATCGTATTCTCGACAGTGCCGGTCAGAAAGGCACCGGGCGATGGACTGCGATAGATTCATTACAGCTTGGCGCTCCATTAACACTGATCAGTGAAGCCGTGTATGCGCGGGTACTTTCTTCATTTAAACAGGAAAGAACGATAGCTGCGCAAAAATTACCAATAAACCGTGAGCCTTTTGATGGCAATCTACAGGAAATTTTATCGCAGTGTCACGATGCCCTGTATGCATCAAAAATTATTTCCTACACCCAGGGTTTTATGCAAATGCGGCTGGCTGCAAAAGAATATGACTGGAATCTGGAATATGGCAATATTGCCCTGTTATGGCGTGCTGGATGTATTATTCGCAGTCTATTTCTAACTGATATCAAACAGGCTTTTGAGACTAATCCGGATCTACAAAGCCTGATGATGGATGATTTTTTTGCAGATGCTCTTAACAAAGCGGAACAGGGCTGGCGTGCAACCTGTACCCTGGGTATTCAGCAGGCTGTCCCCATGCCTGCCACCAATGCAGGATTAATTTTTTATGATGCATATCGAACAGAAACTTTACCGGCTAACTTATTGCAGGCCCAGAGAGACTATTTTGGTGCACATACTTATCATCGAATAGATAAAGATAGTAAGGATTCATTTCATACTCACTGGACAACTGATGGTAGTGAGGAGAAAGTCTAATGGATAGCACAACTATTGTAATTTTAGGTGCCACCGGCAATTTGGCTGAAGTCAAACTGATACCATCTTTATTTCATCTGGATGCAGCCAATTTGCTGGATGATGATCTGAGGATTATCTGTAGTGGTCGTAGGGAATTTTCCCAGCAGCAATGGACTGATGCCATTGAAAAGATTGTGAGAAAGCATTCCCGTGATGAATGTACAGATAAGATTATTAAAAGGTTCTGTGATCGCATCACTTATTTCGCTGGCGACTATTCAAATACAGCCACTTTCGGTGATCTGAAAGAATTACTGGAGAGTGGTTTTCCGTTAAATCATGTCTTTTACCTGTCGGTAGCCCCGGTGCATTACGTGCCAATTGTAAAGTTTCTGGGTAACAAGGGCATGCTGGAAGAAACTTCACATTGGCGCAGAGTGGTGATAGAAAAGCCTTTTGGGCATGATCTTGAATCGGCTACCAGCCTGCAAATGATGCTCAAGCGTCATTTGAAGGAAAGCCAGACTTACCGTATCGATCATTACATGGGTAAAGCGATGGTACAGAATATTTTGGTATCCCGTTTTGCTAATTTGATGCTGGAACCTTTATGGAACAGGAACTATATCGATCATGTTCAAATTACCCGCACAGAAAAACTGGGTGTAGGTACGCGCTCAGGATTCTATGAAAAAACCGGTGCATTACGGGATATGTTACAAAGCCATTTAATGCAATTAATGTCCCTGATAGCGATGGAACCTCCAATTTCGATGGATGCAGATGATTTACGTGATGAAAAAGTCAAGGTGCTGAAATCAGTACGTTCTATTCATCCGAATGCCGTGCATGCGCAATCATATCGTGCTCAATATGGCGAAGGTGTTATCGATGGAGAGCATGTTCCAGGATATCTGGATGAACCTAATGTCGAACCGGAAAGTGTTACAGAAACTTATGCCGCTTTAAAACTGTATGTAGATAACTGGCGTTGGCATGGTGTTCCATTTTACTTACGTACGGGAAAACGTATGGCTGAGGCCAGTACCATGGTTTCGATCTGTTTTAAACAACCGCCAAAGCAGTTTTTTCGTAATTTGCATATTGATCGTATACCGCCTAACTGGTTAATCATGAGTATGTCTCCGGAAGAATCAATGCGTCTTGAGATGACAGTGAAAGAACCTGGTCTGGAAATGACTACCCGCCAGATTAGTCTTGATGCGCCATTTCGATGTGAAGATAGTAATCGTGCAGATGCTTATGAGGGTTTATTACTGGATGTTATAGAAGGCGATCGCTCATTATTCCTGCGCTTTGATGAAGTGGAATATGCCTGGCGAATTGTTGACCCGGTTCTACGTCATTGGGCGACAGAAAGAGATTACATTTCGACTCATCCTGCCGGTGAATGGGAGCCAACAGAAGTGAGTAGAATATTTGATAAGTCTGAACAACATTGGCGATTCAGGCTGGAGCCTGAAGTATGACAAAATGGGTTGAGTTTAATAATGCACAGGATGTTGCAGCAGCTGCAGCTGATACTATTCAGGAAAGTGCACGCTATGCTATACAACAACGCGGTGAATTTAAACTGGTGCTGGCTGGAGGGACGACACCACTGGCCAGTTATACAATTTTAGCCAATCGGGATCTGGACTGGGATAAATGGAAGTTATTTTATGGTGATGAACGTTGTTTGCCTGTAGATGATGCCGAGCGCAATCATCAACTGGTCGCTTCATCCGGTTTATCACAACTGATTAAGCAACAATATATTATTCCATCTGAACTGGGTTCAGTTAACGGGGCAGAGTCGTATCAGCAGCAAATATCAGATCAGCTACCCTTTGATATTGTATTACTGGGCATGGGGGAAGATGGTCATACAGCCAGTCTTTTTCCGGGACATGACTGGAAAAATACTAAGCCGGAACAAATGACTCTGGCTGTACATGATGCGCCTAAAGCACCACCTGAAAGAATAAGTATGACGGTGTCTGCCCTGCAGAACTGTGTGCAAATGTTAGTGCTGGTGACTGGAGAATCCAAACGGGATGCCATCTCTCAGTGGCAAAATGGTAATAGATTGCCGATAGTAGAAGTGGCCGATATTGAGCAGGCCACCGTGTATGTTGAAGCTGATTTAATGAAGTAATATGAAATTATCTGAATCCCTGGAAATGATTCTGCAACAGGAAATAAGTAGAAGATCACTGCCTGATGACTTTATTAATACAGTGCTACACTGGTATTTACCCGTTGCAGAACAGATTGTGAAGGCGAAAAGTAAAATGCAGGGAACACTTCTGGTTAGCTTCAATGGATCTCAGGGGTCAGGTAAATCAACCATTACCGCTTTTTTAAGATTAATTTTAATTCATAAATTTAAAATTAATACAGTTGAAGTATCAATCGATGATTTTTATTTAAGCCGACATGACAGGCAGCAATTAGCATCTGAGATTCATCCATTGTTAGCAACTCGTGGTGTACCGGGAACACATGATATTCAACTGGCTGTGGATACATTTAATTGTTTGCAACAATGTTCAGCCTTGTCGCCCTGTTCAGTCCCCCAGTTTAATAAAGCCATTGATGACAGAAAACCCGAACAGGACTGGCCTGTGATCAATGAACCGGTAGAAATTATTTTATTTGAAGGCTGGTGTAATCATGCCCCGGTTGAAACAGATGAACAGCTTCAGCAGCCGGTCAATAAACTGGAGCGTGAAGAGGATGCAGATGGTCGCTGGCGTCGATATGCTAACCAGCAATTGGCTGAGTATCACCGCCAGTTATTTGATCAGGCGGGTTTACTGATTCATCTCAAAGTACCTTCTTTTGAAAAGGTCTATGAGTGGCGTGGATTACAGGAACAAAAACTGTCACAGGATACTAATGCAGATAAACATGCTGTTATGAATGAGCAGCAATTACAGAGATTTATTCAGCATTACGAAAGAATTACCCGGCAATGTTTACAGCAATTACCGGATCTGGCTGATATTGTTTTATATTTAAATGATCAACATGCTATCGAATCAATTCGATTAAATAATCAGGAGACTGAAAGTGTTTGATCGTTGTTTAGTGATATCAGATATGGATGGTACTCTGCTTAATCATCATGATTATCAGGTTGATGCAGCTTTACCTATGCTTGAAAGCCTTAATAAACAGGGGGTGCCAGTCATATTTAATACCAGTAAAACTTTTGCTGAATTAAAGGACTGGGTATTACAGTTAAATAATCATCATCCATTTATTGTTGAAAACGGTTCAGCGATTTATATACCCGATAATTACTTTCCTGAGTCTTTTCGTCCAGAACTACTTTCTCAGCTTGATAGTATTGATGGTTATCAGATTGTACTGACCGGTATTCATATTCAGTCGATTAAGGAATTTATCAACAAATTAAATCCCAATGCGATTGATTTGACCGAATGCTCAATTCAAAAGGCTATTGAAATAACAGGTTTAAGTGAATCAGAAGCCCTGGCTGCTCAAACCCGTCAATTTTCAGTTCCATTGATGTTTAAGGATAATGATGAACAGAATGCATTCTCAGAACAGGCTCGTAAAGCGGGCTTTGGCATTCTTAAAGGTGGACGTTTTCTACATATTCTCGGACGTTGTGATAAAGGCCGTACACTGCAAGTTTTAAAACAACTGTATGAGCAATGTTATCAGAAAAAATATGCAGTTATTGCACTGGGTGATAGCCCGAATGATTTAGCAATGCTTGAACAATCCGATGTTGCTGTAATAGTGAATTCTCCATCCAGTCACTCTTTTACACTCAATCATCCGTCAAAAATCCTGACCCTGGATGAAGCGCCACGGGGCTGGGTAGAAGGTGTGGAATCCGCTTTCAAAAAAATTAATATAACGTTGAATTAGGAGATATAAAATGGCAGATAGTTTTCAATCGGGTAAGGTCACCACTTTGCATAATATTGTTGATCGCCCTCTGGAAGAGCTTGAGAGTGAGCTGAAAGCTTTTTCACGGGTAAGACCCCTGGGATTGATGTTACCTGCTCTTTTCTCTGAGCTGGAACGGCCTGCTCTGGCCCATATTGTTGATGAACTGGAAAAAGTTAATTATCTAAACCAGATTGTCATTGGAATTGATCGTGCAAATGAGGATGAATATCGACAGGCAATTAAATATTTTGAGCGATTACCTCAGGATCATCAGATACTCTGGAATGATGGCCCTAATCTGAAAAAAATTGATGATCAATTGCAGGCAGAAGGCCTCGCCCCAACGCAGTTAGGTAAAGGTCGCAACGTCTGGTATTGCATGGGGTATCTGCTGGCATCCAATAAAAGTGAAGCAATTGCTTTACATGATTGTGATATCAAGACTTATGATCGCTCAATGTTAGCGCATTTAATTTACCCTGTTGCTAACCCTCAATTCCATTATCAGTTTAGTAAAGGTTATTATTCGAGGGTTGCCAACGGCAGTCTTGGTGGGCGAGTATCCCGTTTACTGGTTACACCTTTGATCAGAGCGCTTCAGAATAATCTCGGGCACCAGGAAAGTCTGGAATATATGGATAGTTTTCGATATCCACTGGCTGGAGAATTTTCTATGCGCAAAGATGTCATGAATGATTTGCGTATACCCAGTGACTGGGGGCTGGAAGTCGGTGTATTAATGGAAATGTCACGGAATTATTCTACAAGACGTATTTGCCAGGTTGAAATTGCTGATATTTATGATCATAAACATCAGGATGTTTCTGCAGATAATGACGAAGGTGGCTTATCAAAAATGTCTATCGACATTTCAAAGGCATTTTTCCGTAAGCTTGCGACCAATGGTACTGTTTTTAATAAGGGAATCTTTCGCAGTTTGAAGGCGACTTATTATCGAATTGCGCTGGATTTAATCGATAGCTATCGCTGTGATGCAATTATGAATGGACTTAAAATTGACTGTCATGCTGAAGAGCAGATGGTCGAATTATTTGCTGAAAATATAATGAAAGCTGGTAGTCACTTTTTAAATAACCCGATGGATCAACCTTTCGTACCTCACTGGAATCGTGTGGTGAGTGCTATTCCTGATATTTATGAACAATTGCTTGAAGCAGTGCAAAAAGATCAGGAAATGTATAGTTAAAATTCTTTTTGATTTGATAGATTTATGAAAAAAAAGCTGCGCGAATTACATGAAAAAGTTCTGACTCATATTCAGACAATTTATCCGGATATTGATGCTGAAAGTCTGGCAAAGAAACTGATAAAAAAAATGGGTCTTAATAAATCCTGCAGGCATGTTAAGCCTTATAAAAATCACTGGAATCAAAAAGATATCATTGCTATTACCTATGGTGATACATTTATAAAAGATGGCGAAAAACCGCTGTATACCATGCATCAGTTTTTTAAGGCACAGTTTTCCGATATTATTAACTCGATCCATATCCTGCCTTTTTATCCGTATAGTTCTGATGATGGTTTTTCAGTGATTAACTATAAACAGGTTAATGATAAATTAGGTGACTGGGCAGATATTGAGGCTATATCCAGAGATTATAAATTGATGGCTGATCTGGTTGTAAACCACTGCTCTTCACGTAGTTTCTGGTTTGATCAATTTAAAAGAAATAAAAAGCCCGGTAAAGATTATTTTATTGAGGTCGATCCTGATACAGACCTGTCAGAAGTTACCCGTCCACGAACTAATCCTTTATTGCAGGAAGTGGAAACAGTAAACGGGGTTAAAAATGTCTGGTGTACTTTTAGTTTTGACCAGATTGATTTAAATTTTAAAAATCCCCGTGTTTTGCTGGAAATGGTTGATATTATCAATTTCTATATGGAAAGAGGTGTCAGTATCTTCAGGCTGGATGCTGTTGCTTTTCTTTGGAAAGAAATTGGCACAAGCTGCCTCAATTTAGCGCAAACTCATGAAATGATAAGACTGTTCAGAACTCTGATTGAACATAAAAATGCTAAAGCAGTTATCATTACTGAAACCAATATACCTAATCGGGAAAATCTGGCTTATTTCGGTAATTCAAATGAAGCTCATGTTATTTATAATTTCGCCTTACCTCCATTACTCCTGCATGGATTAATTAGTGGCAATAATTTTTATTTAAATAACTGGTTAATGAGTATGCCACCTGCTCAACATGGTACGACTTATCTGAATTTTATAGCCTCGCATGATGGCATAGGCTTACGTCCTGTTGAAGGTATATTAACTGATGATGAAATTAATCAACTTGCTGAAGTTATGCAAAACAATGGGGCAAGAATTTCCTGGCGAAATTTAGCTGATAATGAAGTGCGTCCTTATGAAATCAATATCAGTCTTTATGATGCCCTAAGTGGAACTGTTGAAGGTAAGGATGAATTTCAGTTTGATCGTTTTATCTGTGCTCACACGATTATGTTGGGCCTTGAAGGAATTCCTGCATTTTATATTCATAGTTTGCTGGGTACAGAAAATGATTTTAATAAAATGGAAGCATCGGGTAATAATAGAGCTATCAATCGACATGTCTGGAATTGTGATGATTTGTCTCGTTTATTAAATGATGAGAATTCACATCATACGAAAGTTCTCCAGCGCATGAAAGATATCATAGCAATACGTACCAGGCAGAAAGCTTTTCATCCAAATGCAACCCAATATACATTACACCTGGGTGAGGGAATATTTGCTTTCTGGCGGCAGAGTCAAAAAAGGGATCAGAGTATTTTCTGTATCCATAATATCAGTAATCAAATACAGTCGTTTCCACTTCGATCTGTAAATTTAATAGAGACCAATAGCTGGTATGATTTATTATCCCAGACTGCATTTGAAGATTTGTCTGAAACTATTGAATTAAATCCATATCAGTGTTTATGGATCAGTAATAAGATTTGACTCAAATTAACCACCTGACACCCACCGGGTTACTGAGGGTGTCAGGTTGAATCTACTTAAACCTGATTTAGTGCCTGACCTATATCAGCGATAATATCATCAATATGTTCGATACCGACGGATATTCTAATCAAATCTTCGGATGCTCCAGCAGCTTCCAGTTCTTCATTACTTAATTGTCTGTGGGTGGTAGAAGCAGGGTGGCAGGCCAGTGATTTCGCATCTCCAATATTTACCAGGCGTAAAATCATTTGCAGAGCATCAATAAATCTTGCCCCTGCTTCTCTGCCACCTTTTATTCCAAAGCTGACGATTCCTGAAGCGCGACCGCCAGTGATTTTCTGACAGTTGGCATTGTATTTACTTTCAGGTAGTGCTCCGTAATTAACCCAGTTAACCTTGTCATGGCTTTGTAAGAATTCTGCGACACTCAAAGAATTCTCACAATGTCTTTCCATGCGTAAACCCAGCGTTTCCAGTCCCTGTAAAAGCATGAAGGCACTATGTGGTGCCAGAGCTGCACCGGTATTTCGCAATGGCACAACTCGACAGCGTCCTATATAGGCGGCTTCTCCAAGAGCTTCTGTATAGACTACGCCATGGTAGGATGGATCTGGCTCATTCAGCATTGGGAAACGATCTTTATTAGCAACCCAGTCAAATTTACCGGAGTCGATAATAATGCCACCAATAGTGGTTCCATGACCACCGATATATTTAGTCAGAGAGTGGATAATAATATCTGCTCCATGATCAAAAGCTTTGCACAGGTATGGCGTGGCAACCGTATTATCTACGATTAAAGGTACGCCATGTTTATGTGCAATTTCTGCCAGCTTTTCAATATCTACAATATTGCCAGCCGGGTTACCTATGGATTCACAGAATACAGCTCGAGTTTTATCGTCTATCAGGCTATCCATTTTTTCGAAATCATCGAAAGAAGCCATTCTTACTTCAATTCCCTGTCGTGGCAGGGAATGGGCAAACAGGTTATAAGTGCCACCATATAATTGACTGGTGCTAACGATATTGTCCCCTGTGCTAGTGATTGCCTGGATAGCATAAGTTATGGCTGCCATGCCGGAAGCGACTGCCAGCCCACCTATACCACCTTCCATTTCTGCCAGACGTTGTTCAAGCACAGCCGTCGTAGGGTTCATGATGCGGGTATATATATTTCCGGCAACTTTCAGGTCAAATAAATCCGCGCCGTGCTGTGTATCATCAAAGGTAAAAGAGGTTGTTTGATAAATAGGGACTGCAGCAGCCCTGGTGGTCGCTTCTGATTCATAGCCATGGTGCAGAGCCAGGGATTCTAGTTTCATGATAAATACTCCTTTGAGTGATTTTTTGTAACTTTCAGTTTTTTTAACTGATTCGATACCATTATTTTTAGGTTGCTTAGGTTATCATCCAATCGACTTTTGTGAAACCTGGAAAAAATTTATGCCAATGACTTTATCGGCTTAAATTTCTATATTATCAATAAGTCGTATATTGCCCAGTCTGGCAGCGGCGAGAATAACAAGAGGATCCTGAGGTGAACCCGGCTGTAGAGTAAGCTGATGGCAAATTTCAAAATAATCAACTGAGAAACCTGCTGCATTGAGTGATTCTATAGCCTGTGCAGTTAAAGATGAAAATGATTGCTTGCCATGCCTGATTGCCTGTGCCACCTGTTTGAGTTGCTGGTATAGTTCGGCCGCAATGATATGTTGGCGGTCATCCAGGTACTGATTGCGGGAACTCATTGCCAGTCTGTCAGTTTCACGAATTGTTTCACCTGCAATAATTTGAATATTGAGATTAAGATCCTGCACCATTTTTTCGATCATTCGCCATTGCTGATAATCTTTTTTTCCAAATACGGCAATATCTGGTTGAACCAGATTAAATAACTTTAAAACAATGGTACTGACACCTGTTAAATGACCTGGACGGTATTTTCCTTCCTGATTTAGCGTAATATCCGGTACCGTTACTGCTGTCATATGTTCCATACCAGATGGATACAGATCCTTGATTGTCGGTAAATAGACCAGATCACAGTGGTGTTCCATTAAAGCTTTGCAATCCTGTTCTACAGTGCGGGGATATTTTTTCAGATCTTCGCTGGAATCAAACTGCATCGGGTTGACAAAAATACTGCTCACCAGCTTATCGCTCTGTTCGCGAGCTATTTGCAATAATGATAAATGTCCGTCATGTAAATTTCCCATGGTGGGCACAAAGGAAATTGATTTGCCCTGAGCTTTCCATTCCCGAATCTGGGCGCGTAATTCATTATTATTTTGAACTTGTAACATACTGCAATATTTTTTAATGAAACAAAGTTATTTGAAACTGTGAGATTCTAATGGAAAAGTATTATTTTTAACTTCTGCAACGTAAGCACTAATAGCACTTTCTATAGAGTCATTATCCAGCATATAGTTTTTGGAAAAGCTTGGTGGTTTGCCGGGTGTAATCCCAATTATATCCTGTAATACTAAAATTTGACCGTCACAGTTAGCACCTGCACCAATGCCAATGACTGGAATCTGTAATAGTTGAGTGATTTCACTGGCTAGTTGAGCCGGCACACATTCCAGTAATAACAGATCGGCACCAGCTTCCTGAATTTGTAGCGCAGTATCTTTCATTTCTATTGCACTATCGTGTTCACGCCCCTGAACTCTATAACCGCCCATTTTATGTACCGACTGAGGTTGCAGGCCAACATGGGCGCAAACTGGAATATTGTATTTACTGAAGGTTTCTACCGTTTTAATCTGGGTTATGCCGCCTTCCAGCTTAACAACCTGAGCACCTGTTTTTTTAATCATTTGAGTGGCATTATCAAGTGCCTGTTGCTGTGAGTTTATTGAGCCAAAAGGCATGTCTAGCATCAGCAGGCTTTTTTCCAGTCCCTTACTGACTGCCAGGCCATGATATTCAATTTCTTCAACAGTGACAGGGATAGTCGTTTCGTGTCCCTGAATAACCATACCCAGAGAATCACCAACCAGTACCACTTCAACGCCTGTTTTATCCATCAACTTTGCAAAACTGTAATCATAAGCAGTCAGGCAGGCGAATTTCTCACCCTGTTGTTTTAGCTTGTTAAGATAGGGTATTGTTATCTTTTTTTCGAGAGGTTTAGGTACGTACATAAGGGTAAAAATTTAATTGGTGTGGTAGTATTTCACTCTACATAAGTGGTTGCAAACTTATTTTTTGAGAAAACTCATCAATAAATCGATCTATAGCTTTTGTATACGTAAAGCAGGTGCCTGTTTAATCAGGTAGCTGATACTTCCAAGTCCGGCAATATAGAGTTCTCCAGCGACTTCCTGTAAAGGCAGGAGGACAAATAACCGGTTTTTCATTTCAGCATGCGGAATGGTCAGGTGCGAATCATTTTGCTGGATATTACCAAATAAAATAATATCCAGATCCATTGTTCTGGGTGCCCATTTCAGATCATCGGAACGTTGTCGGTAAAAAGCCTGTTCAATAGCCTGTAGCTCCAGTAGTAAATCTACCGGTTGTAAACTGGTACTGAGACTGGCTACAGCATTGATATAGTCATCCTGTTCAATATCGCTCACTGCTTCGGACCGGTATAATGAAGAGGATTTCAATAATCGCGTTTCTCTAATTCTATCCAGATGAGGTAGTACGTCTAAAACCTGTTGTTTGGGGTCAGCCAGATTACTACCTATGCCTATATATACAGTTTCAGTTTTTGCGTTCATGTTACAGGTGATTATTCAGGACGTTGTGCTGTATTACCGTTTCTATGGCCTCTATTTCGACGTACAGGTTTACGGATAAACTTTTTTTCAGGGGGGTGATCTTTCTGGAATTGTGTCCACCATTCGCACAACTGATAAGTCGTCAGACCTACCATCGATTGAATACAGAAAAAATCATAGGCAGCGCGAAAATTGGGATGATTCACCAGCCGGTGTGGTTGTTTCCCCCGTGTATTACTAAATCGCGGTTGCATACTCCAGATATTTTTCGCAATTTGACTAAAGCGCTTGGGTACCGCAATTACTTTAACCTGCTCGGAAAAGACTTCACTGCCTGCAATCTGTAAAGCTGGCAGAGTACTTATTTTTTCAGCCTGTAACTGGATGGCTTTCTGATGCACCAGAGGCCATAGCAGAACAGCAAAAATGAATGCAGGCGATACCGGTTTATTCTGTTTTACCCGTTGATCGGTATTGACCAGAGCCTGATCAATGAAATCCAATATGGCTTCAACAGGTTCAGAATTTAAATGTTTATCCAGCGCCGGGAATAGAAATTGAAAAAGCTGGTAATAACGCAGTAATTCAAAAGCCTTCGTCGCAAACCCGCAATGGAAGATTTTTAAGATTTCATCGTATAGGCGAGCAGAGGGAATATCTAACAGCAAATGTCCCCATTCAAAAATAGCCTGTTCAGCTGATTGATCGATTGTAAACCCCAGTTTTGCGGCAAATCGAACCGCTCTGAGCATGCGTACAGGGTCTTCCTTGTAGCGGGTAACCGGATCACCAATCAATTTGAGTGTTTTATTCTCCAGATCCTGTAATCCATTTGCATAATCCAGCAGGGCATAATCATTAATATCGTAATACAACGCATTGATAGTGAAATCCCGTCTTAAGGCATCCTCTTCTATGCTGCCAAAAGTATTATCACGCAGAATTCGACCTTCGTCATTTAACTCAGTTTTGGGAGATTCAGGGGCATGGCTACGAAAAGTGGCGACTTCAATGACTTCTCTTCCATAGCGAATATGAGCCAGCCGAAAGCGCCTGCCGATTAATCGGCAGTTCTTGAAAAGCGCTTTAACCTGCTCTGGCGTAGCACTTGTTGCTACATCAAAGTCTTTTGGTTGTTTGCCTAGTAACACATCTCTAACACCACCACCGACCAGGCAGGCACGGTATCCTGCTTTGTTTAATCGGTAGAGTACCTTTAGCGCCGCTTCTGAAATCTGCCGACGTGATACATTATGCTTTGATCGTGGTGCGATGGTTAACTGATATTGTTGCTTATTTCCTTCTGTCACAGGGGTTAAGTTAATTTTAAATTGAGTGAATCATAGCACTTAGTGAACATAAAAGAAGCATGATGCCTGCTTTTTATGTCTTTAAGCGGATTTTTACAGTTAAACAGAGGGTTTTAACTACTTTTTGATGGCTGAGCGAACCAGATCTCTGGGGAAAAAAAACGATGAATCAGCATCTTTTTTGAATTTAAAGAGTTCTGCTGGCCTATGACCATCTCCTGAAGTCTTTTTACCTGTACTTTCAAGCACATTGGAGCGTACCAGTGAGCGGTTAAAATGAGATTTATCCAGTGAGCAGTTAAGTATAGTTTCATACACTGACTGTAACTGGGGACGGGTAAACTCTGATCCCAGCAAATGTCCGGCAATCGCTGTGTATTGTAATTTTGAGCGTAGCCTCTCAATAGCCACATCGACAATCTGGTTATGGTCAAATGCCAGTTTACGGTTCAGCGTATTATTGCGAACACTCACCCATTTAATTGCATCAATACCACGTCCTGGCTGCAAATTAACCGTAAAATGTGGCATAAGGGCAAAATAAGAAACGGAAGTAACCCAGCCAGATGGGTCACGGCTGTCATTACTAAAAGTATAAAGTTGCTCTAAATAGGGTGCTTCTGTACCCGTTTCGGATTTCAATACTCTGGATGCGACAGATTCGATATCTTTATCAACACCTATCTGTCTAAAGCCGCCGGGTAAAGCCCATTTTCCAGTAAATTCACCATGTCCACGCTTAATCAGTAAAACTTTCAGTTCAGCATCTTTTATAGTGAAAATGACGATATCAGCTGCTAATCCACGATCCAGTTTTATTCTTTTTCGGTTCATACTCTTCGTATTGTTTGGTTCAGGATTAATTAAAGTAGCATTTGACTACTAAGTCCGCAAGTTGATCGAGTAAATTTTATTCGCGGATATGATAGCGGCATTACCTCTATCATTATATAAACGCATCTGACTGGATATTTGTGCATCCTCAACCTGGCGGATGCTCATTTGAGCGGGTCTTGATGAGCTAACTTCAAGACGACCATCTTCAGGTATGCTGACAATTATATTTTTCTGTAGTGTGGTGAAGTTAAGGAAATTTTCTATATCAGATCTTAGTTCAACATCATAATCGTTAAATTCATCATTAAAACGTAAACGCAGTTGCTTATACTCACCCTTATCATCTGCAATAACCATATATATCACGCCATTTTCATAGCGGCCATCGATAACTTTCAATTGATCGAGTTCAGTCACTCTAATAATGGGCATATTGCCAGCGGCTAAAGGAATGATGATATGCGCTTTTCCCAGTACATTTTCATATAAAAAACCGTCAAAAGCTGTCGTTGCATTGGGTAGTATTTTTCTACTTAAACCGGGTGCCAGTGTTATCCCATTGGCTAATTCAATAATGTTAATTTCAATCAGGTCATCATCACGAATAATATAGGGTATATTTTGAGCAATAAAAACCCTGTCTACGGCAAGACCAGAAGATATAAATTGACTGGCATTTGAGTTCTGTATACCCATAATCCCATCTTTAATGGTGATAAAAAGGGGCTTTCCATCTGGCCCCATAATAACCCCGGTTGTATCTGGTGGAATATCATAGGCCTGTTGTCCTGCAAATACCTGTTGTGCAGTTCTGGCTATGCGTTGCCCATTAATGGTTTCTACTGCTTTAATTAAATCAGGATAACTGGCTATTTCCTGTATGGATAATTTTTTACTATCCTGAATAACTTTATAGGTTTGCGCTATAAATGGCATAGTACTCATATTACCGGGTGGACTTATACGTTCATTTTTTTCAAAAAGGCGCTTAAACCAGTCTAAATAGTTTGCCGGTATAATGGAAAAATCCCTGACTGATGAAGGGTATTTTACATCCTTGTTAAAAACTGAAACGCCAGCTTTTATACGGGCACTAAAATCGCCTTTTTTAAAATCGGGATGACGACCTTTAAAAGGATGAATCCCTGTAAAAAGCTGGAAAGCAACAATGGCAAAGGAAAACCAGTCTGAACCTTCATTAAATTCATTCTGCTGGTAATCCCGAATAGAAGGCATAATTGCGGTGGCTGGAAAGCTGGCTGTCTGGTAGGAATCTACATCGATAAAATAGGGTTTATTGAGCTGTTGATTAACCAGATAATTAAACTCATTGCCATCAACCTGTAAAAATCCCAGGCGATGAATATAACTGATTGTCTGTTGCATTTTATCAACCAGCAAAGCAATGCTGGCAGGCGTAATATTATGATTATTCCAGTAGGATGAATTAAATAAACGAGGCAGGGCAATAGCGTTTGGTACCATTTTCATTGAAAAGCCGATACGCTTATTATTGGCATTAAAAATACTTTCAGAGGGTTTGATTATAGATTCATGATCAAGTACAGACAGTTCATCGAGTTTGGCTGACGGGATCAGTTTTGATTCATCCAGGTAGATTTTATACACCAGGCCTTTATAGCCATACAGACGACCTTCACCACCTTCAGCGATAAAACTATTGTCTGAGATATTAATTTTTTTCCCCTTACTATTATAAATAATCATGGTATTGACTCCTTAATAAGTAATGCCCAATACAGCTATTCGAAGGCGTTACAACGAAGACATACGCCGCCTCAAAGCTGCAATTCAGTTCGTAGCGGGATGCACTGATACACCTCAACTGTCATGATTCAACTGATTTTTCCAGGATCATAGCGCCTACCGCCAAATCATCCATGTTGTATATTTCTGTCGCAGCCCCTTTTTTTAGAATTCGTTTAATACGACGTTTTATAAAATCTCCTTTCGTATTTTTAAAATCAGATAACTCTTTTGCGATAGAATCAATTTTCACGGGTTTTGAATTCTTTGTGTCATAAAAACTGCTTACCCCATCTGTAGCAATAAGCAGGCTGGATAATTCCGAAACAGGAAAAACCAGTTCAGTGGGTTCGTAAATATTTTCTTTCTGAGAAGTTTTACTGCTCTCTGAAATTTTGAAATCATTCATTGATTTCATCCGGTATTGTTTATCCCGGGACTCATCAATCTGATATACCGGATAATAAGGAGCATTGTGTGAATACGAAATATTGATGATAGAAAAGTCTCCTGACTTTGTTGTATAAAAAATGGCACCATCACCAAATACATAAATATAAACTTGATTGTTCATCATAAAAACAATCATTAATGTTGCATCAAGTAATGTATTAGCTGCGCCTAGATTATTTGCGGCAGCACTGGCTTTTGATGCTACTTTCAAAATAAGTTTTTTAGCATTGATGCGTTTATTATTGAGTACTTTTTTTGTTAGATATTGCTTTGCAGCCATAGCCAGAAGTCGCGCGCCAATATCGGTATGACTGGAAGATGAACATCCATCAGATAAAATGATATAGGGGAATGGTTCTGTTCCACTAATAGCATAGTCCTGAGTCACTAAGTGACTCTGCCCCATTACATAATATGAATCTACTTTGACCATAGTAACCTCCATGCAGCCCTCGAAATTAATCGAGGGCTGATAAAATACCTAAAAAGTTAAGGATAAAGATGTTGAACCTGTACCCAGTGATCTGGATTGACTCGATATGGATTGAGAGACATACCCGGCCAGTTTTGACAGGTTTTTCTTATTGGCATTACCAATATCGATGTAGCGGTCAAAGCTTGCCTTTGCAGAATACTCCTGAAGAGATGATGCTACATTCTGATCAGTAGTATTAACACCTATCAGCATAAACAATATTGATTCAAGCTGTTCATTTTTACGGATAGCCTTAATTCGGTTAGCTATCTTTTTAGGCGTAGCTCTTGAAGATCGGTTATCCCAACCATCTGTGATAATATAAATAGTGGCATTAGCATCAAAATCCTGGTCGTACAGCAATTTTGAATATTGTTCAGTTGCTACAACGGTATCCATTGTTGCATCAAATAATGCTGTCATTCCATATGGTTTAAAATCATCAATAATCCTGCTGTCGATATCCTGTATAGCTTTAAAACCAAATACTTCAGTTACAGTTGTATTGAAAGAAAGTAACCTGACCAATAAATTATCAGCTCTGGGTGACTGTCTGGATGCTTCGATTATTTCCTTGACTGCATCTTTAAGCTCACGCTCAAAACCATTGATACTTGACGATATATCAACTGCAATAGTAACCAGTGTATATTCAGTAGCACCAAGTTCGTCGGGCCTGACCGCGCTAAAGCGAAAGTTAGAAGCGCCCGGTATAACAACACTTTGCATATTTGTTTTGTTACTCATATCTATTCTCCTGTTTTATATATCAAGCTGTGATGACTTGACTGTTTGCATGCCTCGATTTTTCATTTCTGCCATAAATTCATCTGCCAGGAATTCAAAACCAGCAACCGGCGAACTGGTATCTTCGATCAAAATCATCTTTTTGATATTTTCTTCGCCAAAGTTATTAGCAATATCTCGAACTGTATTAGCAACACAGTGACTCAAAGCCTGACCGGATAGCAGAATCAAATCAGCTTCCTGCAATGTTTGAATCAATTGACTGTTTAACTGTGTTGTCGGATCTTTCGAATCCGGGACATCCGCCATTACTGCACTATAGTGTTCAGTCCAGGGATTGTGCCCCTTGGTTAAATAATCTACCCGGCGTGTTCTACTTTCCTCCCATTCGCCCACGGCCTGATAAATATCATTAACCACGTTGTGTCCCCAGCTACCAACCAGAGTGTGGGGTGGCCAGATACATAAGGGGTAACGACCATTTTTTTCCAGTTGTTGAACATAATTTGATAAGCGCTTCTGGAAAGCCGGGTTAAAAGCTCTCCAGCGTCCCTGACGTACATCGTCAGCACTGATAATGGTAAAAGGGTCGGGGCGTTTACCACTGGAGTTAACCCACATCATAGGGTGTGCAATATCCAGCAACTGGTGAGTATCCAGAGTGATGTGGATATCATCAATAGCTCGAGTTTTATTCTGAATAATCTGACTCAGGCGTTTGGCATCATCCATAGCCCCCGGGACACCCAGTGCAGCGCCTTGCTGATCGTGGAAATCATTTTGTGGATCAATAATTAACATTTCTATTTTCATTTTGCACCTCCTATAGTACAAAGTAGTAAAAAGCCACTAAGTAAGCTAAAAGTAATTGTATAAATACATTTAAATTTCTAAGCGACCAGGTTCTTTAAGTTAAAACGTTGTTTTCGAATAAATTCCATTTCTAATTTCACTGCCTGAGATAGCGCAGGTTTAGTCCTGAATTCTGCTGGTTTTTTATCGTTTCCTATATACCCATTAGCAATACTGTCCCAACGAGTCTGTAAGCGATCTATTCTTTGCTCATCAGTCGACGGCTGGATAAGGACTTCGCCATTTTTAACAATATCAACCAGTACTTCTGTCCATCCATTAAAAATCATTTTACGAACTTCAGATTGTTTCACCAGAAGACGCTTTATCTCACCATCAATTTCCCGTTCAAGCAGTGAAACTTTGCCAGGATAACTTTCTTTCTCATTGTTATCTTCGTCAGAAAATTTCATAGTGGGTTGATTATTAAAAGAGCTCATCTTATACACCATGGATACAAAATCCCTGTCTATATTTCCTGCCAGATATCCACCAACACCGTATAACAATTTTTGCTGAGGATAATTCATCGATTTTGCAATGTTTTCAAATCGAGCTATCTCTACCGCTGTCAACCCGGATTCTATAACTATTGAAGGCAGGTAATTCAATTCTGATAACTCATTCCTGAAAGTTCTAATAAGTACTTTCAATTGGTTTTCCAAATTTCCTGAATCCAGTCTGACACTAATATTCAAGTGTGTTCTGATATCATTTATTCTTTGTTTAATTACTTTAACTGCAGCTGGTAAGCCTGAATCAAGTGTATTAATCGTATCCAGTAAAAAAGAGACATTAACCTTATTGTTAATTCTATTGTTTAATCTGAATTCAATCATTTTATCCACTGCAACCATAAAGGCATCATAATCATTATTAAAACGTTGAGTGAAACGGTGTCCCATTGAGCCTCCAGACGCAATGTCAGCCTGTTTTGCAGCTATGCCGGATGAAGACATTTGCAGTCCGACAGACTTTAAAATTTCAATCGATTCAATATGATCAGTAATCGAAGTTGCTGCACGCATACCGACCTCAAAAACTCTTTTTCTATCCCAGTTAAGCGCTTTCGAAATTTTCGTGAAGCGAGTTGCCAGCTGTGTTGATTTCATTAAAGCTGAAATAAAAAAAGGTTCCGGGATGGCAGCCAATACTGCTGGTGCTTCGATAATAGCAATAGGTTCACCGGGTAAAACAACTTCACCTTCTCTTACACCCCGGATAGAAATAGGTAGATTTTTCATCCTGCTGATTTTATCCCAGGCTTTTCTATGAAAAGGAATACCCTGTGAAAGCCAGAATTCCTCCGCTTCAATTATGTCCTGTTGGTCAGGAAAAAACTCTAAATACCGACTGGCAATATCCGTTAAATTGGGAACCACCAGTGGACCACCAGTACGAGCATAAACAATATGAGTTTCCATTTGCTGGCTATAATCACCAAGCATGAAACCCATAGTCAAGTGATAACCATCTGTAGTCATTAACATATTCATTTCATATACCTCATTCTGTTTATTACTCGTTACGACATACAAAGTATCAATTAGCTACTAAGTGTTGCAATAAATACTGAATGACATGTCTTGCTAATTAAGATAGTGGCAAAAAGACACTAAGTCAATAATTATTTTCAAAAATTTCTAAATATTTTTACCTGTGTATATAGAAACCGGGTTTCCAGCTGAGTCTAGATTCAAAAAAATGAGCAAAAAATCCTCCCGGTAAATGCAACCTGTGAGTTCAGACGGCATGTTTGAAAGCCTGGATTCCATTTAACCTGGAATCCGCAGTTGCACGAAGTGCGCGTTTGAGGTGGTGGAGTTCAACCTAGAAAAATCAGTTAATCATGAAAGTCCAGGTAACACCTTTAATACAGCTGATAAAATCAAAACACGCTCATTACCAATCAGCTGTCAACTGTGTTTTTGATTTCTCGGCAATTGCTTCTGCATTGCTCTAACTACAGCCATCCCTGGATTAGACCAGGCACATCAATCTGTTACGTATCTTTTACACGCTGAACTGATTTTTCCAGGTTCAATAAAGCTGCTGTTGCCATTGCAAATAAATTTGCACGAATAATCTGGATCTTGTTACAGAAACAGGAAATATTTAAGACACAAGCAGTTTAAAATGAATATCACAGACAAAGGTAGATATAGTGCATACCTTAAGATTCCCTACGGCGTATCCTTTATGATTCGATTACCCGCACAACTTAAAGACAGGTTTGGACACGGTGTTAAATACCGAGTGGCTGTGATTGGTGAGTTGGTACGGATTTCATCAGGGGCCAAAAGCTACAAAGCTTTTAGACGAGAGCCCGAATATATGTCAGCACACTTTTTTACTAAACCACTGTCAATTTTAAAGCAGCAACAGAATCAAATAAAAGCTCAATTATTTGAGTTTTAGGACAAGTTTGTCTTGACAGTAGGGAGGCGTCCATATATGTCCCAAAAAGATATCAGATTCCTGAAAAGCGCCTTGATTTCGGCTCGGGTTAGCACGGTTGGGAGCTTTGCCTGCCTACGTACGCGCCGAAACGCGCTGACATCGCCCAAAGGCTGTTCCAGAAACTTGTTATAAAGAAAAACAATGGCATTCAATGCGATCTTCTGAGTTGCTACCGCCACAGTTCGCTGGGTTGCGAGATATGTCAGGAAATGTACGACCTCTGCATCGTGCAATTCTGCTGGATGTCGTTTATTGTGGAAAACAATAAAGAACTTGATCCAGTATAGATATGAGTTTATGGTTCTTTTGCTATA
Organism: Gammaproteobacteria bacterium; assembly: GCA_050291745.1. Taxonomy (GTDB): domain Bacteria; phylum Pseudomonadota; class Gammaproteobacteria; genus JACNJF01. Next base: position 249 of record JBNKKI010000113.1, on the reverse strand, counting down.
CCGCCGCACTGACATGAAGTCGGCAATGGATTGAAGAAATGGGGAAGAATAAGACATAAACAAGAGTCCTTTCACTGTGGTCACCACACTAAATGCACTCATTTTGTTCTCATTTGCAAGCCCGAAGGTGAAATTTTATCCAGTTTAATTGACCATACACAAAGCAATGATTTATTTTTTCCTTATTTTACAATGGGTTAGAGAAAACGAGATGTCCTTTTTAATAATTAATCGGGACGTCCCGATAAT
>JBNKKI010000112.1:0-35317 GCA_050291745.1 Gammaproteobacteria bacterium | reverse complement strand
GGGAAACAGCCATCTGCTGCGTTGTCATCCTTGAAAAGGGCATGCCATTCCCTGCGGATGACGCCTTGCATATGACTATTTCCCGTCTCGCTATAACCTGCATACAGTTTAGGACAGTACACTAGATTCCGCAGTTGACCGCTCGTAATAGAGGTTAACACACTGTTTCTTAAACCATTACAATTGATGCGTATAATCACCCTATCGGTGAATCCCTCTACGAACTGAATTGCACGCTTGAGGTGGCGTATCTCTTCGTTGTAACTCCTTGGAATAGCTCGCTATTCCGCGTCGTTACGCCTTGATCTGCACCACCTCAAACGCACAATCAACTCGTCCAACTGCGGATTCTAGGCTTAAGCTTAAATCGTGGCAAAAGAAGTTATTAATATGTTGTGATTGCTAAGTATGCTAGAATAAGTGACCATTTATGATTTAGACAGCTAAGCAGGCTGATAAGCCGTCGCCTGTATTCTAATCTTCTTTAGCCTGATCTTTTTTCATTTACCTGTATCAGGCTCATTTCGGTCAAAACCTGAAAGTTTTATATGCAAAGTTTTACGTTTCTGTAGGCTTTATTTTTGGCATCATGCCTGTCCTTTTATTCACCAAAGTCCTATCAATTTAACGCAGATTTCTGTTTATTCAAATGGATAGAAATAAAAAGTTATCTTGAGTTTTATCATTCTTGTAATTTGAGAAAATCTATATGAGTGATGTATTCCACTCATTCCAGTATACAGCTAACTTTTAAGAAGAACTAAATGAAAATTGAAATAATTACGACACCTAATGGCATGTTAAAAGAGACTGGTTTTGGCTCAATTAAAGCCTGTCAAAGCGTTTATCAATCAATTCAGAAAATTGGACATGAAGTCAATCTGAATATTTGTAGAACAGAAGATGATTTACTAAAAGTAGTTAACAGAAAACCTGCACTGGTTGTACTGGCGGTTAAATACCTGAGCATTGAAAATAGTGAGGATATCTGGCTGGCAGAATACTTTGAGAAACGGAATATTAATTTCTCTGGTTCTCTAAAAGAAACTCTGAAGTACGATTCAGACAAAGTGAGTGCAAAAATATTCCTCAGAAGTGCAGGCGTAAAAACAGCCAATTTTTTTACAGCTGTACCCGGTCAATATGCCACGGAAAGAGAATTACCGGTTAAATTTCCATTGTTTATAAAACCCATGGATGCGGCTAATGGAAATGGTATTGATGATTTATCTCTGGTGAATAATTTTTTCGAGTATCAAAAGAAAGTATTATCTTTGTATGAAATTTTTAATCAGCCAGTGCTGGTGGAAGAATATTTAAATGGTCAGGAATTTACCGTTGCACTGATTAAATCTCAGGATAAGAGATTGACCACCTCAATTATTGAAATCATACCACCAGAATCTTTAAATGGGCTTAGGATATTAGGTGAAAAAGCAAAACTGGAAGACACAGAAACTTTTCGAAAAGTAAAATCTGGAGAGCAATATCTAAAGGTGAGGAAGCTTGCTGCTAATGTATTCAATCTTTTAGGAGTAAGAGATTTTGCAAGAATCGATATAAAAATGAATGGAGCAGGGGAATACTTTTTTATGGAAGTCAATCTTGTTCCCGGATTAACAGAAGGCAGTAGTTATTTCCCCAAAGCAATTAAAATAGCGCATGGATTAGGCTATGACAGCGTTATCAGCATGTTAATAGAAGGAGGAGTTAGTCGTGCACCGTCAACATTGAAATATATGCAGGATTATTATGTACCAGAACTTTTACCGGATGTTACACTGTCGAGGAAGCTTTTGAATAGTTGCACTCAATTTCTTGGATGGCGTTAATCATAAAATATTTAGACTCTCGCCTGATTCTTATAAACTTCATACTGAGGCAGGAGTCGTATGATAGATTCAAAAAGTGACGTTAAAATCATTGGTTTTGACGTGGATAGACCACCAGTCGTACGAAAGGAAGCTTATATTGATTTATTTTTCCAGCTTTCTCGTAAAGTTTCTATGGAATGGTGTGAAGACTTTAATCAGTTGGGGAGCCATATGGAGCCGCCAGTTAAAATCGATAAGAATGAGCGAGTTTTTGTAGAAACATGGGTTAGAGATATGCACCTTATTCCTGCTCACCTGGAAAAAATTAAGAAGACAATAATCCGCTGCAATAAAGAGTTAGTAGAAAAAATCAGACAACAAAAAATATTACAGGCTAGTAAAAATGCTGTTTTAACTGGAAAAGGTGGAGAACAGAACCGGCTCAATAAGATTATTGACGAACTGAGTTTTGATAATTGAGGGTTTGTATGGGGGTAAATCCGGATTTAAATCAAATTGTCAGCCGGACGAATATCACCAACATGCAGTCCATTAGAATTTAATATTTTAGGGGCAATATGATCGAATAACTGTTGTTTCATAGTGTCAGTCAAAACGTCAAGCTGTTGTAGAATAGCAAGCAGCGCGACTGAACGTGGACGGCTACTACCATCTGCGATTTTTACAGCAATACCCATTCCCTGTTCCGGTAGTGCTGCGATTATAATTCCCTCTGCACCGGTTTTAGCCAGCACACTGCCTTTTGCGACTTCGTTTAACTCACTTACCAGAGTGCCATGCCCGGCAATATATAAGGGTTCATTGATAATAGCTCTGTGTAAACGATAAATCGCTTTAGCACGACTCTCTGATAAATCTACTGGCTTTGCAAAACGTGCCATAGTATATGCGAGTTGATATAATGGCATGGTTGGTGCCGGCAGCCCGCAGCCGTCTATTCCCATCGGGTAAAGACGTAAATCAATACCAGCAAGATCAGATATAATATCCAGTGATGTTTGTTGAAGAGGATGTTCAACCAGGTGATAGTCTTCAACAGCTAGTTGTAAATATTGAGCTGTGGTCAGCAATCCTGTGTGCTTTCCGGAACAGTTATGGTGAATTCGACAACCTTGCTGACCTTTAATCAGTAGCCTGTGAGCACTTTCTGTATTTTCTGGCAAAACGGGCCCGCAAGCCAGATTTTGTTCATTCAAGCCGAGACGGTGAAGCCAGGAGGTAACCAGCTTTTGATGCATTTCCTCTCCCTGATGCGAAGAACAGGCTAAAGATAATTCAGCATCTCCAAGATTGAAATGATTACTTGCGCCACTTTCTACAAGATGAATTGCCAGCACAGGCTTCAGAGCCGAACGGGGAAACACCAGTTGATTGATATCACCCCAGCTTTTCAACACTGATCCTTTATAGTCACACACAACAGCTGCCCCAAAATGACGGCTTTCCACTATATCGTTTCGTGTGACTTCTACCAGAAGTTCATACAGTCCGCTTTTAATCATCTGTCATTGACTAATCAGGAATGAATATGTCCCTGTTGAATACAATAAATCAGCAATCACACTTAGCTATCCCACATGACATTACAGTTTTGTTTATAAGAGGCCTTGAGCAATTCGATTAATGGTAATGCACGATGTGATAGTGATACTGGTGGTTCATCATCCCCATTTACAGGAGTTTGAGGTGGTGGTAATTCACTGTCGGCATCAATAGCTGCCTGTAACTTTTGCAGAGCGCTTTCAATATCTTCTGCCATAAGAGCACCGGGCACCTTGCCACTATGTCCCATATATTTAAGTAATTGAATAGCAATATCGCCAAACATGGTAATATCGGCATAGGCAGGGCTACTAAATGTGATTAGCATATTATTTCCCAGAAAAAGTAAGTTCACGAACAAGCTTATTGCCTGTTAAAAATGATTGAGCCTGATCATATTAAGCTATTTCCAGTTAAAAATCATTCGCTGTCAGAATTACCTTAAAACGCCCCTGTCCTGAGCCGCCTTTTTTGTAAGTCTTTGTAGCCACTTTATAAATCTGGCTTAAGGCGCCATCAAAAGTACTCAGTAATTCAGCTTCAGCGCTACCGACCTTGTTATTAATTTTCTTTAGCACATCAACACCGACAAAGAAGGCGATTTCAAAAGTTTTATCGTAACCCCAGAAACAAATGCGGTTTTTACTTTCATCGAAACTGCGACTTGCATTCGGAAAGTTCAACATGATTAGCTACCTCCATTGTTATATATAATTTTAGGAAATGAGAGTAAATGTTTGAGTTTTCTCATATATTTTTATGAGAGAAATAAAAACTATTTTTTTATCTCAGTTTCTGAATCCACTAAATTTTTGCTGGATTCAATTTCTGCATATTTCACGGCATGCTCTAATGAGTCATATTTGAAATTCTTATATTTGAATACTTTTTTCTCTATACATGTTATATGGTGTTTTTCCATTAACTCATTTTCTTTAGAATTCATAGTAATTACCTCTTTTGTCGTACCTGGTGTGGCAGGCGTTTATGGCAGGTCGCTGGTCTGCGAAAGTTGAAAATAAAATTACTGTTATGAAATCCTAATTTTATTTTGTTATTGATGGTCAGGATTTTTATCTGATTTAACTGAGTATGCTCTTTTTCGGTTACTATAGCTAACTATTTGAGGGGTATCTTGATATTGATTGTTAATGCAGCAAAACAATATTCAGTGAATTTTCAAGATTACCCTGTTGGCGGCTCTCTTTGGAAACTAAGTCGTTGATTTGCAGGAGATTATTGTCGATTTATCCTTTCAGGATTATATGCATCCATGCATCCAACAGATTACTGAAAGTCCAGCAAGTAATTCCTATTATGACTTGAATAATCATGGATTCCGCAGTTGACCACTCGCAATAGAGGTTCAACCACTACAGTTGATGTGTATAATCACCCAATCGGTGAACCCCGCTACGAACTCGTCCAACTGCGGATTCCAGCTTAAATGGCTATTAATTATTCAGTTTTCGAATAATGTCACGATATCGTTTATTAAATGGGTGATCAGCTTCCAGTAAGCTAAGAATTTTCACAATACAACGGCGTCCCAGGTCATCTTCAAAATCCCGGTTTTTTTGCATGATATTGTGAAAAAGCTCCAAAGCTGATTTAAAGTCTTTCTGTGTTACATACCAGGCTGCGAGAATTTTGACAGCGGGTAATTCATCTAAATTATTTTTCACAAAAGGCTTTAAATTTTCGGCATCTAAGACTGGTGAAGCCATTTCAGCAAACTCACATTCGATCATTAAACGTTGGCAGGTCGGTTTTTCTTTTATTGCCTGAGGTAGTGAAGAAATTAGTTTAAGCGCATCTGTGATACGGCCTTCTGCTCGCATCAAACTGGCTATTGTTAATGGAAGTTTGTAATAATGTGGGCTGGTTAATGCAGCCTGTCCCAGTTGTTGATAAGCCTGTTCTGTTTTTCCTGCGGTAAATAACTGTAAAGCCTGGTGAATAATAATATCATTTTCAGAGGCAACATATTGATCTAACATGAATCGTAAATCCTGCTCATTCTGATAACCAAATAAGGTTTCGACCACTTTTCCCTGAGAAAATAATTTAATCGTCGGTACACTGGTTATGGCGTAATCATGACTGAGTTTTCTATTTTTATCAGTATCGATATTGATCAGTAGCAGAGAGCCTGCATAAACTTTGATTAGTTTTTCAAGAACAGGATAGAGACGAAAACTGGGGCCGGCTTTAGGTGACCAGAAATTTACCAGTACCGGTCCCAGAACTGAATTTTTAAGGACAAGATCTTCGAAGCTACTGTTATCAGCATCAAAAATGAATTTATTTACATCAATGTTTTGTTTTTCCATTAATAATTCTCTTTAATGGATATTTATTTTGGGTTGATGCAAATAATATTGTTCGATGATTTTACGAACTTCGGGAGGATAATCCAGTGCATCCATCTCCTGCATACCTTCACTAAAAAAACTGGCGGCATCCTGAGGTAAATATAAAATCATTTCATCAAATACTTTTTTCATGATGTCCGTATCATGAGTCCTGGTTGCAACTATTCCCCGATTAATATGCAATAACCGCCAGGGTCGGTAAATATTATTGCTTTCGAGGTCATATTTTATTTCATCGCTGCTGGCATCGACCACCATACTCATTAATTCGACCAGGGCTAACAGGGATTTTTTGTCTTTCATATTATTAGCTGATTGAGCAAATGCATTGACTACGGGTTCAATATGGTTGAGTTGTCCTTCATATTGGATAACCCAACGTGCAAATATCAGTGATATCTGCTCAATTTCCTGACGTCGATGCGGAAGATCCAGCTTTTCCATCAGATCTACCATTTTTAATAGTAGAATGAAACCGTGGTCACCAATTTCCGTGGCTTCGCTGCTTTTGATAATATGTTTTTCAGTCGCTTGCTGGTTGACGGAGGATGCTACATCGAAAAATTGATCTAGCGCCTGCATTAAATTATCAAATGCCTTCTTATAGGCATCATCGAAATATTCTTCCAGTTGAGAGGGCAATTTATGAAAATAAGCCTTCGCATCATCCAGTGAAGCAAGTTGAACCACTTAACTAATCCCCAGATGGCTTGCTTCTTCAGAGGATAACAGACGTTCCTGAGTTACTCGCCATTCTCCATCGTCTTCTTTTGTTAATACGATTTCAATGGGGTGTGAATCTTTCGTACCATCGGTAGCCAGTATAGATTCATTCGTTAGAAACATAATCTGTTGATTATTACTTTGACGAATTTTGAGACCGTCATAACTGGCTTTTTCGATGAGCTTTTCACTAAATTCATGTTCACACTGTGAAAACCAGTCAGAATAGCCAATCACGTCAAAACCGGGAATACCAAATACCTGAACATCTTTGGAAATTAAATTCATATGTGATGCGTGATCATACTGCTGAATTGTTGTGCAGCAATTATCCATCCAGTTTTGAGCTATTTCTTCTACTTTCATTTTGAGTTACAGTTTTTTAACAAGCGCTAACCTTAGCATAAAGCACTTCAATCAAACCACTAAGGGTTAATGGATTTAGTGATTTTATTGATAATTCCAGGACCTTTAAAAATAAAAGCACTATAAATTTGTATTAATTTTGCACCAAGATCGAGTCGACATTGGGCTTCTTCAGGGCTATCTATACCGCCCGCCGAAATAATTGGGATTTCATCCTGTAACCGTTGATGGAACTGATACAGAATCTGACGTGATTTATCCGTTAATGCGGCACCACTTAGCCCGCCAGCTTCATTGCCGAATGGATGCCCCTGTACCTTAGATTTATCCAGCGTTGTATTGGTCGCAATGAGTGCATCGATATTGTTTTTTACCAGTAAATCCGCAATCGGGGAAATAGCTTTGTCATCCAGATCAGGTGCTACTTTAAGAGCAATCGGGCGATTGATCTGATGGGTATCCTGTAAGCGTTTTCTACATTCATTTATTCCTTTTAAAAGTGCCTCGAGAGCTTCTTCAGATTGTAAATTTCTTAAACCGGGTGTGTTCGGTGATGAAATATTGACAGTAATATAATCCGCATGCATATAAACCTGCTCTAAGGCCAGAGTGTAATCACTTAAAGCATTTTCTACTGCTGTTGTCAGATTTTTGCCGATATTTATACCCAGAATATAGGGATGTGCTGGTAATTGACTGATATTCTCAATTAAATGTTTTACCCCTTTGTTGTTAAAGCCCATCCGGTTGATAATACTGTTATATTGAGTTAATCGAAATAATCTTGGTTTTGGATTGCCTGCCTGAGCTAGCGGTGTCACAGTCCCTACCTCAATAAAACCGAAGCCTAAACGTCCCAGACCTGGCAAATAGTCGGCATTTTTATCCAGTCCGGCTGCAAGACCGACAGGGTTAGGGAAGTCCAGCCCCATGACATTAACCGGTTTTAGGTGAAGTGTTGCAGGAATAAAATAGCGGAATGTATTGAGTAATTCCAGGCTGCTTTCATGAGCTGTTTCAGCATCCTGAGCAAATACTAAAGGTCTAATAAAAAGTGGGTAAAGCATAATCTGGGTGGTATGAGTTAACAGGGAGAAAAATTATAAATACTGATTAAGTTCCACATAATGAGATAGATCGTCTACTCGATCAATATCTCTTAAAGAGTTTAATATTTTTGTATTTATGCCAGATTGCATGGCTCGATCAAGGCTTTGTTTAAGTACTTTATCAGAACCCCATTCTATTTCTCTGAAAATATTCAGATTAATTGTATTTTTTGCAGCGATCAGGACGTAGCCACCATCCCATGCAGGAACAAATAACAGCTCAGCCTGATCCAGTTTTTTATTTACCTTCTTAAAGTAATGGCTTGTAAAATCCAGGCAATCTGTACCTATCAAAATAACTTTTTTATATTTTTGGCGGGATAACGCTTCATGTAAAGCGGAATACATTTTTTCTCCCAGAATTTTTCCCTGCTGGATTTTAATCGGTTCATCTTTAAATAAAGTATGCTGTGAAGGTTCTGTCAGCCAGATCTGGTAATCAAAGGGTGAGTTATGAATGAGATTAATATTTCTTTGCAGACAATGTAAATATATTGCCGTCGCAGAATCTTCTCCGATATCAGCAATCAGTCTGGTTTTTACTTTACCCGGAGTAGGGGGTTTAGCAAAAAGCTGGATGACTGTATTGTGCATGTCAGGAATAATATAGTCGCTGTAGTTTGTCCGGTTTCATCCCTAACCAGTAAGCCAGTCGCAAAAACCACATTAATATCACTGTTCTTAATATCCCTTTTTTTTCCCAGCGCCGACTGGATGTGATCACTGGTTGCAAGATACAGCTGGCTGATTCATATTTTCGGGCTATTTTACTAATAGCTATATCCTCCATTAAGGGTAATTGAGGGTAACCACCAAAAGAATGAAAAAAATCCCGTTTGAAAAATAATACCTGATCACCAGTAGCAACAGATGTTTTTCTGGAACGTAAATTTATCGCTTTTTCAATAATGCGAAAAAGCCAGTGATTGCCGCTTAAATGAAGATCAAAGCGTCCCCAGAGTCCTTTGCAATTTAAAATTAATGCCATCCAGTTAGTGGGTAACCGGGTATCTGCATGTAAAAAAACTAACCATTCACCTGTAGCCTGTTGAGCACCGGCATTCATTTGTAGTGCTCTACCTTTTTCGGTTTTTAACAGGATTACTGGAAACTGTTTAGCCTTTAAGGCTGTGCTATCTTCCGAGCCGCCATCGCAGACAATAATTTCTATTTGCGATAAATCTTTAACTGAAGCCAGTAATTCTTTCAGGGCATAAGGTAATGTAGTGGCTTCATTAAGTGTCGGGATGATGATACTAAACAGCATGTGAATTAACCTGGTCAGCCTTTAAGTATAGAGCTGCTAAAGTATATGTTTTCATTTTTTAAAATGTAGCAGGTTAATGAATGCTGATTGAATAACGCAGCGTCCTTTCCGCTTAATCCAGCGCACCACCACAGCTACTACCCTGTCCTGCAGTACATCCAAAGCAGTGATCAGCAACGATGATATCAATGGTCTCCAGGTTTACATCAATAACATCCCGGATATGCAGGTTTTTCCGGGTGGAGGGATGCTGTAAATTCAGTTTGAGCATTTGATTAAAGTCACAATCATAGACATTACCAAGCCAGTCGATACTCAACTGGTTTTTGCACATGAGTCCGTTTAGGTTAGCCAGATTCATCGAGTCCTTAAGTAAGTTCATATATTCTTCAAATTTACCCTGAGAAATAAGACTGCTTCCAAAGCGGGCTATCGGCATATTGGTGATTGTGAACAACTGATTAAATTGAATTTGATAATGTTCCTGCAGGAATTTTTTATAATCGTCTTCCAGCTGTTTTTGCCCGGGTGGTAAGTAGGGACCCGTTGGATTATAAACCAGATTAAGCGTGAGTCCTGTTCCATCGATTGCATAGCCGGCTGCATTGAGTTTCTGTAAACCTTCGATGCTTTTTTGATACACGCCTTTACCACGTTGACCGTCAACATTCTCTTCCAGATAACAGGGTAATGATGCAACTATTTCTACTTTATGACGGGTTAAAAAATCTGTGAGATCTTCATAACCCGGTTCAGATAATATACTTAAGTTACAGCGATCGATAACTTTTACTCCCATCGCTGTTGCTTTACTGACCAGCTCTTTAAAGCGGGGATTCATTTCTGGAGCACCGCCGGTAAGATCGAGTGTATGAATAGCGGATTTTTTTAATATAGCCAGAATATCGTTGATTGTTTGACTACTCATTAATTCTTTGCGGTTGGGGCCAGCATTAACATGACAGTGCAGGCAGGTCTGATTACAGAGGTACCCCAGATTAACCTGTAATATTTCCAGGGGTGCCCGCTGAATTTCAGGAAACTGTGTGTTTTTTAATAATGGCCAGGTATCAAGCATAATAATTTATTTTTTTAATGGGCTAAAATTAATGACAGACAATATATCATAGAGTTCCTTAAGTCATTATTCTGGAATCTGTAATTGGACGAGTTGAACCTGGAAAAATCGGTTCAGTGTGTAAAAGATGCGTAACTGATTCTCCAGGATCATACGCATCAACTGTCATGGTTTATGAAACAGTGGGTGAATCTCTGTTGCGAGCGATCAACTACGGAATCCAGGATTATTGCGGGCATTTTCAGAGCAAGTTAGATTTCTATTAATGATTACTAAAAGGAATCTTAAGTATGTTATCCAGTCGCTGATGGTGTTGATGCCGAAATATTTTCAAACCAATCGGCATTACTTGATCATTTTCCATGGCTTTATGCGTATAACTTCGAAATAAATGATCCCAGATAGAAAGGAAGAATCCATAATTACTATCATGTTCAAACTGATGTATTGAGTGATGAATCCGATGCATACCGGGTGTCACAATTAATTTTCTCAACAAAAATTCAATGTTATCGGGAATTTTAATATTGGAGTGATTAAACATGGCTGAGCTGGATAACACGATTTCAAATAAAATAACAGCTATTGCCGGTATACCCAGTATGGTGATAACCAGCATTTTAAACAGCATAGATAATGCTATTTCCAGTGGGTGAAAGCGTAAACCTGTCGTCAGATCATAATCAGTATCCGCATGGTGTGTTCTATGTAACTGCCAGAACCAGTTTAACTGATGGGCAACAACATGCTGCCAGTAAATAGCAAAATCAAGTATGATAAATCCGCAAAATATTGAAACAGCTGAAGAAAGTCCCAGCCAGTTCATTAATCCCCAGCTTTGTTGCTGCAAGAACTGTGCAGTGCCTACAGCAGCAATTGGAAAAAACAGACGAATGACCGCAGTGTTTAGAAATATAAGAGATAACTGATGCGGCCAGCGCTTAAGCCTTGATAATCTGAGTTTTCGATAGGGGTATTTCAGTTCCCATAATGCCATGATTAAAAATATGACAATAAAAGCACTCAGTCTAATCTCGCCTTCAAAATCTAATAAATTATTCATGCTCCATTATGACGCCTGATGACTAAAAAACATATGAACTCAAATAATAAACCATCTGTTGGAATTGCAGTTATTATAAGACAAAATAAAAAAATAATTGTAGGAAGACGCTTGAATCAACCAATGGCTGGTAGTTGGCAATTGCCCGGTGGCTGGCTTTACTTTTCAGAAACGCCTGAACAGGCAGTTCATAGGCAGTTATTGCAATTTGAAGGCATAAAAGTCGACAATTTACAATTTGTGACTTATACCAATAATTTATTTGACGAATTTACGCATTCTTTAAGTTTGTATTTCATGGTAGATTGTCTCAATAATAACCCGCAAAGGCTGGTAAATAATAAAAATGGAACTGACTGGGCCTGGGCAGAATGGAGTAATTTGCCAGAACCCCTGTTTCTTCCGCTTCTATTATTAAAAAAATCAGGGTTTAACCCTGATAATTAAGCGCAGTAAGCAGCTGTGGTTGAGAGAAAAAAAAGACCTTATTCTCATTAATATCGAGTTATTTCTGGTTTTTTTTCGTTTAAACTGTAATAAGCTAGAAATTACTTTAACTAACACCTATATTATGCCTAAGCATATATGAAAAATATAAATTTATGAGTGTTGAATTTGATATAGCCAGTGACCAGATAGATGGTGCACGTGATTATCAGGAAGATGCCTTTATGGTTTCTTTGCTGGGAGATAATGATGATGGCAAAGCATGTTCATTGGTTATTATGGCTGATGGCATGGGCGGGCATGCAGCCGGCAATGTGGCCAGTAACATGGTGGTTGCCACTTTTAACAAAGCTTTTCAAAGTGAGTTTAATGGAAGAGATGTTCCAGACTCCTTAACTTCAGCCCTTAATCGGGCTAATCAGCAAATACATGACTCAATATCGGAAACGCCTGCTTTACGTGGTATGGGTTGCACCATGGTATCTGCTTACCTGGAAGATAATAATCTGTACTGGGTAAGTGTTGGAGATAGTCATTTATATATCATCCGGGATCGTGAATTAACCAAACAAAATGCCGACCATAGTTATGGTGCTTACATCGATATGATGAAAGAACAGGGCATGGAAATTGAAGAGCAGGCTGGCATGTCCCGGAATATGTTGATGAGTGCCATGACTGGAGAAGAAATTAGCAGTATTGACTGTCCCACCAGCGCGGTTAAGGTGAAACCCGGTGATAGACTCATCATTGCCAGTGATGGGCTGGATACATTAGGTGCAGGAGCGATTATTCAATATTCATCCTGGTCTTCTACTGCTCGGGAATGTGTTTACGCATTACTAAAAGCGGTTGAAGAAGCGAATAAAATTAATCAGGACAATACAACCATTATTGTTATTGATATTAAGGAAAAACCAGAACAGCCCAAAGAATCTCAGGTAACTTCAAAAGAATCTTTATCAAAAACAGTATCTTCTGAGCCAATATATTACAGGCAGGAGAAAGAGCAAAAACCGACTTCAGGTTTTGTTAAATTATTATTAATATTGTTGCTCGCTGGAGCCGGTTATTATGCCTGGCAACAGGGTATGCTGGATGGGTATATTGCTCAAATCACTGAGCTTGTCCAGCAACAGTTGAAAACAGAAGAGTTACCTGAAGCTAGTCAACCGGTAGAAGAAGTCATTAAACCTGTTGTCGAACCACCTAAGACAAAACAGAGGGAGCTTGTCACGCAACCGGATCCATCTACCCAGAAAAAACCTGTTAAGACAGAGTATGTCGATCGACCTGATCCATTTACTGATAAGCTCAGGATTGGGGGCAGATCTCCTATGATGATAAAAATCAATGCTGGCACTTTCAGAATGGGTAATTCATCAGGTTTGATTTCTGCTGATGAAACACCACGTCATACAGTGAACCTGAAAGCATTTGCTATGTCTGTCAATGAAGTTACATTTGCTGAATATGATTTATTTGCTAAAGCAACGAACCGAAAACTTCCAGATAGTCAGGGGCAGGAAAGAAAACTGTATCCTGTTACCAATGTATCCTGGGATGATGCTCTTGCTTATACGCGCTGGCTATCTAAGCAGACAGGTAAAAAATATAGATTACCTTCTGAAGCTGAGTGGGAATATGCTGCTCGTGGTGGTCAAAGGACAACCTATTGGTGGGGTTCCAGTAAAGGGACCGGGATGGCTCATTGTTTTGACTGCGGGACTGATCTAAATACATCCAAAACAGCTAAAGTTGGTTCCTATAAACCCAATCAGTTTGGACTTAATGATACAGCTGGTAATGTCTACGAATGGGTACATGATTGCTATCATCGGAATTATGATGATGCTCCCGAGGATGGTTCAGTTTGGGATGGTGGAGATTGTTCAGTTCGTATCGTCCGTGGTGGAGCCTTTAGAAGCCCGGCATCTTCTATGCGTGTTGAAAATCGTGACTCCTTTCCAAGTGGTAGTGGTCAGTATAATGTTGGAATCCGTCTGGCAAGGGATTTGTAGTTAGTGATGATTATTGCGTTATGATCAAATCATTTTTCGTCAGCTTGTTGCTGATTGTCAGTATGTTTCCAGCTATTGCTTTGAGCTTTAGTTTCCCTGAAATTGGTTTTTGCCCTTTAGGTGGGCCTCCGGGCTGGTTTAATCGAATGACTGGGCAGCATGATCGGTATTATTACCCGCCTCCTCCCATGTATCAATTTCAATATCGACCTGTTGCTCCTCCTGTCTGGCAAACTCCGGTTAGGCGGCAACCACCTGTTTACTACCCTCAATATCCAGTCACAAATTAGATAGTAGAGTTTTCTACTTTAGATAATTTTATTTTATCTACACAACTTACAACCTGATCCCAGTCTTTTAGTAATTGCTGGCGTGTCTCATCATTCATCATGGGTTGATACAGGTTATTTTGTTGCCAGATTGAAGAGAGTGAATGTATTGATTGATAAATGCCTATCTGTAATCCGGCCAGGAATGCAGCGCCCAGAGCAGTTGTTTCGGTAATTACCGGTAGCTGGATATCAATATCAAGAATGTCAGCCAGCATTTGACACATCCATTTATTATTTACCATGCCTCCATCTACCTTCAAAGAGGTAATCTGATCCCCGGTATCTTTTTTTATAGCTTGCAGTAAATCATGAGTTTGATAACACACTGACTCCAGAGCTGCTCTGGAAAAATGTTCCGGACCTGTATCTCTTGTGAGTCCAAATATTGCCCCTTTAGCATTGGGGTTCCAGTATGGCGCTCCAAGCCCGACAAATGCAGGTACCAGATAGACACCATCATTACCATTGATACTTTCTGCGGCAGCTTCTGTTTCGGTGGCAGTATTTATGATTTTTAATTTATCTCTTAACCATTGAACAGCAGCACCAGCAATAAAAATTGAACCTTCCAGTGCATAGGTTGTTTTTCCATTGATACGATAGGCAACCGTAGTTAATAAGCCACTGTTTGATATTACAGGAGTGACTCCAGTATTCATCATAGCAAAGCCACCGGTACCATAAGTGCTTTTAATCATGCCCGGCTGGAAACAGCATTGTCCTATGCTGGCTGCCTGCTGGTCACCGGCTACACCGCAAATGGGAATCTCCTGGCCAATACTTAATTGACTGCTTATGCCAAAGTCTGCAGCCGAGTCACACACTATGGGTAATAAGCTTTTGGGAATATTAAAGATCTGCAGTAATTCATCATCCCAGCATTGTTCATGAATATTAAATAAAAGAGTGCGTGAGGCATTGGTGGCATCGGTAGCATGTACCTTTCCGTTAGTGAGGCGCCAGATTAAAAAGCTATCTATTGTGCCAAAGGCCAGTTTACCCTCATCCGCTAGTGCTCTCGCTCCTTTTACATGATCCAGAATCCAGCCTATTTTTGAAGCTGAAAAATATGGGTCCAGTAATAAACCTGTCTTTTGCCTGACAATATCATCCAGTCCCTGTTGTATTAATTTTGCACAGGAATCGGCTGTTCGTCCATCCTGCCAGACTATCGCATTATAAATTGTCCGGCCTGTTTCTCTTTCCCAGATTACAACTGTTTCTCTCTGGTTGGTAATCCCAATTGCTGAAACCTGACCCACCTGAGATAAAGCTTTTCTACAGACTGATCGCGTAGAAGACCAGATTTCTTCCGGATCATGTTCAACCCATCCCGGTTTTGGAAATAACTGTTCAAACTCCTGCTGTTCGGTCATAACCGGGTGACCTTTTGCGTCAAAAATTATGGCTCTGGAACTGGTTGTTCCCTGATCGATACTCAGTATTAAGTCATTCATATTTTTTTCCTGAATTATCTGTTAATTATGATGAAAAGGAATTGAATTTTCTGTTTTTGTTAACCATTTTTGTAAATTATCGATTTCCTGTTGAGTCATTTTTAAACCTTTCCTTGTTCTTCGCCAGAGAATATCTTCAGCATTGCTTGCCCATTCATTTTGAATTAAATAATGCACTTCACATTCATAAAGCCCGCCACCAAAGTAATGACCTAATTCCTGCAATTTTTTGTATCCATTTAGAATGAGATGAATATCTGATCCATAATTTCGACAGTAATCCAGCACGATGGATGCATCAAGCCAGTTGTATTTTTCTTTACAGTTTGCCAGAAATTTTGAGAAATCAGACGGTTCAATATCACCGCCAGGTAAAGTGCTATTTTCAGTCCAGGCTGGTTTGTGAATTTGTAATGGTGATTCCAGTAAATCTAATACCTGCTCTGCAAGAATTCGAGAAGTCGTAATTTTTCCACCATAAACTGAAACTACAGCTGCTTCAGAAGTATCCAGCTCCAGATGATAATCTCTGGATACTTTACTGGCTTTTCCTGCGTTGTCGTCAAACAGTGGGCGTACTCCTGAATAGCTCCAGATAACCTGCGCAGGAGTTACTGCTCTGTCGGTATATTGACTGATAGCTTCGCAAATATAATCAATTTCCTGCGGACTGATTTTTACTTCATCTGGATTTCCCTGAAAATTGACATCAGTAGTACCTAAAAGCGTAAATTCCTGTTCGTAAGGTATCGCAAACAGAATTCGACCATCCGTATTTTGAAAAATATAAGGGTAGTTGTGATCAAATAACTTCTTCACAATAATATGACTACCCTTAATAAGACGAATAGAGCGTGCTGAATTTTTTTTAGAATATAAGTTGAGCGTATTATCTACCCAGGGGCCACTGGCATTGATAATAGCTCTGGCACTAATTTGTATTGTTTCCCCGGTATGAGAGTTTTTAACCGAGGCTACCCAGTTATTGGTAAAGCGATTTAACTCGGTACAGGCTGTATGGGTTAAAATTGTTGCATCTAACTGTGCAGCGGCACGTGCATTTAATACGACCAGTCGGGAATCCTGAACCCAGCAATCAGAGTATTCAAAGGCGTGAGTGAACTGTGGGTTTAAAAATTCACCTGCAGCATGCTTTTTAAGATTGACTCCATTCGATACAGGTAATTTTTTTCTGCCACCTATATGATCATATAAAAATAACCCCAGTCTTAATAACCAGCGAGGTCGCAAACCTTTATGATGCGGTAAAATGAAACGTAAGGGCCAAATAATATGGGGGGCACTATTCAGTAGTATTTCTCGTTCTTTAAGAGAATGTTTTACCAGTGAAAAATCATAATTTTCAAGATAGCGCAAACCACCATGTATTAATTTGGTGCTGGCGGACGAAGTGTGCGATGCTAAATCATCTTTTTCGCAAAGTGTAACATGAAGCCCTCTACCTGCTGCATCCCGAGCGATAGCGCAACCATTTATACCGCCACCAATAATGAGTAAATCAGTCGATATCTGCTTTTTATTGTTCCCTTTGATTAACATGTTATTAAACTCAACCCAGGTGTTTGAATGGCTGTGGATGAAGGGGGAGCCGTTCTGCCAAAACCTGTACGCAGAAGATTGATATTCCTGCTTGAATATGTCTTGCATCGTACTGGACCGTTAGCTGAGAACATATCGCATATACTCATTGGCATACCTTTGTTTTAACAACAACTTTATGATGTTTACACATATCCAGGAATTTAGCGGGAGGGGGATTGTCAGTAATGAAATAGTCAATATCCGCAATACTACAGATTCTAATTGGTGCTTTACGGCTAAACTTGACTTCATCAGCCACCATGATAACGGTACGGGAATTGCGGATGATAGCCTGTGTGACACAAACTTCCCTGCTATCAAAATCCAGTATCGCTCCATCTTCTTCAATGGCAGAAACCCCGATGATGGCAAAATCCAGCTTGAATTGATCGATGAAACTGGATGCAGACTCGCCGACTATTCCTCCATCTTCGCTGCGAACAATACCGCCAGCAGTCATCACTTTAATAGTTTCTATGGGACGTAGAATATTAACAATATTTAAATTATTAGTAATAACCATTAAACCGAGGTGATCTAGAAGGTGGCTGGCGACCTGTTCAGTGGTTGTGCCTATATTGATAAACAGGGAAGAGTCATCTGGAATTAATGAAGCAGCACATTGGCCAATAGCAATTTTACTTTCTACTGACATATGTTTACGCGCTTCATAGCCCAGATTTTCAATTCCATCTGTAGCAATAGCACCGCCATGTACCCTTTGTAAAAGTCGAATTCGGCATAGCTCAGTTAAGTCCCGACGGATAGTTTGCGGGGTTACATTAAGTTTCTCAGCCAGCGATTCGACCTGTACGCGGCCTTCAATCTGGGCAATCTGTACGATACTTTGCTGCCGGTCAGTCAAATTTGGATATTTTGGTAATTCCTTCATCATGTTTCATATTTACCCTATGACCATTATTTGAAATACAGTTAATGTGACACTAATCAAATCGTAAGTCCTAAGTTCATCAGCTGTTTCAATGTAATTAAGGATTAAATAAGGCGATGATATTACGCTTTTGTTTTCACTTGCAAGGATTATTATGTTCGATTGAAAAGATATTACCTGATAAATAAACAATTTATCAAAAATACCGAACATTTTTATCGATAAGAGAATATACTCAATGAATATCTTTCAGTTTTAATATTTCGAATTAATAAGCTAGGTTATGCAAACTATTGACTTTAAGGCAACTGCTGAACAATTGCTGCCGGAAGGGGCAAGTTATGATGCCTGTCTGGCCTGTGGGCTTTGTGCATCGGGTTGTCCTGCAGCTGGATTTGATGGAATGGATCCCCGTCGCTTTATCCGTATGGCTATGCTGGGTATGAATGAAGAATTAAGCAGTACTCCCTGGGTGTGGACCTGTACTCAATGTCAGCGTTGTGCTTATGTGTGCCCAATGAATATCGATGTATCGGTATTAGTAGGTATAGCTCGTGGCAGTTGGCCTGAAAATAAAAAGCCCAAAGGAATTGTACGTTCCTGTGATGCCCAGTTACGTTTTGAGGGAACCAGTGCAATGGGTTTGCAAACAGAAGATTTTATTGAGGTTATTGAGGAAACTCGTGATGATGTTCGCAGGCAATCCGCGCAATTTAGTGAATTAAAAACGCCAATAGATAAAAAAGGTGCGCATTTTTTTATTAATCAAAATTCCCGTGAACCTGCTACAGAACCTGAAGAGCTTGGTCCTTTATGGAAAATATTTGATTATGTTGGTGCTGACTGGACTTATGCTTCAAAAGGCTGGGCTGCAGAAAATTTCTGTATGTTTACCGGTGATGATGATAAATGGCGCAAAATGGTAGAGCAACGCATAGATGCAGTGAATGAACTGGAATGCGATGTATGGATTAATACTGAATGTGGACATTCTTTTTATACCTTATGGAAAGGCATTGAAAAATTTAATCTCCAGGTTAACTTTGAAGCTGAAAGTCTGGTGACTTACTATGCCAAATGGATAAGAGAAGGAAAGCTTCCCGTTAATGCCGAATGGAATAGCAACAATATTAAATTCACATTACAGGACCCCTGTCAGTTGATCCGTAAATCGATAGGTGATTCGGCTGCTGATGACTTACGTTTTGTGGCAAAAAAACTTGTTGGAGAGGAAAATTTTATCGATATGCAACCATGCAGAAGTGCTAATTATTGCTGTGGAGGAGGGGGAGGGTTTCTGCAGGCGGGTATGAATGAACAGCGTAGAGCTTATGGTAAACGAAAATTTGATCAAATTATGACGACTCAGGCATCTTATGTGCTAACCCCATGCCATAATTGTCATTCTCAAATGGAAGATTTAGCTAAGCACTATGGGGGGCAATATCATGTAGTGCATTTATGGACATTGATTTGCCTATCTCTGGGGATTTTGGCTGAAAATGAAAGAAAGTATCTGGGACCTGAATTAATGAATATTGCATTACCAATGCAGGCTGATAAATGAAGTCTGAGAAAAGCTTTTTGCGTGAACTGCAAACAGAAGTTCTTATTATTGGTGGTGGAGTAACCGGAACCGGTGTAATGCGTGATCTGGCATTACGGGGCATATCCTGTCTGTTAATCGATCGAAAAGATTTAAATGCCGGTGCTTCAGGTGGTAACCATGGGCTATTACATAGTGGTGGTCGATATGCTTCAGCAGATTCTGAAACTGCAGCTGAATGCCGGATTGAAGGAGAAATTTTAAAAAAAATTGCTGCTGAAGCGATTGATAACTGTGGTGGCTTATTTGTGGCTGTTGAAGGTGATGATGCAGATTTCGCAGCCCAATTTCCTCAACACTGTGAGCAGGCGGGTATTTCCTGTAGTGAGTTAACAGCTTCTCAGGCCAGCAAACTGGAACCCAGGTTAAGTGACAGAGTCATCTCAGCTTATCAGGTTCCTGATGCCAGTATTGACCCCTTTCGAATAACCCTGGCTAATGTGCAACATGCAAAAATGTTAACAGATTGTGACTTCCTGCCTCATATAGAGGTAGAGAGTTTCGAGATTAGTGATGGTAAAATTTCCTCAGCTATCTGTCTGGATAAACGTCGCGGTGGCAAACTAAGAATTCATGCGGAGCAATTTGTAAATGCAAGTGGAGCCTGGTCCAGGAAAGTAGCCGAGCTTGCTGATTGTCATGATGTTAATTTGCTCTATTCCAAAGGTACATTAATTATCAGCAATAGTCGTATTACTCATGCTGTGGTTAATCGATTACGGCCACCTGGTGACGGTGATATTCTAGTGCCAGGAGGAACTGTTTCCTTACTGGGTACAACATCCGATACGATTCAAAATTTACAGGATATTAGACCTTCAGTGCATGAAGTTGATCGAATTTTAGAGCAAGGTCAGACAATGGTTCCTGCTTTAAAAGATACCCGTTTTATTCGTGCTTTTTCAGGGGTTCGGCCATTATTGATGACGTCCGCTGCTGAGCAGGATGGCCGTAAGGCCAGCCGGGGATTTACCCTTTTTGATCATCAACAACAGGGGCTCTCTAACTTTGCCACTATCGCTGGAGGCAAATTAACCACTTTCCGTTTGATGGCTGAGAAGACAGGAGATTTGGTTGCCAAAAGACTGGGCAATAATAATCCCTGTAAATCAGCCGATGAAGTTTTGCCTTATAAGCAATCAGTGCGTTGGACAGAGCCAGGGTATTCTGCAAGACACTGGTTTAAAAAAAATGATGCCACTGATTTAATGCTCTGTGAATGTGAAATGGTGTCTGAGTCTGTAGTTGATGAAGTGATTGAGCAGTCACCGGGTGCCGAAGTAGAAATGACAGTACAGGCAATCGGTTTACGCAGTCGAATTGGAAAAGGAAGCTGTCAGGGATCTTTTTGCAGTATGCGAGTAACCTCTCATCTGTATGATAATGACATTTACAATAACAGGGATGGTTTGAGGCATATGCGAGATTTTGTAAGTGCTCGCTTTAAGGGTATCAAACCCGTACTTTGGGGTGAACAAATGCCACAAATGGAATTAGCAGAGACTATGCACTGTGGATTGATGGGATTAGATTTACTTGAAGATAATCATGAGCTTCAATCAAATTCAGCAAGCAAAGAAAATGACTAAAGAGACTCGAATTTATCAATCAGAGCTGGCAGTCATTGGAGCGGGCCTGTCCGGATGCGCAGCGACTATTTTTGCCCTTGCCCGGGGAATTAAAACAACTCAAATTGGTAATACGGGGGCTCTTGCTTATACCTCGGGATATTTTGATTTACTGGGAGCACTTGAAGGTCAATTTTTAAAAGATCCCTGGTCCGGTTTACAACAGTTGCGCGAACAGGATGCAACACATCCCTATGCGAAACTGACTGATCAGGAAATTCTTCAGGCCTTTAATGAATTTGTTGTAGCGCTTGATGAAATGGGCTTAAGCTATACTATGCCTGCAGATTTAAACCATCTGGGGATGTTACCAGCTGGAGCCTGTAAGCCTACTTTCTGTATGCCCTGTACTATGCAAAAATCTACTCTGGCAATGTCATCAAAAGCCAGGGTACTGATTATTGATTTTGAAGGTTTACAGGGTTTTAGCGCAAAAGAGATTGTCTCAAACTTAAAGTCACAATGGCCCCAATTGCGTTCACATCGATTAACTTTTCCACAAATGGAAACAGGCGCACAGGTATTTCCTGAAGTAATGGCCCGTGCTATGGAAGTTGCTAAAACACGTGAAGAGCTGGCAAATAAAATAAAAGCTGTTGCAGGGGATGCAGAGTATATAGCAATGCCTGCTATGCTCGGCATTCATAAACCGGATGTTATCCATGCAGAAATAGAAAAATTGCTGGGTTTGTCTGTATTCGAGATTCCGACTATCCCCCCAGCCGTAGCGGGTATTCGCCTGCGAGAATTACTGGAGCAGCAATTATCCAAACAGGGTGCAAGTATTGTGACCCAGCAAAAAGTGCAAAGAGTCAGTTTTGAAGAAAAGTTAATACGCCTTTTTCTGCATGATAGCTATGGCCCTCTAGAAGTTGAAGCAAATCATGTTGTTCTAGCCAGTGGTCGATTTTTATCCGGTGGTCTGATATCAGACCAGAATTCAATAAAAGAGGCGCTTATAGGTTTGCCTGTATGCCAACCGGAAAGTCGTGAAAGCTGGTTTAGAGATGCTTATTTTGATCCGGCAGGGCATGCAGTCAATCGAGCTGGTATCGAAGTTAACAATCAGTTTCAGGTGATTGATCAATACGGGAACTTAATTGATAAAAGCTTATATGCCTGCGGTATCCTGCTTGCACATCAGGACTGGATCAGGCAAAGATGTGGTGCAGGTCTTGCAATCGCGACTTCATATAAGGCGATACAATCGATTAGCAATAGACTGTTGAAACCTTAGTATCAACTAATTGTGAATCATATTTCGCCAGGTTAAAGATATTTATCAGACTTCTT
This sequence comes from Gammaproteobacteria bacterium, assembly GCA_050291745.1. Taxonomy (GTDB): domain Bacteria; phylum Pseudomonadota; class Gammaproteobacteria; genus JACNJF01. The sequence goes on along the minus strand of JBNKKI010000112.1, from coordinate 12,681 downwards.
TTTTGGCGAATTCTACAATATTTTTTTCATCGTATTCATTTGCTGCCACAACCTGTTGTTGAAGATAGTCAACATAATCTCCAGAAATATCATCCAGCAAATCTAGTACCTTTCGACTGGCTTCCTCCATATTGAATAAAGCTAGAATACAATCTTCGTGTCGCCTTTCATCCTTGGCTTTCAGTGCAACAATACCTTGTTGATGGACGTCAATATGCGGTTGCTCAAGTGCTTTAAAAGCCTTAAGTGTAGATATGCCTTTGCCTTTACCATTGTAATACCACTGCCCCAGACGACAATTATTATGATTACTAAAACTGTCCACCGTCTTGTGACTCATACCAAAAATATACTGATAAACATCCACTTTATACATGACGTGATCCAGTTTTACAGTTTCAATGAATGCTGAGGTTGAAGAATTACTGATTACTTCGGTCATACCATTTGCAAGTGTTCCCACTTCATCAATAATTTTACCGATTGTATCAATTGAGTCTTTCATGACATCGCTGGACTCACTTATTTGCTGGATATCTGATTGAGTTGTGCAGGACAGCTGATTAATAATTTCCAGCAATTCCTTTATCTGTTTGGCCGAATCGTCAGTTTTTCCTGCCAGATTGCGCACTTCATCTGCGACAACTGCAAAACCTCTACCATGCTCTCCAGCCCTGGCTGCTTCAATAGCTGCATTGAGTGCCAGTAGATTTGTCTGATTGGATATGTCAGAAATAATTTGGGTAAACTGATCAATATCATTGGATGTTGAGTTTAGTTTATCAACTGTTTGAATACTTTTAGCCGTGGTATCGGTTAAAGCTTGAATACCAGCAGAAATTTCAGAAAGAATTGATGTGCTCTGTTTAAATAGACTAGATGTTTTTCTTAATTTAGATTGCTCATTATCTAGAGTAGTGGCTGTTTCTGCAGATTTGATGCGGATGATATCCAGCGATTGGCCTAAATCTGAAAAATGCGTTATTTCGGAAGTTTTATGAGCTAACAGTTCCAGTAAAAAGGTGAGTGTTTTTTTGTTCTCGTCTGCTGTTGCAGCTAAAGAGTTCATAGACTGCTCTTTTTCCTGCAGTTTAGCTTCCAGTTCTTCAATTCTTAATTGTAATTGTTTATTCTTAGATCCATAACCAAACATAGCATTTCACCTGTGAAAGTAACTCCTTTGTTAATCAACATATCAATAAGGCTAAATAGTTAGTTGTGCTTCTTCCCTGAAAAATCAGAATACTTACAAGTATATATACAGGTTTTGAACTTCGGGGAGCAGCAATTAAGCTCCTCTCAAAAAAAGCAGTAACAATTCAAAAGTTGAAAGTATATTTCACTTCAAATTGATAAAGACTAAACAAGCCTATCTCTAATACCGCGTAATACAATATCAGTATAGCCCACAATTCCCAAAATATTTCTATGTTCTACCACTGGTGCGCGTCCCAGTCCGAAATTTTCAAATAATCGACTGCAATAACGAATATCCATATCAGGTCCTACGCTAATTACCGGTTTTGACATGATTTCATAAATATTAACCCGTTCGGGTGATTTATCTCGAGCTAGAACCTTTTTCGCAATATCGGATAACATAACCAGACCGTATTCATCATTTTCATGTCGTTTATCAACGATAATGCATTTGTTCTCAGTGAATTCAGAGTTTTTTAATACATCTGCTACAGTTGACATGCCACTGACAAGATCATAATTTGTGTTCATTACATCTCTTACACGTACAAGGATTTTCTGGCTCATAACTCTTCCTCTACTATTTCAGTTAATTCACTTACCTGATGGGAAATCCCAACAGCATCTTCGACATCAATACAAAAAGCTATTCCGGTTCCCGGGTTATTATCAAACTCACCCACTTCAGCGATAATTTCAAGTACATCTCTGGTTAAATGTTCTTCGACCAGAAGTAATACAACATCTCTTTGAGTTTCCAGGCTAAGCCCGAAAAAAGTTTTGGATGCTTTAATGCCTTCACCTTTTGCGCTGGTAATCACGGTTGATCCCGTCGCGCCTTTTTGCTTGGCGGCAGCCACAATTTTATCAGTAATAGTATCTTCTGTAAGAGCAATTATCAGTTTAAAGTGCATAGTCTTAATCTCGTTAAAGTGATTTTCTTTTATCCCGTTTGACAATCCACTCAGAAAGTTGAGCGTAAGCCATAACCGACATAATTGGGAACAGGCTGGCAAATGCAATTAGACCAAAACCATCCAGCAACGGGCTGCGTCCGGGGACAGTGCTTGCAAGACCTAATCCCAAAGCGGCTACTAGAGGAACGGTAACAGTAGAGGTAGTGACACCCCCGGAATCATAGGCTAGAGCAATAATCAATCGTGGTGCAAAGATTGTCTGTATGACAACAAAAACATAACCCGTAATAATGTACCAATACAGCGGTGTACCTGTAACAATTCTAAATACACCAAGTGCAATACCGATAGCGACACCCAGAGCGACAGCCATTCTAAGCCCCCAGATACCGATGCTACCGGCTGAAACCTGATTTGCTTTAATGGCAACAGCCAGTAGGGAAGGTTCTGCAATCGTAGTAGCAAAGCCAATTGCAAAAGCAAACAGATAAACCCATTTATAGTGCCACCATTTAAGTGATGACTCTGGCTCGCCATGTAAAATGAAGTTCAGATCAGTTAATTGAGTCGCCATCAGTTTACCCAATGGGAATAAAGCCGCTTCCAGTCCTTCAAGAAAGAAAGCCAGACCCAGTAAAACCAGCAAGAAACCCATCAGAATTTTTTTTAGATTAGGCATGGCTTTACGCAATACGAATAACTGAAAACCAAAAATAATGGCGGCAATCGGTAAAACATCCCAGACGGTTGCCATTATGGTAGTTAAAAGATCATAAAAAATATGCATCAAACTATCATTCCATAAAGCATGACAAAAATCATGGGTGTCAAGGACGCGAATGCAATCAGACCAAAACCATCAATCATAGGATTACGTCCCTTAATGGAACTTGCCAGACCGACCCCTAAGGCTGTTACCAGAGGTACAGTTATTGTAGAAGTAGTAACACCCCCTGAATCATAAGCGATGCCGATAATTTCTTTTGGGGCAAAAAGAGTCATGATAACAACACCAATATAGCCACTGATAATTAAATATTGAATTGGCCAGCCTCGAATAATTCTTAATACACCAATTAAAATGGCGAAACCCACTGAGATGGCAACGGTAATACGTAGGCCAAATGCATAAGAAATTCTGGATTGCTCAGAGTCATTAATCATCCCGCCGACAGCGGCAACATGGGCAGCTTCTTTGGCGACGGCAATAAGAGCTGGTTCTGCAACAGTAGTGCCAAAACCGAGAGAAAATGCAAAAAGTAGTAACCAGAATAAACTGCCCTTTTTAGCAAATTCATAAGCCATGGTTTCACCGACGGGAAAAAGTCCCATATTTAAACCATGTACAAATAAGGTTAAGCCGACAACAACAAAGATAATACCAATGGTGATTTCACCAAAATTAGGGATAGGTTGCTGTAAAACGACCAGTTGAAAAAAAGCAATTACAACAATAATTGGCAGTAAATCACGCAGGCTATCCAGTAATGAATTTAGAATGGCCCTGAATGATTTCATAAAATATAGTTTTGTTTAATTAATTAGTTATTTTTATAGCAGTTTTAAAAATATAAACATGAAATTTTAATGCAGTATACAGTATCCTATATCTCAAAAAAATATCAGAAACAGCTATAGTTGTTAGAGAATAGCTTAAGTTTTGCAAACTGCATGAACCTGAATAAGTTAACAGCTACGCCAGGAATTGGATAGTTTCGGGATTATTTCGCCTATTATTCTCTGTTGAAAATTAGTTAGAGGTTGATAAAAACAGTGATCTTAAAAATATAAAATTAATGCCATGAAATTTCTTAAATACTTCTCTCGAAAAATATTAAAACTTGCTGGTTGGCAGTTAAATATTGTTCTACCTGAAGAAAGAAAGTTTATTCTGATAGGAGCACCACATACCAGCAACTGGGACTTTCCATTAGCATTACTCACTTTCTGGACTCTCGATCTAAAAATATACTGGGTGGCAAAAATACAGATATTTTGGGGACCTTTATACTACCTGTTTAGCAGCCTTGGCGGTATACCCGTAGACCGCAGTCGCTCACATGGCTTTATTGAACAGATCTCAAAACGATTTGAACAAACCGATGAAATGGTTCTGGCAATAGCTCCAGAGGGTACTCGCTCAAAAACAGAATACTGGAAAAGTGGTTTTTACCATATAGCGATCTCTGCGAAACTGCCTATATGTTTAGCTTATATTGATTACAGCACACGTACACTGGGGTTCACACAAGTTTTATACCCCGGCGACAATATTGAAGATGATATGAAAATTATTGCTGACTTTTATAAAAATATTAAAGGCAAGCGACCACATTGTCAGGGGCCTGTTCGTTTGAAAATGAATTAATAAGAAATACAAAGGAATAAGCAGAAAAATAATGGGTATCAAAGAAATTTTTAAGCGCACACAATTGAAAAATAAAAATGCGCTTGATAAGAAAATACTTCAGTTACATTTTTGATGAAGAGATTATTAGAATTTACATCTTCAAATAGTAACCACGCACTGCGGCATATTTCAAAAATAATCTGTAGCGTAGCTATTAAAATCATCCATTAAATCATTATGAGTATTGTTTTCAAATTCGTAATTCCAGGGCTCTATATAGCGCATACATAAAGACTTCGCCTGCGTAAATACTTCGCCAAAATCATTATTGGCAAAACGATCACTTCGTGAAGAGTCGCTGATAACTTGCCCATACAGATCGCCAGGGTAATTGGCAATCGCCGTGACTAAATCGGGCTGATATGTATCTCCTCCTGAAATCCACCACATCCCGATGCCCGCACGTGATTCAAAAGCAGGCTCTAGCAGTCCATTCATAATGCGTACAGGTATGGAAGTTCGGCCAATAACTTCATGAACTTCAAATGCAATTGCTTTATTATCAAATGCATCTGCTGTACTTTGAGCAGCTTGAAGCGCAGCATTCACCCAAATATCTTCAAACGCTTGCTCTGCGTTATTTTGAGATGGTTCAATACCTGCGGCGGAAATAAGGGTTTCATAGGGCACAGCATTAAAGTGTCCTTCAAGACCATTGCTGGACATTTGAGGTACATAGACCAACATTAATCGAGCATCGTTCTTATAGTGTGTGGCTACTGCATTTAACATAATCGATAAACGTTGCTGCACAACACTGTCCCAGTATTTGGGCATAGTAACCATAACACCGCGAAACTCCATAGAAAACGTACCAATGCCATAGCTTGATTCAAGCCATGCCGGAGACATTTCAAAATCTAATAGTGCTCTGCCGTAAGCATCATATAAATCAGGATCACTCTGATCAAGAGAACTCCATCCTCCATGAATTGCTAACGTCCATAATTTTCCCTCTGGCAATAAAGCTAATTTCTCTTCTATAGTGCTAAAATCATAATGATCGGGGGTTGATTCCAGCTCAGCCCAGCGTACCCGAACCAAACCACCTTGCATATGTGTGTTTTTAACTGCAGCAGCGGTAATAACGCTTGTATAGACGCCACTTGGTTTGCTTATTGATGAATTATTTTCAGATTTATTACACTGGTAAAGGGGGGTATTGTCATTAGAAGTAGAGGGTGAACTCGAACCACATCCATTGAGGAAAAACACCAAATACAATGTCAGTATTTTTAAAAACTGATTTTTCATAATAATACTTATAGGAATTTATCGGTAAACATGGGCCAGGAAATTGTACTCAAAGAACTGGATTTTCTCTATCCATATCATGCTGTTTATATTGGATATAAGCGATAAACCTGGAAAATCAGTTAATCATGAAAGTCCAGGTAACAGCTTAATGCAGCTGATAAAATCAAAAACACGCTCATCACCAATCAGCTGACAGGGGTGTTTTTGATTTCTCGGCAATTGCTCCTGCATTGCTCTAACGACAGCCATCCCTGGCTTAGACCAGGCACATCAATCTGTTATGCATCTTTTTCACGCTGAATTGATTTTTTCAGGATGAAGAGATACGCCGCCTCAAACCTGCAATTCAGTTCGGAGCGGGATGCCCGATTGGCTGATTATACACATCAACTGTCATGGTTTAAGAAACAGTGGGTTAACCACTATTGCGAGCGCTCAACTGCGGAATCCAGGATAATTATTCATATCGTCATATAGAAAATATGCTATCGGCTTCAGATAATTTTCGTAGCTCAGCACTGGGGTCAGGCTCGAGCCTGACCCCTTAAAAGAATGCAAATAACTTATAACCTGAATCCAGCAATAGCCAGGGTGAGGCTTTCGGCGACCCCCGCCATTTCCTGGCTGGCATCTGAAACTTTCTGACTTTCCTGGTTGTTGACTTCTGCGCCTTCTGTGATGCTGGAGATATTCTGGTTTATCTCGCTTGCCATCCTGCTTTGTTCTTCAGCCGATATGGCGATCTGTGAACTCATTTTATTAATTGAATCGATGTTTTGATTGATCTGGTTCAGCGCTTCAGCGATGACGGAAACGCGCTCCACACTTTCGGCAGCAGTTTGCTGGCTTTCCTGCATCACGGTGACTGCGTCATATGAACCTTCCTGCAAATTCTTGATCATTTTTTCTATTTCCGTAATGGAATCCTGAGTGCGTTGTGCCAGGGTTCTGACTTCATCCGCCACAACCGCAAAACCCCGGCCCTGTTCTCCGGCCCGGGCTGCCTCAATCGCTGCGTTCAGCGCCAGTAAGTTGGTCTGGTCGGCGATACCACGAATGACGTCCAGAATGGAACCGATGTTCTTGCTATCATTCTCTACGCCATCAATGACCTGTGCGGCATGTTGTATATTGTTAGAGAGCTTGCTGATCGCTGATTTTGTTTCCAGCATGCTGTGGTAACTGCTATTGGCAATCTGGTGCGTGTCACGGGTATTCTCAGCGGTTAGATCAGTATTCCTTGATACCTCTTTTACTGTGTTTGATATTCTGGTCATGGCCGATGCAACATGCTCGATATCGTCGGACTGTTTCTGTGCCTGCTGTTGAGAGGTTTGGGAAACCTGCATCAACTGGCTTGCCGAAGCGGATAGTTTGTGTACTGTTTCGGAAACCTGAAACAGGCTGGGGTGTATTTTATCCAGCATGACGTTGAATCCGTGTGCTATTTGCCCGATTTCATCGTTGTTGTCAATTTTGGCGCGTTGTTTTAATTCCATTTGATCCGATACACTTCCCATCGTTTGCAATAGTGCACGTATCGGCTTTGTAATGCTATGTGCGATATACCAGTTTCCCGGGATGAGTATTGCCAGCACACCCAGCAGTATGAGCGCGGTATGAACCAGGTTTTGTATGAAGATAGCATCCACATCATCAACGTAAAGCCCGGTCGCGATGCTCCATTTCCATGCGGCATGTCCCTTGGCGAAGGTGATCTTGGCCGCAGGTTTATCGGCTCCGGGTTTGTTCCAGGAGTAGTGTACAAAACCGCTACCCTGTTGTTTGACCTGGTTGATAACCTCTCGCAGTATGTATATACCGTTTGGGTCCTGCAGGTTCATCAGGTTTTTACCTTCCAGTTTCGAATTGGCACCGTGTGCCAGAATCGTGGCATTCATATCAGTGATGAAGTAATACTGATTTTTCTGGTAACTCATGGACCTGATTGCCTGAAGCGACTGTTCCTGGGCCTGTTGTTCAGTCAGAATGCCATCTTTTTGCTGTCGGTAAAAGAAATCCACGGTATCGTAGGCCAGTTCCACAGCTGACCTGATCTCAGATTCTCGATCCTTGAACAGGTTATCTTTTAGCGTGATGGCTGAATTGATCTGCAATAATAAAATTGCAATGATGGGAATTATAGATAGCAAACCCATTTTGATGGGAATTCTCAAAGACTGGATGTATTTCATGATTTTTAATGATCCTTATCATGCGAGTTAGAATTAAGTGCTTTAGTGGTTACAAAAGCTAAAGTTTGATTATAGGAGGAATTTACGTTTTTTTTATTATTTGAAGTAGATAATCAGGATAGGCCAGCGCGTGGATTCCTGTAATGCGAGAATATAACAATAATCCTGGATTCCGCAGTTGAGCGCTGGCAATAGAGGTTAACCCACTGTTCCTTAAACTATGACAGTTGATGAGTATAATCACCCAATCGGTGCATCCCGCTACCAACTGAATTGCAGGTTTGAGGCAGCGTATCTCTTCGTTGTAACGCCCTGGAATAGTTGGCTATTCCGTGTCGTTACGCCTTGATCTACACCACCTCAAACACACAATCAACTCGACCAACTGCGGATTCCAGGATAATGTGTTCTGAACTCATATTCTGGCGTCAGCCTTTAGACTGTCAATCTGTTAATCATTACCCATATCCAGGCCTCTATGAGTAGAATTGCCTGATGCACTTTACTAGTTCACTTGCAGAGGAAATTGTTGTGAGTCTATCTATGAAGACAACGAAGATCGATTTGCTTTTGTATTAGTTTTTTTATTTATCATGGAACTATTCATTGGCTGTGTTATGCCTAGTACCTTCTGGTACAGACAGCCGATGAAAATCTGAGCAAGGATTTGTGCCAACTCAATAAACTTTGATTTCATTTTGCGCAGATAATCAATGTCTCATAGCGCTCGATTTTGGCGGCAAATCCCTGTACCGAAGGAAGCTATGAAATAATCAGAACTTCCTGCGCTAAATTTTATTTTTGTACTATTCTATTAAAATAATAGTGATTATTTACTCGATCTATAATTAATTTTAATGGAAACCTGGAGTATCCGGGCTTACTCACGTTGAGGAAGATTATGTTCAGAAGTATCAAGTTTCAGTTTATCGCTCAAATTATCCTGGTCGTTACTTTAATTCTGATAGTTTTTGGTTATTTCAACTACTCAAGCTTTAGAGACGGCTTAATCAATGATCTCAATGATTCAGTAAACTCTGCGCTTGGACGAATGAAATTAAGTCTGCCGGGACCAATCTGGAATTACAACGCTGACTCTCTACAAGCCAACATTAAATCAGAACTGACTGCGAATGTGATCGCCGCTATCCAGGTGACCGGATCCGATGGGAAGTCGATGGCCTGGTTTGGTAAGGAAGGTGTCGATGAAAATGGTAAGGCGGTTTTTATCGAAATCGACTCAGTGCCGGAAACCACCACAAATACTTTTGAAGCAGAGTTAGTCTATATCGAATATGGAGAGAAAAACGCTGTCGGAATGGTGAGCGTGTATGCTGACATGAATATCATCAAGCCCCGATTGCATACTCTTTTGATACAACAAGTGATAATGATTTTAGTGCTGGATGCCAGCATTACTCTGCTGATACTGTTGGTGTTAAATCGAACCATGCTCAGGCCCATCAAGGTCATTTCTGATGCAATTCAGGAAATTGCCACGGGTGAAGGTGATCTTACCAGGCAGCTGGATTTACCGCCCGGCAAGGAATTGGACCGTTTAACCAATGGCGTCAACACCTTTATCAATTCTCTTAAGGAGATCGTTTCAAGCATTAGTACTGCTGCATTGGAACTGCAGAATAAATCAAACGAAAGTCGAGAGAAGGCTATAAAAACCTCGGAACATTTAGTTGGACAACAATCCCAGATTCAGATGATGGCAACAGCTACTACGCAGATGACCGCATCTATTTCAGAGGTTGCCAATGGCGCGACCGAGGCTTCGAATGATGCTGGAATAGCTATGGAAAAAAGTGTTCAGGGCAAGTCGATTGTCGGTACTGTTGTTCGCGATATTGATTCTCTTGCGAAAGAAATTGGTACAGTAACCAGCCAGGCATCCCAACTGATTTCAGAAGGCAAGAACATAAGCCAGGTACTGGAGGTCATTAAAACAATTTCCGAACAAACTAATCTACTTGCCTTAAATGCAGCGATCGAAGCCGCAAGAGCGGGAGAAGCGGGGCGTGGATTTGCAGTCGTTGCGGATGAAGTGCGTAATTTGGCAGTAAAAACCAGTCAATCTACGGATGAAATTCAAGGTAGCATTGATACTTTGCAGAGCGTTAGCGATGCCGTAGAAAAAGGTGTGGCTTCACTGGCTGAACGTACTCGGGTAGGCGTGGAAAGAGTGAGCAAAGCTGGCGATGCGATAGAAGAAATTAATATCGCAATTCATGCATTATCAGAAAAGAACCGCAGTATTTCTACTGCGGCCGAAGAGCAGACTCGAGTTATCACTGAAATCAATCAGAATATTGTAGAGGTATCCAGTGTTGTGAGCTCTTTATCCCAAGAAGCTACTGAATCTTCAGGTCGTGCTGAGGATGTCAGTCAGTTAGCAGGAAAAGTTATTGGAAGATTATCGAAATTTAAAACTTGAGGATCAAATCTGCGGTACAGGATTTCGATATAGAAAGCACTCAAATAACTGTTAACTTCGTTCAATCTACCTGACTTTGTCAGAGTAGTCGGCGCAAACAGGATACGAGGATGTTTTCGGTGACTGGGCAGTTATTTACATTAATACAACAATGTTCCGTTTTTTCGTGCTCTGGCAAGTCTGATTGATGCTTGCCGGGCTTTTAAAACTCAAAAGTGAAAATTATTACAGTGAGGTAATTATATGAAAATCATAAATGCACTAGTTTTAAGTTTATTTCTGTCCTTTTCGGTGCAGGCAGAAACTATTACCGCAGCTCAGGATCCCTGGCCCCCTTTTATTCAAAAAGGTGCTGATCCGGGGCTATCCATCGCATTAATCAAAGCTGCTATGGGAAAGGAGGGGTATACGGTAGATTTCAAAATCATGCCCTGGAACCGGGCTTTAAATGAAGTTAAAAATGGTAATGTGGATATACTACCGGGAGCCTGGTACACCGACGAACGAGCGGGTTATTTGATCTATAGTGATTATTATGCACAGAACAGTATCAAATTTATTAAGAGAAAAGGAGATAACTTCGAGTTTAATGGTCTGGATAGCCTCAGTGGGAAAAAAGTTGGCATAGTTGCAGGCTACGGCTATGGCGAAGATTTTGCAAATGCATCCAACTTCTCCCGGCCGGAAACAGGTAGTATAGAAGCCAACATTAAAAAACTATTGAGTAAGCGGATTGATCTGACTCTGGATGATGAAATTGTGGCCAAGTCTGTCATCAAGCGGGCGGGCATGGATTTGGGGACGATTGACTTTACCGCGAACGCATTATCTGTCAATAATCTGCATATCGCTTCTGGAAAGGCAAATGCACGGGGACAAAAAATTATTGACGCTTTTAATAAGGGCTTAGCAGCGATCAAGGCAGATGGTACCTACAAAAAAATTCTCGCAGACTATGGTATAAAATAGTTTTGAATAAGCTGTTGGATCGATTTGGTTCGGCTGAAAATAGCCGTGTAGGCCGAACATACCAGGAGTTGATTGCCTATTATGAGTAAGCACAGTAATCAAGGGGTCTGCTAGAGGAAGCAGGCCCCTGTCAGCGCGTTATATTGCCAGGCATTTACAGTTAATTAAAAAACCGGAGCGGATCTGAGTAACTCTTTTTTCACAGGATTGTTTGAGGCAAGCAGTCGACGCAGGGAAGGTCAATTGCTTGCCTCACTGTTTAAATAGAATGCATCAATTAATAAAAACGCAGTTCACAGATATTCTTTAACTTGCTTGTTTGTTGCATTACATCGCGTAAAATCAGTATTAGAACTTTAACCTGAAATTGCGGATTATACTCATTAAACACAAAACCGGTGACTCCACTCAGATGAAAAAAATTATCCTTAGTATTACACTGCTTGCCATCATTGGTATTGCTGCGGGCGTTTTCTATGTTTTTACCAATATTGATAGTCTGGTTAAAACCGCTATTGAAACCTATGGCAGTGAAGCTACCAAAACAGCCGTCAGGGTTGATAAAGTGAAAATTGATCTCACCAGTGGCGCTGCCGGGTTTACTGGTTTATCTATCGCCAATCCCGACGGCTATGTTTTACCGAAGGTATTTTCTATGGGTGAGATACGTGCAGGCATCGATCTGAAATCCCTGCAGGAAGAACCTTTTATCATCAATGAAATCACAGTGCTCGCACCACAGATATTTGTTGAAGTGAATAAAGACAACAAAACGAATCTGAATGATTTGAAAAATAATCTTATGGCTGGAGCATCTTCAGTATCTACGTCTAAACAGCCAGACGCTAGTGATCAAAGCAGCTCAGCCGGACCCCGTTTAATTATACGCCGTGTGACCTTTGCTGACGGCAATATTCAGGCCCGCATCGCTGCATTGGAAAATAAAGAGTTGAATCTCAGGCTTCCCAGCCTGGATATGACGAACCTGGGCGGCAGCAAGGGTGCTACCGGAGAACAGTTGGCACGGGAAATAATACGACGTTTAACTGACCATGCTACAAAGGAAGTGAAGAATAAGATTATTGATAAAGAGGTCGCAAAACTTAAAGCCAGGGCACAGGCTAAAGTTGACGAAGAAAAAGCCAAACTGAAAGCCAAAGCCGATGCGAAAAAACAGCAGCAAAAGCAAAAGGCTGAAGACAAGCTAAAAAGCCTGTTAGGCAAATAGCTCAGGTGAACCTGGAATCCGCAGTTAACCTCTATTGCGAACGGTCAACTGCGGAATCCAGG